>NZ_JAYMHD010000024.1:0-39784 GCF_035656535.1 Streptomyces sp. H51
GCCGGCCCTTCCTGATCTCACTCCGCCTCCTGTGACGCCATATCAACCGACCCAGCCACCATGCCCCCCACCATCCACCGACAGGAGAGCACCATCTACTCACCGTCGGTCGGCCGCCCCGCGGGCCGCGGTGCGATGTGCGGCTGGTGGTGGAGACATGGCGGCACTCCTCGGGCCCGTTGACACCCCCAGGTCATGGGCGGGAGCTCCCGTTCGGCCCTCGGGCCCGGGCGACGGTGCCGCGTGGGGGGAGTCACACCACGGCTGCCTGAAACGCCTTCATGCAGGCGAAGCAGTGCTTGTCCGTCGGCTCCTGCCGGCTGGGCTGCTCCGGCTTCTTCTCCACACCGCACAACGTAGAGGTCTTGTCAGACGTCAGGACATGCCACACCGGTTCTCCCGAGGGGTCCGCGCCCTGCCACATTTCGTGCATGGTCACCTCCCAGGTCGATGTGGAGAACACTCCTATACGAGCACGGCCGGCCCGGGGTGGCCTCCTGCGGGGGCCGAACGGGCTACACAGGAAGTCGGCCGGATCGGCCGAGCCCGCCGGACCGCGGCGCGGGATCACCGCCGAAGCAGTCGTCGTCGGCCCTTCGACCGCAGGGCCTCTCACAAAGGCGGCACCGACCTCCGGCGCAAGCCGTATGTCCTCTACCGCCTGCCCACCGGCAGCGGACCGGCACGCTGCTGACCGGCAACCGCCAACCGGCAACCGGCTCACCGGCCCGGTCCGCCACCCGCGACCGGTCACCCGAGAACGCCTACGAGTCACACCCGGCCGCGTGCGGCGGTCCGCCGTCACGTGCGTTCGGTGGCTCAGGTGTCGTCCGACTCCACCACGGTGTACATGACCGACCTGTTCTGCTTGTGCCGCTGAATGCGTCCCTTGGCCACCAGCGCCTCCAGGGTGTTGCGCACGACCTGCGGTGTGGGCTGCCGGTCCGGGTGTGCGCGCAGCAGTTCCTCGCGCAGTTCCGCGGCGAGGCGGGGCTCGGTGTGCGCGGCGAGCAACTCCAGCAACAGATCCTGGAGGAGAGCCGGCCGCTCTTCCTGCTTGTCGGCAGCCTTGGCGCCGGTCCGGCCGGCGCGGGTCTCGCGCTGACGGGTGTCAGGGCTCGCACCCGCGTCGCGCGGACGCCTTGTCGCGGCTTCGGTGGCATCGGACGAGGTGGCCGAGGTGACGGAGGCCGACACTTCCGGCTCGTTCTGCGCCTGCCGCGGTACGGGCGTCAGGTCGGAGGCCGCGTCGGAAACCGCGTCAGATGCCCCCGCGAGTTTCAGGATGTCCAGGAGCAGTGCCTCCTCCTGGTGCAGAGCCTCCAGCTGACGCGTCAATTCCTTCTGCCGGCGGCGGTTCTCGGCCAGATCGGAGATCGCCTGTTCGGCATACCGCGACCGGATCGTGGTGGTGGCTGATGTGGTGGGCACAGCCGTTCACTCCCTCAGTGTGGATGACTCAGCGCATGTTACTGGGAGCGCAGGAGCCTGCCGAGGCCGGGAAGCGCGGCAAACGCACGCGGACGCGCCCCCGTCGTGTGCCGCATGTGCGATCGAGGGTGCCGGCCGACGGAGTGCGGCCGGACGCCTGCCGTCACCGCGCCGAGGTGTGAACCGGCGCGGGCGCGGGCTGACATCCCGGCCCATGTCCTGGTCGTACACATGCGGGCCGAGACACGCGCCCGAACCCGCGGCATGCGTGGCCCGGCGCGTGTCGGTCCGGCGGGAGTGCGGGGCACACCACCGGAAACCGGGCACATGTGTGGGTTGTGCCGGGAGGGCGTGGACCGGGCCCGGGGGTCGGCGACCGGGAGCTGCCCGACGGAGGCGTTGGCGCCGCCGGGCAGGAGGGAGGCCGGCCGGTCGGTGAGCCGGGAGGCGAACCGGGCGACGACGTCTCCGGCGGCCAGGCCGGGGATCATCGGGTCGGTCCAGCCGTGGTCGTTGCCGCCCCGGGCGGCGGCGAGCGCCGTGCAGGCGACGGCGGCGGCCATCAGCGCGAAGCCGGTGTACCGGCCCTCGGCGGGCAGCGCTCGGAGCCGGCGGGGTCCCGTACCCGTGCGGGCAGCGCTCGGAGCCACCGACCCGACGGCCTCCCTCTCCGCCGCGGACCTCGCGCTCGTCCGCCGTCACCGGTTCCGACTGGTCTCCTTCATGCCCGAGACGCAGCGCGCCCGGGCCGAGAAGCGGTACGCCGGCTCCCCGGCACCGGTCACCGTCGTCGGCGACGGCACCGGTGCCCTCAAGGACTGGTTCGACGTCCGCGCCTGCGGCCCGGTCGTGCTGCGCCCCGACCGTTTCGTGGCCGCCGCCTCCCTCACCCAGCAGGCGTCCCGGGCCCTCGCCGCCGTCGTCACCGCGGGGTCGCTCGTCCGGGAAGGAACCCCCGCATGACCCTCGCCCTCGTCACCATGTCGCACAGCCCCCTGCCGGCGTACGCCGACCCGCCCGCCGAGGTGGCCGGCGCCGTCCAGGGCGCCTTCGACGCCGCGCGGGCCTTCGCCGAGTCCTACGAGCCCAGCCTGGTCGTCTGCTTCGCGCCCGACCACTACAACGGCTTCTTCCACGACCTGATGCCGCCGTTCCGCATCGGCTACCAGGCGTGGGGCGTCGGCGACTACGGCACCGCCGAAGGACCGCTGAACGCGCCCGCCGAGCGCGCCGAGGAACTGGCCCAGTGGGTCGCCGAACGCGACCTCGACGTGGCCGTCTCCCGCCGCATGGAGGTCGGCCACGGCACGGTCCAGCCGCTGGAGATCCTCTTCGGCTCACTCGCCGCCGTGCCGACCGTCCCCGTCTTCGTCAACGGCGTCGCCAAGCCCTTCGTGACGATGCGCCGGGTCCGCCGCCTCGGCGAGGCGGTCGGCGGCTACCTCGCCGCGCTGGAGGACGAGCGGGTGCTCCTCGTCGGCTCCGGCGGCCTCTCCCACGATCCGCCCGTGCCGCAGTGGGCCACCGCCGACGACACCGCTCGCGCGATGCTCCTCGGCGGCGGGCACCCCACGGCCGCCGCCCGCGACGCCCGGCAGCAGCGGGTCATCGACACGGCGAAGGCCTTCGCGGCGGGCACGGCCACCATCCGGGACCTCAACCCCGACGGGGACCGGGCCCTGATGGCGACCCTCGCCTCCGGCGACCTCTCCCCGGTCGACGCGATGACGGCCGAGCGGATGGCCGAGGAAGCCGGCAACTCCTCCCACGAGGTCCGCACCTGGGTCGCCGCCTTCGCGGCGCTCGGTGCCGCGGGCCCGTACGAGGTGACGTACGAGTTCTACCGGCCCGTGCGGGAGTACATCGCCGGCTTCGGCGTCATGACGGCGCGGACCGCGCCGTGACCGTTCAGGCCACGCCGTCCTGCCACCACCAGAACTGCGACCCGTAGGGGTACTCGATGCGGCTGTCCACGTGCTGCCACGACACCGAGTACGTCTCCAGGCCGGAGAAGCCGCAGGTCTCGGCGATGCGGTAGACGGAGAGCGTGGACAGCCCCGAGACCACCACGTCCGCGGCGACGCCGTAGGTGTGCATGCTGTTGGAGGCGCCGCCCACCGAGGAGTTGTACGAGACGCTGCGGAAACCGGAGTTGACGGTGACGGCTCTGCCGCCGGCCTTCTTGCGCAGCGCCTCCAGCTTGTACATCAGGCGCCGGACGTTCTCCTTCACCTGGGTGGAGGAGACGTTGCCGCCGCTGAAGCCGGCGCCGTCGTGCGAGGTGAACTCGCTGAAGTCGAAGTGCGCGGTCGAACCGTCCGAGCTCTCCAGGGCGTTGAGCGCCGACTGGGTCGCCGGGCCGGCCACGCCGTCGGCGCTCAGCCCGTAGGCGGACTGGAACCGCTTGACCGCGGCGGCGGTGCCGGAGCCGAAGGCGCCGTCGACGGCGACGTAGGTCTGCTGGGCACTGTCGGCGGCCCAGCCGGCCACCCGGATCTGGAGTTCGGCGACATCGGCACCGGTGGAGCCCTGGGACAGCGTCCTGGACCAGCCGTAGGCGGCGGCCGGGGCGGCCGCGGCAGCGCCCAGCAGCCCGGCGGTGCCGACGGCCGCGGTGAGACCGAAGGCGGTGCGCAGCACACTGCGGCGGCCGGGTCGGGGGTCGGGGTTCATGGCTGTCTCCTCGCGGGGTCGTGATCGTCGGGGTTCAGGAGGTGACGAGGGCGCGCCAGGTCAGCGGGCCCACGATGCCGTCCGCGGTGAGCCCCTTGGCGGACTGGAAGGCGACGACGGCGTTGTAGGTGTTGGTGCCGAAGCTGCCGTCCACCGTCAACGAGGCGCCGCTCGCGTTGAGTTCGCTCTGCACGGCGGAGACGGCCGGCCCGGAGCTGCCCTTCTGCACGGTGACGACGAGCGCGGCCCAGGTCAGCGGGCCCACGACGCCGTCGGCGTCGAGTCCGTTCGCGGACTGGAAGGCGACGACGGCGTTGTAGGTGTTGGTGCCGAAGGCGCCGTCCACGGTGAGCGCTGCGCCGTGCGCGTTGAGCAGGTACTGGATCGTCTTCACCGTCTGCCCGCTCGCGCCCTTCTTGACGGTCGGCCACGCGGTGGTGGTGGAGCCACCGGTGCCGAGGGCGAGCGCCTGCAACTCGGCGGTGGTGCCGTTGAAGACGTCCTGGTCGCCGGGGAAGGTGCCGGAGTCCGCGTACTGCCAGATGCTCTGGGCGCTCCACCCGGCCGGCAGGGTGCCGACGCTGCTCGCGTAGCGGGCGATCCACAGCGGGTTGGTGGCGGCCAGGGCGCTGGTGTTGCCGGTGCAGGTGCTCCACCAGTCGGTGGTGGTGTAGATCATCGGGTAGCGGCCGGAGAGGGCGTACATCTCGTTGCTGAACGCCTTGATCCAGGACACCATGGCGCTGGCGCCGAGCCCGTAGCAGGAGGCGCCGTAAGGGTTGTACTCGATGTCCAGGGCCGGCGGGAGCGTGTAGCCGTCGGCGGTCCAGCCGCCGCCGTGCGCGAAGAACCAGTCGGCCTGTGCGGCGCCGCCGGAGACGTCGGGCAGCGCGAAGTGGTAGGCGCCGCGGATCAGTCCCGCGCTGCGGGAGCCGTTGTACTGCTGGCTGTAGTACGGGTTGGTGTAGCTGACCCCCTCGGTCGCCTTGACGTAGGCGAAGGCGGCGCCCTTACCGGCGACGGACGTCCAGTCGACATTGCCCTGGTGCCCGCTGACGTCCAGGCCGAGCGGGCCGGCGGAGAGCGCGGCGGCGGTCTCCACGGAGGCGACGGTGGAGGCGGTGCGCGCCGCGGACACGCTGCCGTCGAGCGAGCTGCCGGCGTGCGCGGTGCCCCGCCGGGGGAAGGGCGCGTCCGCGTCATGGCCGGCACGCGCCGGGGCGGAGCCGGCGGACGTCACCGCCCGGTCGTCGGCGCCCCGGCCGGCGGCGAGGGCGGTGCCGGGAACGGACGTCAGGAGCAGCCCCGCGAGCAGCGGAGCCAGGACCGCGGCCGTGCGAAGGCGCAGGCCGGAGAGGGGGGAGGGGAGCCGGGCCGGTCTGTTCTCGGGCATGGGAGATCTCCGCACGGTGGACGGGCGGTACAGGGAACGGACTGTCATTTCATGTACATGACAGCCGAATCCTAGGAGTCGTCCGCCGCCCGGGGGAAGAGGTTCCCGCGGTGAATCTACGCGCAGAGACCAGCCGCCGCACACCCCGCCCTGCCGGTCGCCCGGCACCAGGAGACGGCCGCGTCCACGGCCTGTGCCCAGGCGCGGTCCACCGGCGCTGCCGCACGGCGGCCCCGGAACCGGCCGCCGTCCACCGGCTCAACGGCCGCTGCGGCGCAGTACCCCGCACAGGACAGCCCCGCCGAGCCGTCGTACCGGGCCGCTCATCCGAATCTGGCGGCCATTCTCCGGTACAGCCCCGGGCAGGCCCCCCGCACTCGTGCGGGCAGCCGGAACCAGGCCGGCACGTACACCTCGTCCTTGCCGCGCCGCACCGCCCCCCACACGGCGTCGGCCACCCGCTCGGGGGAAACCGGTCGGGGCGACGACCGCAGATAGGGAACCCCCCGCCGCTCGAAGAACGGAGTGTCCACCACACCGGGGATCACATGGCTGACCCCCACACCGGCGCGGCCGAGTTCGTACCGGAGGGCCTCCGCGAAGGAACCGAGCCCGGCCTTGACCGCGGAGTAGACGGCCTCGCCGCCCACTCCGAAGCCGCCCGCGACCGAGCCGATCAGGACGATGCGCCCGGCGCCCGCCGCGGCCATGTGCGGTGCCACCTGCCGGACGATGCGCAAGGTGGCGAGCAGGTCGACGGCGACCACCTCTTCGATCGCGGAGGGCGGCATGGTCGTGAAGTCGCCGGCCCAGCCCACACCGGCACAGGCCACCAGGAGATCCAGGCGGCCGAGCCGGTCCAGGGCGAAACCCGCGAGTTCCCGGTCGGCGTGGGGCCGGGTGAGGTCCGCGGGGAACACCGCGGCGGACGCCGGCGCCGCCACCCGCGCCAGCCGCGCGGCGTCGCGTCCGTTGAGGACCATCCGCCAGCCCCCTTCGGCGGCCAGCCGACGGGTCACCGCCGCGCCGATCCCGGAGGACGCGCCGGTGATCAGCGCCGTACCCCGGAACACGGTGGCACCGCTTGCGGCGCGTTCCCCCGCGGGCGGGGGCTTCGCACCGGACGCCGTCACCGACGGCGTTCCGGCGTGGGAGCGGGCGTGGGACATGGACACCTCGCTGCGCCGGCGGACGGGGGAGGGCCGGGAACGCCCTGCCGGGCTACCGTGCACTCCGGGGACGCGGTCGCAGCCGCTCGGAGCCCGCAGCGGCGGCCGCCGCGCGCAGGCCGCCCGCGGCGAGGGCGCCGGCGACCGCCAGGTCGAGGCAGGCTGCCGTGCGCCACCGGTCGCTGCCCAGCGCCAGGCCGGCCATGGTGGTGGCGTGCAGGGCGTCGGGTGCGACGGACCAGGAGGCCGGTACGGCTCCGGAGGCCGTGGCCAGACCTCGCAGCGCGTGGCGGATCCCCAGCACGCGTACGACGGTACGCGCCGCCGCGCTCGGCCGCGTGCGCGGGCAGTGCCGCAGTACCGCGTTCGGAGCCGCTGCCAGGACGGCTCCCCATCCGATGCGGGCGACGGTGATGGTCCTCATGGCGAACCTCCTCGTCCCGGGTCGTCCACGGCCGCGGGCCGCCGGACACGCGCGTCCGGGGACCGCCGAACGGGCCCGACGTCCGCTGCTCCCGCTCCTCACCGGTGCTCATGCGGATCCGCCGAAGCGATCAGCGGCGGCGGTCGGCGGCTTGCCGGTGGCCATGCCGGTCTCCTCCCCTGTCAGGAGATGTCTGTGCATCCCCATGATGTCCGGGTATTTCCATATTGCGCGCCTCGATCGGAGGTCACGCGGTCGCCGGGCGAGTGGCGGTGGCGATCCCGTGGTCGGCGAGAGGGCCGACGGACAGGCCCGCGTCGCGGCACGCGGACACGATGCCGGGCAGGGCGCCGAGCGTGGACCGCCAGCAGCCGGGGGCAGCAAGCCGGTCCGTGTCGTGCAGCAGGACGGTGCCGCCGCCGCGCAGGCCGGCGGTGACGGTCGAGTACACCGACTCCGGGGTGACCCGTGCCGTCCAGTCCCTGCCCCAGGCGGTCCACAGGACCGTCCGCAGGCCCGCCGCGTGTGCGGCGGCCCAGCGTCCGGAGGTGAGGATGCCGTAGGGCGGCCGGTACCACCGGGGGCGCGTTCCCGTCGCGCCGTGGACCGCGGCGACCGCGCGGCGCAACGCCTTCGCGTCGGCTGCCGGAGCCGGAAGCCACGGACGGTCGTGAGTCCAGCCGTGCACCGCCACCTCATGTCCGCGGCGGACGGTCTCGCGGGCCAGGGAGGGATGACGTACGACGCCGTCGCCCAGCACGAAGAAGGTGGCGCGGAGACCGAGCCGGTCCAGCGCGTCGAGGAAGAAGGGCGTGGACGCGGGATCGGGCCCGTCGTCGAAGGTGAGGGCGACGTGGTCCGGGCGGCCGGCACCGGCCAGGTGCCGGAACCAGCGAAGACGTACGGCGGGCAGCCAGGTGGCGGCCGGGACGACGTGTGCGGCGGCGACGGCCACCACCGGGGCCAGGACCGCCGCCGCGCTCCGGGCGGCGCGGGGACCGGGAGATCCGGGCATCCGCTGGGCTCCGCACCTTCCGGGGACCACCGCGCGGGACGGCATCACCGCGCCGCCGCGTCCCTGTGCCGTCAGCATCCCTGCGTCACCGCCCTGTCCGAGTCCGGCCCCGGCCCGTCCCGCGTATCCGGCTCCGTGTCCCAACTGCCGGAGACCGACGGAGCGTGCGCGAGCCCGACGCTTCCCGCTCCCATGAGCATCAAGCCGATCACCTCGGGCACCACGCGCACGCCGAGCGTGATGTCCTCCGCGAACAGCACCCACCCCAGCGCCATGCTCGTCAGCGCGTCACCGAGGGTCAGGGCCGGCTGGGACGCGGCCAGCGGGCCCGCCCGCAGCGCGCTCTGCAGCAAGAGGAAGCCGAGGAATCCCAGGGAAGCGGTCGCGTACACGGGCCACGTCGTCAGCACCGCGCCCAGCCCGTCGGCCAGCCTGCCGGTCACCTCCTTCAGCAGGGTGGCGGTGCCGGCGAAGGACACGGCGCACGCCAGTCCCAGCAGCGCCGCGCGAGGCGCGCCCCGGACCCGGCGGGCCGTCACCGTCAGTACGGCCACGACCCCCAGCACCACCCCCGCGGTCGCCGGCCAGCGTCCCGCGTCGGCGGTGGAGCGGCCGGCGCCGGGAGCGGCCGCCGTCAGGAACATCGCGAGCCCGGCGGCCAGCGCGGCGAACGCCAGCCAGGTCTTCAGGTCCGGACGCCGTCGGAAGACCACACTGCCGACAACGAGGGTGAACAGCAGTTCGGCGGCGAGCAGTGGCTGGACCAGTGAGAGGCTCCCCACCTTGAGGGCGGCCGCCTGCAGGACGGTCGACAGGATGAGCAGCCCGGCACCGGCGAGCCAGGTGGGCCGCCGCAGTACGCGGGCCAGCCAGCGAGCGGCCTGGCCCGGACCGGTCCCGCCTCCGCTCTCGTCCATCGCGGCACGCCGCTGAAGGACGGAGGCCGACGCGTTGGACAGCGCCGCGGACAAGGCCAGGACAACGGTCAGCATGTCGCGTCACCGGCCGTCGAACGAGGCGGCCGGCCGCCGGCGCGGCGCCGGAGCGGCACCGCGCGCCGGTTCGGCGACAGCGCCGAGGCGCGTCGTGCCCAGCCCGCCGAGCAGCATGAGCCACCACTCGACGGCCGGCCGACGGGCCACCGCCACCGCTGCGCCGCTGCCCGAGGACGCGCCGGTCACCAGCGTTGCACTCGACCGCCCGGCGGCGCCCGCTCGGGAAAGCACGTGGGACATGGGCTGGACCTCGGCTCCGGGAGCGGACGTACCGGAAACCGCCGACCGCGGCCACTCCCGGTGCCCGGAGGGCAGAAGGACGAAGTATCCCCCGCTCCGGAGGCCGAAACGTGCGGAGCGGACGTTTCGCCCGGGCGATGAGCGGACACCCCGACGCCGTGCACTCGGTGTCTTCGGCACTCTCCGGGCCCGCGAGGCCGGCCGGCCGCACGCTGCGGATGCTCATCGTCAGCGCGAGCATGGGAGCGGGCCATGACACGGTGGCCCGGGAACTGGCCCGGCGCGCCCGTTCCCGGGGCCACCGGGCCAGCGTCGTGGACCTCCTGAGGCTGCTGCCGGCCGGCTCGGGAACCGCGCTGCGGTCCTTCTACCGGTCGTCCGTCCGCCACTACCCCTGGGCCTACGCCGGCCTGTACCGGGCGTTCCTGCGCCCGGGCACGCGGTACCGTCCCAGCGGTCTTCCCCTCGCCCGACTGGCCGGCGGCCCGGTGGCGGAGCTGGCGGAGCGTACGGAAGCCGACGTCGTGGTGTCGGTCTTCCACCTCGCCGCTCAGCTGACCGGCCACCTCAGAGCGGAAGGGCGGTTGCGGTGCCCGAGTGCGGTCTGCCTGACGGACTTCGCCGTTCACCGTCAGTGGCTCCATCCCGGCAACGACGTCTACCTCTGTCTCACCGACCAGGTCGCGTGGGAGGTGGGCCGGAGCATCACCGTGCCCGTCGAGACGACCGGTCCGGTGGTGGCACCCGGCTTCTTCGCACCGGCTGCCGGGGCCTCCGCGTGGCGACGGCGCTTCGAACGGTACGCCCCCGGACGTCCGCCCGTCCTGCTGTCCGCCGGTGCCTGGGGAGCCGCGCCGGGGCTGGAGGACACCGCTCGGCTGCTGGCCGCCGCGGGCTATCTCCCGGTCGTGCTGTGCGGCCGGAACGAGCGGCTGCGGGCCCGGGCGTCCGGGGTGCCGGGCGCCCTGGCGGTGGACTGGGTCACCGACATGCCCGGCCTGCTGCGTGCGGCCCGGGTTCTCGTCGACAACGCCGCCGGGCAGACCGCCGTACAGGCTCTCGCCTCCGGGCTGCCCGTGGTGGGTCATCGCCCCCTGCCCGGTCACGGCGCGGAGGGCGTGGCGCGCATGGCGGCGCTCGGCGTCTCGGAGGCCGCCCCGGACGGCCCGGCCCTGCTGCGCGCGCTCGGCCGGCTGTCGGCCGACGCTCCGGAGCGGGACCGCGGCATCGCCCGCGGGCGTGAGCTGTTCCGGGCCGATGCCCTGGCCCGGGTGGAAGCACTCGCCGACAGCTTCGCCGGGTGACGGTTCTCGGACTCCGGCCCCGCGGGTCCGAGCCGGGTCAGTCGGCAGGAGCGTCGCAGGGCACGTCGGCCGAGGCCGTCGGCGGGGTGCGCCGGGTGCGCAGGTGCCGGGGCAGGACGCATGCGTGCCGGGCGAGGAGCTCGGCGAAGGCGGTGGTGAGCGGGTCGGGGCGGGTTCGGGTGTACGCGGTGAGGGTGCGGCGCAGCGGCGGGTCGAGGCGCAGTGCGACGCCGTCGAACTCCCGCGGGACGATGTTGGCGGGCACCAGCGCCGGGCCCAGTCCGGCGGCGGCGAGCAGCGGGACCGCGGAGGTCTGTTCGGCACGGACCGCGACCTTGGGCTGGAAGCCCGCGTCGGCGCAGGCCCGGTCGAGGAGGTCGGCGAGGCCGTTGCCGGTGGCGAAGTGCACCCAGTCGCGGTCGGCGAGCGTGCCGAGGGCGACGGCCGCGGGAGCGCCGGCGGCGAGCGGGTCGTCGGCGGGCAGCACGATGACGAACTCCTCGACACCGAGGTCGCGCACGGGGCCGTCCCAGCGTTGCGGGGTCGGGCCGACGGCGAGATCGGCCTGGCCGGCGGCCATCGCCGCCTCCAGCCGGCTGGTGTGCGGGTACTCGCGCAGCCGGATGCGGACGCCCGGATGCCGGCGGCGCCAGGCACGCAGCACCTGGGGCAGGACGCCGAGGCTGACGGAGTAGACGGTGGCGACCTCGAGTTCGCCGCCGTCCAGTCCCGCCGCCTGGCGGGCGGCGGAGCGGAGGCGGTCGGCGTCCTTGAGCGCGGCGCGGGCGTGCGGCAGCACGGCGCGCCCGAGGGGCGTCAGGCGGATCGTGCGCGGCAGGCGTTCGAGTAGCGCGCCTCCCAGCGAGGTCTCCAGGGCGCGGACCTGGTGGGAGAGGGCGGGCTGGGTGACGTGCAGCAACTCCGCCGCCTGGGTGAAGGACCCGGTGTCCACGATCGTGACCAGGTACTCGAGTTGCCGGAGCGTCGCCATGACCAAATGTTATCGCCGCGCTCAAAAGCAAGCCTTGGACTCATCGACGCAGCGCGGGAGAGGCTCGTCCACGGCCGCCGCGCCCAGCGCGCGGACGGCGGATCCCCTTTCCCCGATCATTCGACGGAGTACTTCCATGCCTTCTTCCACTGCTCTCGACGGGCGGTTCCTCGACGGGCGGCGCCTGGTCGTCATCGGCGCGGGCTCCCGTACGGGCAGGCTGATCGCCCGGGCGGCCTCGGCCGCCGGCGCCGACCTGGTGCTGGCCGGGCCGGACCCGCGCAGACTCGAGTGGACCGCCGGCGAACTGTCCGGCCCCGCCCTGGTGGCGCCGGTGGACCTGGCCGAGGAGGACTCGATCGCCCGGCTCGCCCGGCAGACCGGCGCCTTCGACCATCTGGTGTCCACGGCGGCGATGCCCGCGAACGGGCCGCTGGCCGAGCTCGACCTCGCGGCGGTGCGGCGGGCCTTCGCCGCGAAGGTGATCGGCCCGCTGCTGCTGGCCAAGCACCTGGCGGGGCAGGCCGCCTCGGGCGGCTCGTTCACCTTCTTCTCCGGGGTGGCCGCCTGGCGGCCGGCCCCGGAACGGACCGTGATGGCCACCACCAACGGGGCGCTGGCCTTCCTGGTCCAGGCCCTGGCCGTGGAGATCGCCCCGGTGCGGGTCAACGCCGTCTCGCCCGGCATCGTCGACACCGGCTCCTGGGACGGGCTCGGCGCGGACAAGGAAGCGTTCCTGCACCGGGTCGCCGAACGCAACCCGGCCCGCCGCGTCGGCACCCCCGACGACCTGGTGCGGGCAGTCCTGTTCGCGATGAACAACCCCTACGTCACCGGCACCGTGCTGCACGTCGACGGCGGCGGCCGGCTCGTCTGAGCCCCGGCGCGGCGGCCGTGGCGTCGACCGGGTCCGCCACGGCAGCAGCAACGACGACCACATCGAGACCGAGAGAACTCCCTGATGCACAAGGTGATCCGTACCGTCCTCGTCACCGCCGCCGCCGTCGTCGGCGCGGCCGCGCTCACCGTCGGCGCCGCCATGGCCGTCGGTGCGTTCGACTACCACCGGCGGCCCGGTGGGCCGGGCGCCCCGGCGTCGCCGCGCGACCTCGTCGACCGCTCGCCCGGCCTGGTCCGGCCCGGAACACTGACCGTGGACCGCTCGATCGGCCGGCGGCGGGCCGCCCAGGAGGTGCACCTGGCCCAGCAGCTGTACACGTTCTGGAACACCGGCGAGCAGAAGTACCTCGACGCCGCCGTCAGCCCGCGCTTCCGGGACAACACCCTGCCCTCCGGCCGCCCCCAGGGCCCCACCGGCCCGCTCATCGCGTCGAAGGACTTCCGCGCCGCCGGGCCGGACCTGACCTGTGAGCCGGCCGATCTCCTGGTCACCGGCGACAGGATCGCCGCCCGGCTGGTCCTTCGCGGCCATTTCACCGGTACGTTCCACGGCCTCCGCGGCAAGGGGCAGCGGATCCGCTTCGACGCGATCGACATCCAGCACGTCGGCACCGACAAGATCGTCGAGGACTGGCACATCGAGGACGACGAGACCCTGCTGAGGCAACTCGGAGTCACCGGCTGACACGCCCTGCCCCGGCGCCCTTCGCCGTCCGCGCAACCGGGTCCCGCGTGGCGGGCCCGCTTCCCACAGGCCGGGAGCGCCGGACTCCCGCCCCGGGTGCGGGACGAGCCCCCACCGCGACCGTGATACTAATACCGGTATAAGTATTGGGTCGACGTGCTGTGGGAGTCACACACATGGTGGAGATCAAGACCGATGCCGCATTGGACGCGATGCGGGAAGCCGGGCGGGTGGTGGCCCATGCCCTGGCCGCGGCCCGGGAAGCGGCCGGTGTGGGGGTGTCCCTGCGGGAACTGGACGAGGCGGCCCGGTCGGTGCTGGACGAGGCCGGGGCCGGCTCCCCGTTCCTCGGCTACCGGCCGTCCTTCGCCCCGGTCCCCTTCCCGGCCGTGATCTGCACATCCGTCAACGACGCCGTGTCGCACGGCATCCCCACCGGCTACCGGCTGCGCGACGGCGACCTGGTGAGCATCGACTGCGGCGCCCAGCTCGACGGCTGGACCGGCGACGCGGCCATCACCTTCGCCGTCGGAACGCCGCGCCCCGACGACCTCGACCTGATCGACGCCACCCGGCAGGCGCTCGACGCCGGCATCGCCGCCGCCCGGGTGGGCGGTCGCATCGGCGACATCTCCCACGCCATCGACACCGTCGCCCGCAAGGCGGGCTGCGGCATGCCCGCCGACTTCGGCGGCCACGGCATCGGCCGCCGCATGCACGAAGACCCGCACGTCCCCAACCGCGGCCGGCCCGGACGCGGCTTCCCCCTCCGGCACGGCCTGGTCCTCGCCATCGAGCCCATGCTCATGGCCGGCGGGCGGAACACCTACCGCACCGACATCGACGGCTGGACGCTGCGCACCACCGACGGCAGCAGAGCCGCCCACTTCGAGCACACCGTCGCCATCACCGACGAGGGTCCCCGCGTCCTGACCCTGCCCTGACGTCTCCCGGAGGCCGCCGGATCCGGTACCGGCGGCCTCCGGCGAGCCGCGGCGAATTCATTCGTTCGACTACTGCACGAGCGACGCGATCTTCGCCCCGAAGATCCTCGGCGACATCGGGGTCACCACGGGGCTGATCGGCCTCACCAGCGGGACCATCGGACAGACCACCTCGACCACGAGCACCACCTCGACCACCAGCACCACCGCGACCACCGGCACCACGCGGCCACCGGCACCAACGCGACGACCAGCACCACCAGCACCACGTCGTCCCTCAACCAGTGGTGTTCCCCCGGCTACTGGTTCAACCAGGGGCTGGACAACTGGCCCGCGCCCTACGACCCGGCCACCTCCCACTGGAGCGACCTGCCCACGCCTCCGTACTCCGACACCCTCGCGCGGGCGGCCGCGGGCGTGGCGGCGGGAGCCCCCGCGGACCCGCTGCTGACGTACATCTGGGACCCGCAGAACGCGAACAACTTCGCGCAGTGGTACGTGCGGCCGAGGGGTGAGGTCCTCAACGACATCGCCGACGTGCTCAGTGCGGCCGCCGGCCTGTCGTGGACCGACAGGGCCACCGCCACCTGCCCGCTCAGCTGACATGAGAGAAACGGCCGTCGAGGCGACGGACAACCGCTTCTGAAGAATGCCCGGCTCTGCCTGGCGTCGTCCGCGTGTTGACGGAGGACCGCGTCAGGCGTGCGGCCCGTGTGGTGAGCACTCTCCTCACCACACGGGCCGCCGAGCAGAAGGAACGCAATGGAATCCCCCAGGAAATCCGCCGCCGTACATCCGGTGGGCGAGGCCGCGAGCGGCACGCACTGTCTGCCCCCTCCGCGACCGGGCACCGACGGGGCCGGTCCCGTCCCTCCCGGGTCCGTCACCGTTCGAGCGGGGGTCCGCGGCGGCGAACCGGCCCCAGGGGTGGTCGGCGCGCCGGACCGGCCGTGGTCGCGCCTGTCGGTCGTGTTGCTCACCGCGACCGCCACGGTGCTGGCAGCCGCCCTCCTGGTGCACCTGGCGATGATCTTCCTGACCTTGGCCCCCACCAACGTCCTCAAAGCACGTGACCAGGAAGTGATCAACTCGTACGTGCAGCCGGAGTTCGGGCAGGACTGGAAGCTGTTCGCGCCCAACCCCAAGCAACGCAACGACGCCATCGGCGTTCGCCTGCGGACCACGGGCGCCCGCGGTGCCCGTCATGTCTCCGGGTGGATCAACCTCACCGACCAGGACGTGGCCGCCATCAAGGGCGCCCTGGCCCCGAGCCACGTGAACCAGAACATGCTCCGCCTCGCCTGGGACAACTCCGAGGCCCTGCACGGGCCGGGCGACAGGCCCACCGGCATCCGGGGGGTGGTGGCCGGCGCGTACCTCAAGCGTGTCGTGCTCCAGCGGGTCGGGCACCGGTGGCGGGGTGAGCCGGTGACGGCCGTCCAGATCGCCGGCCGCTACACGATGGTTCCGCCGCCCTCATGGACCGGCGAGGAGACGCCCGACACCACCACCTACCGCGTACTGCCCTGGTGGCCGGTGACCGACCAGGACTACAAGGGGCTGTGAGTTGAGCACCGTGACATCCAGGGAGAACGCCCCCGAGGCGTCTGCCCGGCCGGGTGGGGACCGCGTCCGCACGGGAGCCGCCCGCCTCGGACACGTCTTCCGTACCACCCGCGCACCTCATCAGGCCGCAGCCTTCCGCATCGGGCTGTCCCTGGTGATCGTCGCCTTCCTGTGCCGGGAATGGCCCAACCGCCGCGTGCTGTACGGCGACCGCAGTCCCCTGTCGTACGACATGGCGCTCGAGCTGGGCCGCCTGGACGGCACCTTCAGCGTGCTGCAGTGGTCCGGCGGCCGGGTCTGGTTCGAGATCGTCTACTTCCTGACCATCGCCTCGGCCTTCGCGGTCCTGGTGGGCTGGCGCACCAGGACCATGTCCGTGATCCTCATGGTCGGGGTGCTCTCGCTGGAGAACCGCAACCCTCTGGTGGGCGACGGCGGCGACAACGTCCTGCGCATCATGGTGATCTACCTCGTCTTCACCCGCTGCGCCCAGGTCTGGTCGCTGGACGCGCGGCGCGCCCGCACCCCGCTGCGGGAGGGCTCGCCCCGCGCCGACCGGACGGGGGTCGCCCTGTGGACGGCGACCGGCCTGTTCCTGCTGGTGGCGTTCGGCTGGGACACGGGATGGCCCCTCGTCCTGTGGACCCTGTGGGCCGCGCAGGGACTGTGGTTCGCCGTCGGCCACCGGTTCCCCGGGAGCGAGGCGCGCGCACTGCTGGACGCGGGCGCGTCGATGCTCCACAACACCGCGATGCTGACGATCGCCGCGCAGGTCTGCCTGATCTACGCCACCTCCGGCTGGTACAAGGTGCAGGGCTCACGATGGGAGCAGGGCAGCGCCCTCCACTACGCGCTGAACCTCGAGTACTTCGCCCCCTGGCCCTGGCTCTCCGCGCTCCTCGCCGGCAACGCGGTACTGGTGCTGCTGCTGAGCTACGGCACCGTCATGCTTCAGGTGGCCTTCCCCTTCACCCTCGTCAACCGCAAGGTCAAGAGCGTACTGATCGCCGTCATGATGCTGGAGCACCTGGGGATCGCGGTGCTCCTCGGCATCCCGTTCTTCTCCCTGGCCATGGTCGCGTGTGACGCCGTCTTCCTGCCCACCGGCTTCCTGACGGCTGTCGGCGCCGGCTGGAAGAACCTCGCCGGCCTTGCGAGGCGCAGGTCGGGAAGCGCGGCCAGAAGCTGGGCGTGAGCCGGACGGGGCCGCCGGCGGCCGCGGAGACGTACGTCGGCGGTGCCGGAGGCGAGGCGGGTCCGGCGAGGTGCCGTGCGCCCGAGATCGCGGTGGGCGCCCGGCGCACGGGTACCCGCGGCGGCACGATCAGGCCGGCGGCGTCCGGAAGGCACGCCGGCGTGGGGCCGACGGTCCGCCAGGAAGCCCTGGGGCGGCAGCGGCCCGGCCCGCAGCTCCGCCACCTGTCGCAAATCAGGCATTTGGTCCTATGCTGTTACGCACCTCTGCCGGGCACGCGGCGCACCCGTGTGCCGTGACCACCGCTCGCACTGCCTGCTGTCAGGCCGATCAGAGGTGCACCATGACAGGCTCACTCCACGCGACCCGCGCACACACCGACTGGCGTGATCGTGCTGCCTGCGTCGGGGAGGACCCCGAACTCTTCTTCCCGCTCTCCGACTCCGCCGCCTTCGCGGGGGAGGAGTCCCCGGCCCGGGCGCTGTGCCGCCGGTGCCCCGTGGTCATCGCCTGCCGTGACTGGGCGATCGACCACGGTGAGGACCACGGCATCTGGGGTGCGACCACGGCCGCCCAGCGCCGCGCCATCCGCCGGGCGGTGCGGGAAACGTCGCCCCCGACCGCGTGAACCGCCTCCCCGGACCGAACGGGACACCCGCCCGGCCCCCGCTGCACGACGGCATCCGCGGATACCGTCGCCGGACCGGGGGCCGAAGAGCGGGCAACCGCCGGCCGGGTCAGCGCCGCCGGGACGGGCGGGCCCGGCCGGTGCGCCGGTGGATCTCCACGGCCACCGGGGCGGCGGTGAAGACGGAGGAGTACGTACCGACGGCCAGCCCGATGAGGAGCGCCAGGGCGAAATCGGTGAGCGAGGACCCGCCGAACACGGCCAGGGCGGTGAGGATGAAGGCGGCGCCCAGGCCGGTGTTCACGGTGCGGGGCAGGGTCTGCAGGATCGCCCGGTTCGCGAGGTCCGGCAGCGGCTCCTCGGGGGACCTGCGGGTCAGTTCCCTGACGCGGTCGAAGAGGACCACGGAGTCGTTGACCGAGTAGCCGATGACGGTGAGCAGGGCAGCCAGGAACACCCCGTCGACGGGCTTGCCGAGCCAGGCGAACACGCCGACGAGGATCACCACGTCGTGGGCCAGGGCGGCGACCGCGGCGGTGCCGAACAGCCAGCGGAAGCGCGCCGCGAGGTAGACGAGCTGCGCGCCGAGAGCCACGGCGAGTGCGATCAGGGCGCCCCGGCGCAGCTCCTGCCCGAGGCTGGGGCCGATCAGTTCGTCGCGGACCTTGTCCGCCCCTCCGGCGAGGTCGCGCACCGTGCCGGTCACCTCGGCCTCCTCGACGTCGGTCAGCGGATCGGTGCGCACGGTCAGGCCGGTGTCGCCGGAGGCGTGCACGACGGTCCGGGGAAAGCCGGCCCGCGCGAGCGCGGTGCGCGCCCGGTCGGCATCGACGGGGGCGTCGGTCGTGTACTCGATCAGGCGGCCACCGGTGAACTCCACGCCCAGGTCGACGCCGCGCACCGCGACGCCGGACGCGGCCAGGACGAGCACGGCGGCCGAGGCGGCCAGCCAGCGGCGGGGGCGGCGCATCAGGTGGGGGGCGCGGCGGCCGAGGCGGTCCCGGACGGCGCCGGTGGTCGCGATGCCGGTGAGGCGGGGACTGCGGCGCACCCGGGGGAGGCCGGCGGCGTACTCGGCGAGCACGCGTGTGATCACCAGGGCGCTGAACATGGAGGCGAGCACGCCGATGCCGAGGGTGACGCCGAAGCCCCGCACCGGCCCGGACGCGAGGAAGAACAGCAGAGCGGCCGCGATCAGCGTCGTGATGTTGGAGTCGGCGATCGCGCTGAGGGCGTTGCGGAACCCGGCCGCCAGCGCCGAGCGGGGGCTGGGACGACGGCGGGCCGCGTACTCCTCGCGGGACCGTTCGAAGACCAGCACGTTGGCGTCCACGGCCATGCCGATCGCCAGGACGAAACCGGCCAGGCCGGGCAGGGTCAGAGTGGCGCCGAGCGCGGCCAGGGCGGCGTACGAGACCAGGCCGTAGCAGGCCAGGGCGACGGCGGCCAGCACGCCCAGCAGCCGGTAGACCATGATGACGAACAGCGCGGTGAGCGCGGTGCCGACGGCCGCGGCCCAGGCGCTCGCGGTGATGGCCGCCGCGCCCAGGGTCGCGCCGACGGTGCGCTGTTCGACGGTCTCGACCGGCACGGGCAGGGCCCCGCCGTTGATGAGCAGCGACAGCTCGCGGGCCTCCTCCGGGCCGAAGGAGCCCGTGATCCGCGTGGCGCCGTCGCGGATACCGGCGCCGCAGGCGACCCCCGGGTCCACCTGCGGTGAGGAGATGACCTTGTCGTCGAGGACGATGGCCACCCGCCGTGCCGGATCGCCCGCCGGGTGGCAGGCGGCCTCACCGGTCAGCCGGGCCCAGCCCTCGCGGCCGGCGCCCTCGAAGTCGACGGTGACGTGCCATCCGGCGCCGCCCTGCTGGTCGAACCGGGCCGCGGCCTCCTGCACGTGCCCGCCGGTCAGGGCCGCGGCCCCGAGACGCAGCTGCCCGCCGGACTCGTCGGGCAGGACCCGCTCGCCGGCCCGCCCGGGCGCGGAGCGGGAGGCGGCGTCGGCGGTGCCGAGCACCGGATGGAAGGTGAGCTGCGCGGTACGGCCCAGGACGTCGGCGGCCTCCTTCGGGTCCTGCACGCCGGGCAGTTCGACGATGATCCGGTGGTCGCCGGAGCGGACGAGGGTGGGTTCGGAGACGCCGAGCGCGTCGATACGGCCGCGCAGCACCTCCAGGGTGCGGTCGGTGGCATCGCGGTCGGCTTCGGCGGTGGGGGAGGAGCGGGTCTCCAGCACGATCTGGGTTCCGCCGCGCAGGTCGAGTCCGAGGCGGACCGGCACGGTGACGGCGATGTACACGGACAGGGCGATCACGGCGAGGGCGAGCAGCGCCCTCACCCGCGCAGAACGGGTCGACGAACGGTTCAACGGGGCCTCCGGCAGGCGCACCGCAGCCAGGGCCGCGGCCAGGAGAAGGCAGCAGCCCGGTGAGGTGGGGTGTGAAGTGCGAAATGAAGGGGTGTCAGGTGCCGGAGTGCACGGGCGGTGCCCGCCCGCGGTCGTGGGGTGTGTGCGGTGCGGACGAAGGGGTGGGCCCGGTCGGCGCCGGGAGCGGCGCCGACCGGGGCGAGGCGATGTGCGTGCCCGGACCGCAGGTGGCGAGGTGGGCGCGCGGGGGAGGGTGCTCGCGGTGCGGCTCCTGGCGAGTCGCCGCCCGGACGCCGCAGACGGCGTCGCATCCGTCGCCGGCGTGCGGCACCGTGTCGCCCCGGTGGCCGGCCGTGGCACCCCCGACCGTCGTCCCGACCGTCGTCCCGACCGTCGTCCCGACCGTCGTCCCGCCCGCCGCCTCGACCGCCGCGGCGGGCGACGGCCCGACCCGCGTGCCGGCGGTCGGCCCATCCGTCGTACCGGTCGGCGGTCCGGCGGCGCCGAGCACGGCCAGCAGCGTCAGCACCACGGCCGCCAGCACCGCGACGGCCGGCGGCCGGGCGGCGCCGGTGGCCGGGACGGCGCGCGTGACGGGGTGCATGCACCGTCCCCCTCTCGTCACGGTGGTGGGTGCGGGCGGGAGGTCAGGGTTCGATCAGGCCGACGCGGATGGCGTAGCGGGTGAGTTCCAGCCGGTCGCGCAGGCCCAGCTTCTGCAGCAGGTTGGCGCGGTGCCGCTGGACCGTCTTGATGCTGATGAACAGCAGGTCGGCGATCTCCTTGGACGAGTGACCCTCGGCCACCAGCTTGAGGACCTCCTCCTCACGGGGGGTGAGGATCTGGTCGGGGGTCTCCTCGCCGTGGCGGGCCCGCTGGAGGTAGTTGCGGATCAGCGCGGTGACCGCGCCGGGGTACAGGAAGGGCTCGTCCCGCATCGCCGCCCGGCACGCGGCGACCAGATCCCGGTCGGCGACGGACTTCAGCACGTACCCGCTCGCACCGGCCTTCAGGGCCTGGAAGAAGTACTGCTCGTTGTCGTGCATCGTGAGCATCAGGATCCGCAGGCCCGGCTTGAGGACGGCCAGTTCGCGGGCGGCCTGCAGTCCGGTCAGGCGGGGCATGGCGATGTCGAGCACGGCCAGGTCGACGTCCCGGGTGCGGGCCAGCTCGATGGCCTCCGCGCCGTCACCGGCCTCGGCGACCACTTCGAGGTCCGGTTCCTGGTCGAGGATGAGCCGCACCCCGCGGCGTACCAGCGCGTGGTCGTCGGCGAGCAGGATGCGAATCGCGGTCGTTCCGGTCATGGGCTGGGCTGCTTCCTGGAGACGGGCGCGGCGAGCCGGACCCGGGTGCCGGAGCGGGGGGCCGGGCTCAACTCGAGGCTGCCCCCGACGAGCAGGGCCCGCTCACGCATGCCGCGGATGCCGGCGCCCTCCCGGGCGGCCTTGATGCCGGAGCCGTCGTCGGTGACCGTCAGCACCACGCCGTCGTCGGTGTGACGCAGGGCGACGGTGACCTGTTCGGCCTCCGCGTGCCGGGCGACGTTGGTCAGCGACTCCTGCGCCACCCGGTAGAGAACCAGTTCCGTCTCCGGGGCGAGGGCGGGCAGGTCGGCGTCGAAGCGGCGGGTGACCCGCAGCCCGGTGTGGGTGGCGAAGTCCTCGGTGAGCGAGGTCAGGGCACTGACCAGGCCCAGGTCGTCCAGCACGCCGGGCCGCAGCCGGCGCACCAGGCGGCGGACGTCGTCCAGGCTCTGCCGGGTGATCTCCTGCACCTCGGTCAGCTCCTTGCGCAGCGGCTCCGGCGCGTCGTCCGCGGCGCGCTTGAGGCCCAGCAGGATCGCCGTCATGGTCTGGCCGACCTCGTCGTGCAGCTCCTGGGCGATGCGGCGGCGTTCGGCCTCCTGCGCGAGCAGCGCCCGGGCACTGCTGGTGGCCCTTTCCTGCTCCAGCCGCTCCAGCATGGCGTTGAACGTGCGGATCACCTCGGCGACCTCGCCGCCGCCGGAAGCGGGCAGGCGCTGGCCGGGGCGCAGCAGGTCCACCGTCGTCATCAGCTTGGTGAGCCGGTCCAGCGGGGCCATGCCCAGCCGCAGGAGCACGGCGTTGGCGACCAGCATGACCGCCAGACCGGCGACCAGGATGATCGCCTCGGTGAGCAGAACGGGTACGGAGACGGTCACCGGCGACCACAGCAGCAGGGCCGTCGCGGTGCCCAGCACCACGGCGTTGAGGGCGAAGATCCGCCAGAACAAGGACACCCGCCCCATGCCTTCCCTTCTCACTTCACCTCCACTGTGGCCCGCCACGTTCACGGTGCCGGGTGCTCGAAGTGAGTCCACGGCCAGCCTGCCCCGTCCCGCGTGCCCCGTCGATGGGACCCGGACCCCATTTTCCGGTACGCGCGCCACCCACGCGTCACCGCATGGATCCCGTGGCCCGGCGTAAATGGGGCCCACGCCCGATAGGCGTCCGCCGCCGGCCCGGCCAGGGTGGAAGGCACCGGGCAGGCCGACGGCCGGCCCGGCGACCCCGCCGGGCGGTTCGCCGTCCGGCACCCGCCCGCACGATGCCGTGCGGGCGGCGAGTCCTCGAGAAAGGGATCGACCATGTCGCTCGACGTCACCCGGGCCGAACCCCACCTGCACGAGGCGCGACAGCGCCTGGAACACGCCCGCAGCTCCCGGCTGGCGCAGCTGCAGGCCATCGACGAGACCGGACAGACCCCGGACGACCACCTGCTGTCCGAGCAGCGGAGCGCGATGCAGCGAGCCCTGAAAGAGATCGAGGAAGCCTTCGCCCGCGTCGAGGACGGCACCTACGGAACCTGCCTGGGCTGCACCCAGCCGATCCCCGCGGAACGGCTGGAGATCCTCCCCTACACCCGCTTCTGCGTCGCCTGCCGACGCCGCACCACCTGACCACGCCCGCACCGACCCTCCGACGCCCTGCCCTCAAAGGGGTGAAGTGGTGAACCACCAGACCATCGGCCAGAGCACGGCACACCTGTCGGCCGAGGACCTTGCCGCCCTGCGCGAGACCCTGCACGAGCAGTTGCTGTTCCGCCGGGAGCAACTGCAGCAGCTCGCCGGAGAGGTCGCCTCCCGCACCGAGGTCCGGCTCGAGCAGCGGGACGCCGCGCAGATCGAGGTACACGTCAAGCTCGCCGCCTCTGCCCGCATGGTCCTCGCCGACGTCGAGGCCGCCCTCGCCCGCATGGACGAGGGCACGTACGGCGTCTGCCACCTGTGCCGCGGGCCCCTCGACCGGGAACGGCTGGTGATCGTGCCGCAGGCCCGCTACTGCGGACGCTGCCAGCAGGTCAGGAAGGCAGCCCGGTGACCGGCACGTCTCCGCACCCGGACGCCGCCGCGCACCGGCCCTGGCCGACGTGCCGGCGCTGCTGCGGCATCGCCCTGGACATGGGGAGCGACCGCACCCGCGTCTGGATCGCCGGCCGGGGTGTGGTCGTCGACGGCCCCACCGTCACCCTCCCCGGCGCCGACGCGGTGCACCCCATACAGCGCGGCACCATCGTCGACACGCCCGGGTGCGCCCGCATGCTGCAGCGCCTGCTCGCCGACCGCCTGCCCCGCCTCACCCGCCCCATGGTCATCGTCACCGCTCCGGTCCTGGACGGCGTCGCCTACCGCACCCAGGCCCGCGCCGCGATCGAGGTGCTGCGCCCGCGCACCGTGCTGACCGTGCCCAGCGCCCGGGCCGTCGCCGCGGCGGCCGGCGCGGACCTGTCCCGTCCGCTGCTGGTGGTGGACATCGGCGCCCACCTCACCGAAGCGGTACTGCTGGGCGACGGCGACATCACCGACGCGCGCCGCACCGCCCTGGGCACCAGCGACCTGAAGGGACCGGCCACAGCCGAGGAGATCGCCGAGGCGGTGGCGGCGATGCTGACCGCGATGCTCCGCCAGGACCGCACCTCGCTCACCGTCGACGCCCTGCACCGCGGCATCCTGCTGGCCGGTGGAGGCGCCCTGCGCCCCGAGATCACGTATCACCTCACCGGGCGGCTGCACGCTCCGCTGCGTGTGGTGCCGGCCCCGCACACCGCGGCCGTCCGCGGCGCCGCCAGGCTGCTGCAGGCCGCCCACACCCACCCCTCCGCCTCCGGCCCGCTGCCCCCGGCCGTCCGCTCCCGCTAGGCGTGCTGTCCCGTCGGCACTCCGCATCCGCCGCGTCAACCGCCGAAAGGAGGACACGTGCCCGGCCGCACACCCCCACCCCCGAAGGAACCGCCCCAGGTCACGCTCTGGCGGCTGCGGCGCAACCCGCTGCGCCGGCGCAGCGACCTGGTGCAGGCATGGGCCGGTCTCGGCCTGGTCCTGGCCGCCCTGGCAGCCACCCCCGCCGCCATGTTCCTGGCCGGCGACGCCTCCTACCACCACTACTCCCGCACCGCCCGGTACCAGGCAGCCACCCGCCACCACATCACCGCCACCCTCGTCGAGGACGCCCGGCGCCACCCCGAACCCGCCTCCGTCGAGGCCAGGAAGACCCGCTACCCGACCGAGGTCCGGTTCACCGGCCCCGACGGACGCACCCGCACCGCCACGACCGACGTCCGGCCCGCCCTGCCCCGGGGCAGCACCGTCCGGGTCTGGGTCGGCACCGACGGAAAACTCACCGACCCGCCCATGGGCCCCGGCCAGGTCCGCAGCCGCGCGATGGGCACGGCCATTCTCGCCGCCCTCGGCGTCCACGCCACCGCGGCCGCCGCCTACGGGGCCGTCGGCCGCGTCGTCCAGCGCCGCAATCTCGCCGCCTGGGACACCGCCTGGGCCGAGACGGCACCCCGCTGGACGACATCGCCGTAGGCCCTGGAGCCGGGCCGGACGGACGGTGCGCCCCCGTGCCGGTCGTGGCGTCGGCGTGCCGGTCGTGGTGGACGGTGCCGGCCGGCGTGCGGGGCCGGCCGGGGGCGCGGGGTGACGTGCGCGGCGGGCGGGGCGCGGGCGGTTCGAGCCCGTACCGGCCGGAGGCTGCCGGGGCCGGCCGGTACGGGGGACTGCCGCGCTCAGTGCAGCCGGATCAGCGCCGCCTGGAAGGCGGCGGAGTGCCGTGCCTCGTCCCGGGCGGTGTCGAGCCAGTAGCGGGCGGCAGCGGTGTCGCCGACGGCGGCGGCCCGCGCGGCGAAGAGCGGGTAGACGGTGGTCGCCTCCGAGCGCTCACCGGCGATGGCGCGCTTCAGGTTCTCCCGCGTGCCGCGCACCAGGCCGGCCAGGACGGCCTCGCCGGCGAAGTGCTCGCGCAGCTCGACCGCGGCCGTCCCTTCCCACAGGCGGGCCAGTGCCGGGTTTCCGGTCCGCTCCGCGTGTTCCGCGAACAGCATGTACTTGGCGTGGGCGAGGGCCTCGCCGTGCATCGCGGTGTCCAGGTTGGCCTTCGTCCGCGCGGCGTGCACCTGCGGCGGCCCGGCGGGCACCGAGACCGGGTCGACCGGGGGCGGCGCCGGGATGGTGCCCTGACCGGTCGTCAGGACGGCGAGCGCCGCACGGAACGCGTCGCGGTGATGGCCCTCGTCCGCGGCGATCTCCGTGAACAGTTCGGCGGCGTTCTCGTCCCCGTCCTCCCGGGCCTGCTCCGCGAACTCGCGGTACATGGTCTCGTGTTCGTACGTCTCACCGTTGATGGCCTGACGCAGGTTGGCCGCGTCGGAGCCGACCACGCCGGCCAGCGTGGCCGCCTCGCGCAGGTGCTCGTTCAGTTCGGTCCGTGCCGTGGTCCGGAAGAGCCGTCCGACGTCGGTGAAGCCTTCGCGGTCGGCTTGCGTACCGAAGAGGTCGTAGGAGGCGAAGGCGAACGCCTCGCCCTTCATGGTGGTGTCGAGGTCTTCGAGCGTCTGCGTGTGAAGAGCCCGGGCGGCATGGGCCCGCGGGTGCGTGTCGACCGGGCCGGCCAGGGCCAGGGCGGGCGCTGCCTGCGACGCCGCGGTCAGTGCGCACAGACCGACCAGCAGCGTACGGATAGAGCGGAACACGACTTCCTCCTTCGGGGGCTCTCGGATGACACGCCCCTTGCACATGTGAACCGCTGGAACGCGCCACCGCCCGGTCTGCTGAGCCTCCCGGGTGACGACGTGGGCGTGACGAGTGAACAGGGCGGGTCACCACGGCGGCGCCGGCCCGGCGGCGGACGGGGCGCGCCCCGGTCTTCGGCGAGTTCTCGCGCGACCGCCGCTCCGTCGGCGACGCCGGGGCATCCTGGGAATCCGGCAAGTGGGCGGAGGTGTCGCGATGCGATGGTGGGCCACGGGACGGGCGGTCGCCGGGGTGGTCGTCCTGGCCGCCTGCGGCGCGTCGCCCCCCGGTGGATCGGCCGCCGGTGGATCGGCCGGAGGGGCGTCGGAGAGCCGCTCGACGGTGCCGCCGGGCCGTGCGCCCACCAGCAGCGCGCCGCAGGGCGGTTCCGCTCCCGCGGCCTCGCAGCCGCCCACGGCCTCGGCCCCGCCCCCGACCGGGGCCGCGAGCCCGACGGCACCCGGCCGCTCCGCGCCCGCCACCTCGTCCTCGGCTCCGGCCACCGGCTGTGCCGCGGGACGGACGGAGATCACCGTGGCGTCGACCGGCCCGCTCCGACGGCGGGTGTGCGTGCGCCCGGGGACCGTGGTGTCACTGGTGCTCCGGCCCCGCACGGACGACAAGCGGTGGACGGCCGTGCGGAGTTCCGCGCCGGTCTTCGTCCTGGTGTCCGGATGGCGGGTGGATGCCGACGGCACCGCGCACGCCTCGCTCCGGTGCGCGGGCACCCGGGGCGGCGGCGCCGAGATCACCGCGCTGGCGAAGGCCCCGGACGTGGCGGGCGCGGCGCGCGGCGCCTTCGTCCTCGACCTGACGGTGACCCCGCACCCGCGGGAGGGGTGATCCCGGGAGCACCCGGGATCACCCCTCCCTCCGTCAGGAGACGGCGTCAGCCCAAGTCGCGCACCTTGATGCTGCGGATGCCGCGGCCGTGCGTGGCCGCGTACAGAGTGCTTCCGTCGGGGCTCGGCTTCAGCTGGAGCACGGCGACCGCGGGGAGGCTGCCGACGCGCTGCCACTCGGTGCGGCCCGGGGCACGGTAGACGACGCCCAGGTCGGTGCCGACGGCGAGGCCGCCGTTCGGCGTGACGAGCGCCGAGTCGGTCGGCACGTCGGGCAGGTTCGCCGAGATGTCCTTCCAGGTGGTGCCGCCGTCGGTGGACTCGAAGACGTGGCCGACGCCCGCGCCGGGGCCCTCGGTCCAGTGCCGGGAGAAGCCGTTGACGGCGAGGAAGACGTGGTCGGCGTTCTTCGGGTCGACGGCGAAGCCGCTGAGGTAGCGGTTGGGCACCGTCCCGTCCACGGGCAGGGCGATGTCGTGCCAGCCGGTGCCGTCCGCGTTGCCGACGGAGATGCCGCGGGCGAAGCCCTGGTTGTTGCAGGGGCCGCACCAGGCCGCGTAGACCTTGCCGCCCGAGGCCGCGACGGCGGTCGCGGTGCGGCCGGCGCCGAGGTCGTACACGCTCTTCCACTCGTCGCCGCTGCGGATGGCGTAGCCGTGGGTCTGCACCCACACGTGGCGGCCGCCGGCGATCCACGTCGAACTGCTCTTCAGGTCGGCCGCGAGCGGGGCGATGAAGCGGGCTTCGCCGGTGGCGTTGTCGGCCGGAGCGACGCCGTACGAGGTGGCCTTGGCCGGGTCGGTGATCCAACCGCCGTCGTTCACAGCGCAGTTCTGGGTCACCTGGACGGAGAGGTAGACGTACTCCTCGGCGATGTTGCAGCCGTTGGCCGGGTCGGTGAGGGTGTCGCCGCCGTCGCCGCCGAAGTCGGAGCCCATGACCTTGTCGTTGCTGCGCAGGACGGACTGGCCGTTGTCCTGGAGCCCGCCGGTGACGGAGACGCCGCCGTGGTCGAGGTCCTTGCCGACGCCGACCGAGTAGTACTGGAGGGTGTCGACGGTGCCGTCGTTGAGGGAGGTCCAGTCGGTGGCGTGGCCGGAGGCGTCCTGGGAGCCGTGGACCGGGCGCTTGTAGACGCCGCCGTCGTTGCCGACGTACACGAAGCTCTTGCCGTGGTAGCGGCCGATCGCCACGCCGTGCTGGTCGGAGTGGGTGGTCTGGTTGCAGTCGCCGCTCTGCTTCGCCGGGTCGATGGACCAGCAGGAGAAGGTGAAGTTCCAGTACGGGCCCACGGTCGACCAGTTGCCGCCGCCGTCCTTGGTCTCGTAGACCTCCTCGAGCCCGGCGTACACGTGCTGCGGGTCGCTCGGGTCGACGGTGAGGAACTGGTTGTACCAGGCCTGTACGCCCGGCATGTAACCGGCGCTGGTCAGCGCGGAGCCGGAGGCGGCCAGCCCCTGGTAGTCGGCGATCTTCGTCCAGGGCCCGGTGGGAGAGCCGGACCTGGAGACGAAGATGCCCTCGAGGCCGCTGTCGGGGTTGGTGTTCAGCTGCTCCGGCGACTGGTCGATGGCGTAGTAGCGCGAGCCGTCGGCGGACCGGGCGAAGGTGACGTTGCCCACCTGGTCCGGGTCGGCCGGCAGGTCGCCCAGGCCGCCGGTGATCCGCGTCCAGGCGCCGCCGGCGTCCTTGGTGTAGAAGCCGTTGTAGTCGTCACCGCTGCGCCAGCCGACCGCCAGGACCACCTTGGACGGGTCCTTCGGGTCGATCGCGATGTCGTTCGTGATGTTCTTGTACGGGGCTTCCGGGGCGTCGCCCTTCGAACCGCCCGGCAGATAGTCGGGGTTGGGCGCGTACTCCAGCTTCCAGGCGCCCTTCAGCGTATTCGTGGAGTGGCTCCACACGCCCTCGCTGGTCGCCGCCCACACCTTGCCGCCGCCGAAGCGCAACTGGTGGACAGTGGTGGACTCCAGCTCGTCGCCGCCGACCCGGCCGCGGGAGGAGAAGGTGCCGTGATGCGGGTGGGACAGGACGTAGACGCCGCTGCCGAGGTAGGCGTCGGCGTTGGTGGTCGCCTCGCCGGTGCCCAGCCACAGCCGCCCGGCGCCGTCCAGCGCGAGCGCGCCCGTGGACTGCGAAGGCAGCCTGTCGCTGATGGGTTTCCAGTGCCCGCCGCCCCGCTTGGACCGCCATACGCCGCCGCCCGCGCTGCCCGCGTAGACGTAACCGTGGTCGTCGGCGGCCATGGCGGCCATGCGGCCGGTGACGTTGCCCGAACCGCCGCTGGAGTTGGAGTCGATGTCCCGGTAGCGGGGATCGTCGGAGTCGTACGGCAGGTCGGTGACACCGTGCCAGCTGCCGCCCGTGCGCGGCAGCTTCATGAGGCCGGCCCAGGCCGCGCCGTACGCGCCGGGGGAGACGACGCCGGGCGAGGTGCGGGCCTCGGCGTACTGCTGCGCCCCCTCGGCTATCTCGTCCGCCTCATTGCCGTCGTCCTCGGCCTTCACGGAGGGGCTCGTGGCGCCCACGGACTGCTCGCGCTCGGCGGCCAGTTGCGCGAGGGTGCGCGCTCCGAAGGGCTTGTGGCCCTTCCCGGAGGCCGCGCCCGCGGGCGACGCGACGAGTGCGGCGGATGCGGTGATGGCGCAGATCGTGAACCATCGTCTCTTGCGGGTCGGTGCTGGCACCAGATCCTCCCAGAACGGGTGGTCGTACAGCTGTTGCAGAGAACCCGACCACCGACGACCGGAACCGTCCGGCACTTGGACAAGTCTTTGAGCAGAACCTGTCACCGACACCCGCACATCGAGCCGTCCGACATCGGCCCGGAGACGTGAACACCCCGCCCGGCACCGACGTATACGACGAGGTGACCGCGATGACCGCCGTGGTCGTCAGTTGCGACGCGGGGTTATGGACGGCGGCCGGACAGGGGATGATGGGCGACCGTGCCGGGTGATCACAGGGCAGGGGGCGACGGCCGGGACGCGGGCGCGCGTCCGGGCTGGGGCGTGGCCTGCGCCCGGGCCGGGCTGTTCGCCCTCGTCGGCAGCGTGCTGGCCGCGCTCGGCCATCACACGGTCGCCGAGGAAGCCGTTCCCTGGCGGCTGGTCGTTCCCTGGCGCCTGGTGGCCACGTCCGCGCTCGTCCAGTTCCTCCTCCTGTGGCCGTTCGCCCGCCGTCGGCCGTCCCTGCCCGCCGTGATCGCGTGCACGCTCGCCGCCCAGGGCGTACTGCACCGGGCGTTGACCCAGGTCGACGGCACGCACCACCGGCGCGCCGCGAACCCCATGGACGGCCATGCCGCGATGGTCCACGGGGACGGATCCCTCACGACGGTCCACGGGGACGGTCACGCCTGGCACCACGCGTCGGCCGTCATGACGACCGCCCACGTGGCCGCCGCGCTGGTGGTCGCCGTGCTGTTGCAGCGCGCGGACGCGGCCGTCGCGGCCGGACTGGCCACGGCCCGCGCGGTGCGCCGTGTCGCTGCCGCCGTCGTCGCCCGGATGGTGCCGGCCCCGCACCCCGCCACCGTCCCGGCCCCGCTCGCCTTGCGGCCGGCCGGCCGCTTCGCGCCCCCGAGGGCGCCGGGGACACGAACCCTGGAACACGCGCTGGTGCGCAGGGGACCACCGGGGCGCGACCGCGTCCCGAACCGTCCCTTCACCCGGGCCAGGGCTTCGGCCCGCCCGGCTCCATCAGCGAGGAATCCCCATGCCCATGCCCACGCACCGCCCTGCCCGTACGTCCCGCCGTCTCGCGCTCGTCGGCGCCGCCGCCCTCACGGCGACCCTCTCCCTGGCCGGGCCGGCCTTCGCCCACACGGAGGTCGAGGCCGACAAGGCGCAGGCCCTGGCCGAGAACGTCACCCTCACCTTCGTCTCCGAGGCCGAGTCCGACGACGCGGGCTTCCGCGAGGTGCGCGTCGTCCTGCCCGAGGGCATCGCTCCCGCCGACGTCACGCTCGACGAGGCGCCGAAGGGCTGGAAGTTCACGGTGACCGACGACGGCTACAGCGTCGGCGGGACCGCCCTGAAGCCGGGCGTCGACGCCGAGTACAAGATCAAGGTGCGGCAGCTGCCGGACGCCGAGCAGCTGGTGTTCAAGACCATCGACACCTACAGCGACGGTGAGATCTCCCGCTGGATCGAGCTGCCCGGCGGCGGAGCGGAGCCCGAACAGCCCGCGCCGGTGCTGAAGTTGAAGGCCGCCGCCGCGGGAGCCACACCCATCGGCCAGAGCCCCACCGCAACCACCGGCCCGACCGCGTCGGCCACCGAAACGCCCGCGGCCGTGACGCCTGCGACCGCCTCCGCCACGACCGCGGCCGCGTCCGACGGGGACGAAGGCGGTTCGACAGGGCTGATCGCCGGCGGAACGGTCGCGGCCGTCGTCGTCCTCGGCGGCGGCGCGTGGTGGCTGGCCAGGCGCCGCCGTGCCTCGGCCGGGGACTGACGGACGGTGCGGGAGTCCACGGGGCGCGCGAGTGCCGCCCCGTGGCCTGCCGGAACGGTGAACGGCTGAGCACGAACCGGAGGCGGCGACGGCCGGGCCGCTACGACGCGCTCGGCACGGGCCCGATGCCGCGCAGTTGCTGCACGGTTCCGCCGAGCCCGGTCCGGAACTCCTCCAGCGTCTCCGGCTCCTTCGCGCTGACGATCCGGCGCGAGCCGACGAGGTACTTGCCCCCGTAGCCGGCGGCGGAGTCCGGCCAGGTCTGCTTGTACCTCTCCTCCGGGAAGGTGGTGACCAGGTAGTCGACCTCCGGCGTGTGGCACAGGCCCTGGCGCGGTTCGTCCGCCTCGATGCGGATCCCGGGCTCGCATCCGGTCAGCTCGGCGATCACCTCGACTCCGGCCGGCGGGACCACTCCGGCCGCCGGGGCGGCGGAGATCCTCGACGGACCGGCCTGCCCGGCCGCCCGGTCCTCGTCGCCGCCGCGGGCCGTGGCCACGGGAAGGAGAGCCAGGCCTGCGACGACGGCCGCGCGCCTCATGGACGCCGAGGACACGCTCAGGCCGACGGGACCTCGCGGTTGCCGCCGCGCCACGTCGCCTCCCCCTCTCCGGTGCTGTGCGAACTGCCCTGGGGTACGGACGAACCCCGGACGCCGTTCACCGCGTGCGACGGCCGGTCCGACGCCGGAATCACCCGGCATCGTCCGCGCTTCACGGGAACTTTATGTGCCTGATTGGCTACTGTCTGCGTTCATGACGGCTGGTTCGGCGCCCCGAAGCGGCCGCTCCGTGGCGCGGACCGGAGCGGCGCTGCTGGTGCTGCTGGCCGCGCTGGTACACCTGCTGGCCTGCGCACACGGCCCCACGTCGGAGGCCACCGGACAGGCGGACGCCCTTCCGGCGGTCTCCGTCGGCTGTGCTCAGCACCTCGAACCGCCGTCGGACACGGCGGGCCGGCAGCCGGCCCCGGGGGGCGGCACCTCACCTCACTGCGCGGGACTGGACGAGCCGCCGGTGCAGGCGCCACGTGATGCCGCCCTGGCCCTGGAAGTGATCCAGTGCGCCCTGCCGCTCGATGACTTCGGCGCCCGGCTCGCGCCGGCACGGCCGGCCGCGCGGCCCTCCTTCGTGGAACACGGCCCGGCTTCCACCGGCCGGTCACGGTCCTCGCTCGGCGTGTGGCGGACCTGACCGCTCGGTGAGCCCGCGCCGCGGCGCGCGCGACGCACCCGTGCGCCCCGGCGCGGCGACAGCGCCCCCGCCACCTCATCCCCCCGTACGGCCGGCCGCCGCAGCGTGCCGCCGGCCGCAGGAGAGACACGCCATGAACGACCTCACCCGCACACCCGACCCCGCCGCGTCCCCGGCCGGCCTCACATACCCGGCCCAACTGCCTCCGGCCGACCCCGCCCGCCCGGCCCGCACCCCCGCCGGACTGGTCGGCGGCACCCCCGTGCTGTGGATCGGCGAGCCCTTCACCGCCCCCGGCCGCGGCTTCTGGGCCAAGCTCGAAGGCCACAACCCCGGCGGCATCAAGGACCGGAGCGCCCTGTACATGGTGCGTGCCGCCCGCGAGCGCGGCCGGCTGCTGCCCGGCGCCCGGATCGTCGAGTCCACCTCCGGCACCCTCGGGCTCGGCCTGGCCCTCGCCGGCGCCACCTACGGCCACCCGGTCACCGTCGTCACCGACCCCGGCATGGAACCGCTCCTGAGCGGCCTGCTCACCGCATACGGCGCCGACATCGACCTGGTCGCCGCCCCGCATCCGGAGGGGGGCTGGCAGCGGTCCCGCCGCGACCGCGTCGAGGAACTCCTCGCGGTCCGTCCGGCCGCCTGGTGTCCCGACCAGTACGACAACCCCGACAACGTGGCCGCCTACGCGCCGCTCGCCCACGAACTCGTCGCCCAGCTGGACCGGATCGACACCCTCGTGGTCTCCGTCGGCACCGGCGGCCACTCCGCCGGCATCGCCTCCGTACTGCGCGGCCGTTTTCCCCGGCTCCAGGTCGTCGGCGTCGACACCACCGGCTCCACGATCTTCGGCCAGCCCGCCGCACCCCGCCTGATGCGGGGGCTGGGCAGCAGCATCCACCCGCGCAACGTCGCCTACGACCTCTTCGACGAGGTCCACTGGGTCGCCGCACCCGAAGCCGTCTGGGCCGCCCGCACCCTGGCCCGGCACCACTACGCCACCGGCGGCTGGAGCGTCGGCGCCGTCGCCCTGGTCGCCCGCTGGCTGGCCCGCACCCTGCCCGCCGAGAGCCGGATCGTCGCCGTCTTCCCCGACGGCCCGCAACGCTACGTCGGCACCGTCTTCGACGACACCTACGGCAGGGAACACGGCCTCCTGGGCCACCTGCCCGCCGACGACCCCGACGAGATCGGCCATCCCGGCGAACGCGTCGTCACCCGCTGGACCCGGTGCACCCGCGTCACCGACCCCCTCGCCGACGGCGGCCGGCACTCACTCGACGGAGCGGCCCGATGACGTCCCTGCGCGGCAGGACCCGCGACTTCCCGCCCGCCGTACGGCTTCTGATGGCCAATCAGTTCGCCATCAACCTCGCCTTCTACATGCTCATGCCCTACCTGGCCGCCCACCTCTCCGGGAGCCTCGGCCTCGCCGCCTGGGCGGTCGGATTCGTCCTCGGCGTGCGCAACTTCTCCCAGCAGGGCATGTTCCTCATCGGCGGCACCATCGCCGACCGCCTGGGCTACAAGGTCCCGATCATGGTGGGCTGCCTGCTGCGCACGGTGGGCTTCGGCCTGCTCGGCTGGGCCGACAGCCTGCCCGCGCTGATCGCCGCGTCCGCCGCCACCGGCTTCGCCGGCGCCCTGTTCAATCCGGCGGTACGGGCCTACCTCGCCGCCGAGGCGGGTGAGCGGCGCGTGGACGCGTTCGCCGCCTTCAACGTCCACTACCAGGCCGGCATGCTGCTCGGCCCGCTCGTGGGACTCGCCCTCCTGGCCGCGGACTTCCGCCTCGTGAGCACGGTCGCCGCCGCCGTCTTCGCCGCCCTGACCCTGCTGCAGTGGCGGGCCCTGCCGGCCCGCCGCGGCACCGCCTCCGGGGCGGCCCCGGCGTCGGAGGGCGTACTGGCGCAGTGGCGCACGGTCGTCTCCAACCGGCCGTTCCTGCTGTTCGCCACCGCCATGATCGGCTCGTACGTCCTGAGTTTCCAGGTCTATCTGGCCCTGCCGCTGGCCGCGGCCGACGCCCTGGGCACGAGCGGTACGGCGGTCACCGGCGGCCTGTTCGTCGTCTCGGCCGCCGTAGCCGTCCTCGGACAACTGCGGCTCACGGGCTGGGCGAAACTGCGCTGGACGCCGGCGCGGGCGCTGGTTCGCGGCCTGGCCGCGATGGGGACGGCCTTCCTGCCTCTCACGCTGACCCCGCCCGGCGCCCGTACGGCCGTCCTCGCCTCCCTCGTCGCGGCGGTCGTGCTGCTCGCGGCGGGCAGCGCGGTGGTCTACCCGTTCGAGATGGACATCGTGGTCACGCTCTCCGGCGAGCGCCTGGTCGCCACCCACTACGGCCTGTACAACACCGTCTCCGGCCTGGGCATCACCCTCGGCAACCTCGTCACCGGAGCCCTCTGGGACTTCGCCGAGAGACACGACGCCCGCTGGCTGACCTGGTCGGTGCTGTCCTGCACCGGGATCGCCTGCGCGGCCTCGGTGGCCGCACTGTCCCGCACCGGACGCCTCACCCCCCGGCAGCCTGAGCCCGTGCCCGCCTGAGCCGGCCGGGGGAGCGCGTCCCTGCCCCGGTGGCCTACCCCGATCGGCCCAACGAGCGGTCGGCGGGCGGGCGGGCCGCCGGTGCGTGGAACATCCTGGCCCGAGGGGGCTGACGTGAGGAGTCCGGCCCATGCAGTCCGCGTCTCGCATACCAGGCCGTCGTCGCGGTGCCCTGCTGGGCCCGCTGGTCCTGCTGCTGACGGTGGCCGTTCCGGCGGCGCCCGCCCGGGCGGGCGGATACGCGCCCGACCCGGTCGTCGCCGAACTGACCCGGGCGGCGTCCGCGCTGTCGCCCGGGCAGCCGATGGACGACCTGGGGGATCTGCGGCCGCTGGGCCGGGCCGTGGACGGTGCGGTGATCGTGGGGGTGGGAGAGGCCACGCACGGCTCGCACCAGTTCTTCACCCTCCAGCAGCGGGTCTTTCGGTACCTGGCGGCGGCGAAGGGGTTCACCTCCCTCGCCAGGGAGGCGGGTTGGGACGCCGGCCTGCGCATCGACGACTGGGTGCTGACCGGCAGGGGCGACATCCGGCGGATCATGCGTGAGGCCTTCCAGAGCGAGGACCGGCTGTGGAACAACCAGGAGTACCTGGACCTCTTCCGGTGGATGCGCGCCCACAACGCGCACAGCAGCCGCAAGCTCCGGTTCGTGGGCGACGACATCGCTCCCGTCGAACCCGCACTGTACGACAGGGTGCTGCGGTACGTCGGTCGTCGGTTCCCGGCCCTGCGCGCTCGCTTCACCGGCCTCTACCGGGACCACCCCACGGGCGGCGTGCTCGCCGCCACCCGCGAGTTCCGGAACCGGCCGCAGGACCAGCGCCTGGATCTGGCCCGGCGTACCCGGCAGGCGTACGAACTGCTCCGCGCGCAGCCGCCGGGCAAGGACCGCGGGGAATTCGACTGCACCGTCCAGCACGCCCGGGTCATCGCGCAGAGCACCCGCTTCTACGCCTTCGACAACAAGACCGAGGGTGCCCGGCAGGATCTGTACCGCGACGAGCAGATGGCCGCCAACCTCACCTGGTGGTACGAGCACACCGGCAGCAGAACCGTGCTCGCCGCGCACGACGGCCACGTGGCGCTGGTCAGCAACAGCCCCGCCTATCCCCGGCCGCAGGGCGCCTTCCTGCGCGACCGGTTCGGCGCCGGGTACCTCAGCGTCCGCACCAGCTTCGGCGAGGGATCCTTCGTCGCGTACGACGACCTCGGTCGCCGTCTGCCCCGGCCCCTGCGCACGTTCACCGTCGGGCCGCCGGCCCGGGGCACCAACGAGTACACCCTGGACCTCGTGCCCCACCCGGACTACCTGCTGGACCTGCGCACCGTCCGGCGACCCGCCCGGCAGTGGCTGGCCGAGGCACGCCCGACCAGGGAGATCGGCACCGTGTGGCCCGCCTCCCCGGCCGTCACGTCGCTGCTCAGGAGCTCGGACCTGCTGATCCACTTCCACCACGTCGACGCCGCGCGGCTCCTGCCCGAGTAGGGCGCGCGTGCTGATTCCCGCCCGATCCCCGCCCGCGGTGCGGACTGGGGAAGACGCGGATTCATCACCTCGGTCCGGTGGTACCAGCGGCGTCACGGTCGTCCCGGGTGCCGGCTTCCGGGACGGCCGGCGTCGTCAGCGCGTCGAGGCGGCGGCGGACATGGTGGGCCGCGGTGTCGCGCTGCTGCGCGTCGTAGAGGCCGAGAGCCTGCTGCCAGGCCTCGCGGGCGAGCGCGGGCCGGCTCATGGCCTGGTGGGTCTCGGCCATGTTGGCGAGGGTGTCGGCCTCGCTGGCGAAGTCCGACAGCTCACGGAAGAGGGTCAGGGCCTGCTGGTAGTAGTCCAGGGCCTGCGTGTGCCGGCCGGTGTGGTGAGCGATGTAGCCCAGGCTGTCGAGGGTCGAAGCCGCGTCTGCGGGGCGCCCGTGCCTGCGGTACAGGTCCAGCGCCTGCTCGCAGAAGGTGCGCGCCTGCGGATAGCGGCCGAGCTTCGCCTGCATCCAGCCGACCGCGTTGAGCTGGTTGGCCTGCCAGATGAGGTTGTCCAACCGCTGGTACAGGGACAGGGCGCGCAGGGCGTGTTCGAGGGCGCGCTCGTCGTCGCCGTACTGCTCCCAGACCCGGCCGAGGGTGCGACAGATGTGTGCCTGGCCGGCGGTGTCCTCCGCGCGCTCGGCGAGCGTGAGGGCGAGACCGAGATGTTCCAGGGCCTCGCGGTGCTCGCCGGCGAGGGCGCGGGCATGGCCGAACCGCCAGTGCGCCAGCGCCCTGGGAACAGGGGCGTCGCCGTGCTGTTCTGCCGCCGTGAGGGCGGAGCGCCAGACGGTGCGGTACTCCGGCAGGTGGTAGCCGCCCAGGTGGTAGGAGATCAGCGTCCAGGCCAGCTGCCAGACCTGGGGGTGACGGCCGGTGGCCAGGGCGAGGGACTGGACGGCGAGCAGGCATTCGTGTTCGGCGTCGAACCACCGGAGCGCGTCCGCCGCGTCCGCCGGACGCACCGGAGCGCACCCGGGCGTCGGCGGTTCCAACTGGGGCTCGAAGGGTGTGTGGGGGCCGTCCAGGAGCCGGTTGGCAGCGAACGCGGTGTGCAGATGGAAGTCGACGAGCCGGGACAGGGCCGTCCGGACGTCCTGGTCGGGCCGGCCGCGGGCGAGTTCGGCGGCGTAGAGGCGGACCAGGTCGTGCATTCGGTAGCGGCCCGGGGTGTCCTGCCGTACCAGGTGGGCGGCCACCAGCTCGGACAGGAGTGCCCGGGCGCGGGCCGGTGCGAGGGCTGCGAGGCTTGCCACCGCCGGCAGGCTGATGTCCGGGCCGGGGGCCAGGCCCAGGAGAACGAACAGCTTCCCGGCCGGCGGGCTGAGTGCACGGTGCGAGGCGGCGAAGACCGCGCGGAGGTTCGCGGAGAGGTCGCCGATGTCCAGCGCGTCGAGGCGCTCCGCGGCCCGGCTCAGTTCCTCGGCCAGCACGGCGAGTGGCGACTCGGGGTGGGCCGCGGCGCGGGCAGCCACGATCCCCAGGGCCAGCGGCAGCCCCGCGCAGTGCTCCACCAGCGCGGCCACGGCCTCCGGTTCGGCGGCGACCCGGGGCGCGCCGAGCTGACCGGCCAGCAGTTGCCGCGCGTCGTCCGGTCCGAAGACGTCGAGTGACAGCGGTCGGGCGCCGTGCGTGGCCACCAGCGCGGTCAGACGGCTGCGACTGGTGACCAGCACGGTGCACGAGGGGCTGCCCGGGAGCAGCGGGCGGACCTGGTCGGCGTCGCGGGCGTTGTCCAGCACGATCAGCATGCGCCGGCCGGCGACCAGGCTTCGGTAGAGCGCGGTCTGCGCGTCCAGATCTTCCGGGATGCGCTCCGGGGCGGCGCCCAGCGCGTCGAGGAACCCCCGCACGACGGTGGGCAGGGGCGTCGGCTGCTCGGCCGCGTCGAAGCCGCGCAAGTTGGTGTAGAGCTGCCCGTCGGGGAAGCGCTTCTGGTGTCGGTGGGCCCAGCGCAGGGCCAGCCAGGTCTTGCCGACACCGCCCGCGCCGCCGATCGCGGAGATCACCACGGTGCCGCCCTGGTCCGTGCTCGCGTCCAACGCCGAGTCCAGGTGGTCGAGTTCGCGGATGCGACCGATGAACGTCGGCGGAGGTGCGGGAAGTTGCCGCGGTCCCGTGGCGGGTGCGGGCGCGGACACGGCGGCGGTGCGGGAAGCGGGGGCGGGTGCCAGTGCCGGGTCGGCGGTGAGGATCTGCTGGTGGAGGTGTTGCAGGGCAGGGGCGGGGTCGGTGCCCAGTCCCTCCGCCAGGCGGCGCCGGGTGTCCTGGTAGCGGGCCAGGGCGTCGGCGGTGCGCCCGCAGCGGTAGAGGGCGAGCATGAGCTGGCCCGCCAGCCGTTCGTCCAGGGGGTGCTCATCGGCGAGCACCGTGAGCTCGGGCAGCAGTTCACCGTGCCGGCCGGTGCGTAACCGGAGGTCGGCGTAGTCCACTTCGGCCGCGAGCCGCTCCCGTTCGAGGGTCTGGCGCACCTCATGGAACCACGGGACGTCCACGGCGGCGAACGGCTCACCCCGCCACAGTCCCAGCGCCTGTCGCATCAGCGGTGCCGCCTGCGTGTCGTCGGCAGCCCGGGCACGAGCGACCAGGTCCCGGAACAGGTGGAGATCCACCGACAGCGGCTTCGTCTCCAGCACATAGCCGCCGGGCCGCCGCGAGATGGCCACCTCCGGGGCCGCCGCCAGCGCCTGGCGCAGCCGGGACAGATATCCGTACAGCGTTCCCCTGACCCGCTGCGGGGGCCGGTCACCCCACACCCGGTCGACCAGCGCGTCCACCGCGACCTCCCGGTTGACGTCGAGGAGCAGCACCGCCAGCACACACCGCTGCCGCAGGTGCCCCATGTCCACCGCATGGCCCTCCCGGCGTGCCTCGATCGTTCCGAGCAGACCGAACTCCAGCGCCATCCACGCCTCCCCTCACCGGTTCACGTTAGTCACCCGGCCACCGCTCTCACCAGGCGATTCAAGGTCAGTCCAAGGTTCGTCCCCAGCCAGACGGGCAAGGTGGGATCCACGGCAGGGCAGCAGGTCCGCTGTCCGGTTCGGCCTCGCCGGCGCACCGGCCACCGCGGGGGACGGGGGAGCGTGACGCGGGCCGGCCCGGCGGTGGGAGCCGCCGTGGTCCTCGTGTGCCGGGTCGAGGGATGCGGCACACACTCGGGGGAGGGGAGCGCGGAGCCGGGGACGAGGCTCCACTCGATCATCGTCGAGAGGTCGGAGAGACGACGTACGAAGCGATCGAGCTTCCAGAACAGAAGCTCGTC
>NZ_JAYMHD010000025.1:0-28374 GCF_035656535.1 Streptomyces sp. H51
CAGGAGGAGTCCATCAAGAAGCTGCGTGCGGTGGAGGAGGCCGAGCGGCAGCGGCAGGCCGTCGTCATCGCCGCCGACCGGGCAGCGGCACCACCGCCGCTGCCCGGCCGGAGGGGTGCCACACCCTTCAACCGACCGCATCTCTTGGAGTTCGCCATGCAGGCCGAAACCCTTACCCCCGACACCCGGCTCGACCTCACCGCCGTCGAGACCACCGCCCGCAGGTGGGCCACCCGCGCCCGCGCCTTCGCCAACCGCGCCGCCTGCGACGACCAGCAGAACGCCCTCGGCGTCGCCGCCTTCTCCCTCGACGCCGCCGCCCATCACCTCGACCGCGGGGAAACCGACGCGGCGCGCGACGCCCTGCGCGCCGCCTGCAGCTACGCCGGCAGCGAGGAGGCCATGAGTCCTCAGCTCGCCGAGGCCACCCGCACCCTCCTGGACTCCGTCCGGGCCTGACCCAAGCCAGCCCGCCCGCCCGGGCGGGCTCCAACCAGCACCATCCGACCTCTTGGAGAAGCCTGTGCAACTCGCACCCTCAGCCCTGCACGAGACCGCCGAAACCCTCACCTGCCACCTCGGCGCCGACACCTGGCAGGTGAACGAGCTGATCATCGAGGACATCATCAGCCTCGACGGCCCCAACGACCGCCGCATCAGCATGCGCCCGATCGGCGACGGCAGCACCATCCAGATGTGGGCCACCGGCGGCATCCAGTCCGCCGACCAGGAACCCACCGAGGGCGTCTCCCACCCCTTGCCGCACGGCCACCGCTGGCACACCCCCGTCCACATCGGCTCCCTCGAACCGGACAAGGATCCCGGGGTCGTCCTCTACAACGCCATCAGCGACCGCCTGCTGCCCGTCTTCGACACCAAGCCCTTCTACGTCGGGCACCGCCCTTGGGACCCGGAGCCCGAGCCGGACACCGACACGCAGGCGACCGCCCCGACTAACACCGATCAGCCTGAGCCCGCGCCGGCACCGCGGGTCCCCTCCGAGCCCACTCCCGAGCCGCAGACCAACGGCGTCCCCATGCGGACCAGCCGAGCTAAGTCCGAGACCTCGGCGAGCGACAAGCCGACGCGCCCGACCCGCAAGCGCACCCAGGTCAAGGCCACTCCCGCCAAGAAGCTTGCCGCAAAGCGGGCCACCGCTGACCAGACCGAGCCGCGCCCGACCCGCAAGCGCACCCCCGCCAAACCAGCCTCCCTTTCCGAAGACTGACCCCTGCGCTCGGTCCGCCTGCTACTCCAGCAGCAGGCGGACCAACTGATCGAGCTCCTGGGCAGTCGGTGAGTCAGCGAGGACGGCTCGTACTACCTGCCGCAGTTTCACGACGTTCTTGGACTTGTCCAGGGCAAGGTTCGCGACTTGTTGTCCTTCTGTTGCCCCGAGTCGGGCGAGGTGGTGCCGGGTTGGATTCATGGGACCGTGCACAGGGACGGGGAGCTTCACGCCGTCGCAGCGGGGTGGTCTGCTGGGGCGGGACATGCGTGCGGCCGCACCTAAGATCCCACCTGCTGATCGACCGCTGCTTCGTAGAAGGCATCCGCGAGGGCGACGATGATCGAGTTGATGGCCGGCCCGTCGGTGAAGAAATAGTCAGCCATCGTGTTGTGGGCGTCCTGGTTGTCTGCGACCGCCTCCGTAACGGCTGCTTGAAAGTCTTGTGACTCCATGAACTGCTTCTTGGAGTTCACCCTGGTCTGCTCGATCAGGTTCGAGTTGGCGAGCAACCGCTGGACGAGCCCCTGTACGAACTCCCGGATCTGGTACTCGGCGAACGTCTCGGCGCCGAAGAGATCGTTCATCTTGTCTATGACGACCTGGAGCGCGACGTACTTCGGCTCCTTCTTCATTCCCGTGCCGGCGGCGCTGATGCCCTTCAGATGCCCGTCGCCCACGAGTGAGATGTCGACCGGGCTCGCCTTGTTGTGCTTGACCCCGACCAGCACCACATCGGAGAGGTCGACGTCGGCCGTCCAGGCGGACTCTGCAATGACCTTCTCCAGCAGGCGCAGGAAGATCGAGAGCATCTCCATGTAGGGGTCGCCGTAGTCGACGATCTGGGACATGAAGTCGTAGAGGCGTACGAAGGTGGAGACATCCTTGCGGAACAGGTCGAGCGCATTGAGGGCGACCTTGTCCTCCTCCTCGATCGCCCGCGCGTAGCGGCGCCGGAAGTCGTGCTGCGCCGGGCTGATCGCCGCTGAGAGCGCGTTATTACCCTTCCGGGTCACCCACAGCTCGGCAACCTTACGGACATCGTCCTCGGTGTAAATCCCGGCCTGGGCAAGTTTGTTGGCCAGGTGGATGACGATGTACGGGTCGGTCTCGGTCTCCAGGGTGGCGTTCTTGAAGTACGGCTCGAAGGCGGTCTTGATGTCCTCGGGCTTGTTGGCGAAGTCGATGATGAATGTCTTGCGCTTTTGCTCCCCACCAGGGGTGCGGTGGGTGCGGTTGAGCCGCGAGAGCGTCTGCACCGCGGTGACCCCAGACAGCTTCTTGTCAAGGTACATCGCTGAGAGGAGAGGCTGGTCGAAGCCCGTCTGGAACTTGTTGGCGACCAGCATGATCTTGTATGTGTCGCCCTTGAATGCGGCCGCCAGATCAGCCCCCGCACCGGGGTTCATGTTGGCCTCGGTGAACTCGTCATCCGCTGACGGCTGTGGGCCCCAGGCGCTGTCCCAGGTCTCGTTCTCGGGAATCGCCACCCCGGAAGAGAAGGCGACCAGCGTGCGGTAGTTGTACGAGGCGTCCTGGGCGCGGCGCTTGGCTATGTAGGCGTCGATGGCCAGCTTGTACTTCACCGCGGATTTGCGCGAGTCGGTCACCACCATCGCCTTTGCCTTGCCTTCGAGCAGGTAGGCGACGTTGGCGTGGAAGTGCTCGACGATGATCTGCACCTTCTGGCTGATGTTCGTCGGGTGGAGCTTCACCCACCGCATCAGCCCCTTGCGGGCGGTGGCCTCCTCGACCTCCCCTCCGTCGCCGCTCTCGGCCTTGCCGGCGATTTTCAGCGCGGTGTCATAGTGCTGGTAGCCCCTGAGCACGTCGAGAATGTAGCCCTCCTCGATCGCCTGCTTCATCGAGTACAAGTGGAACTCGTGCGGCTTCCCGTCGGCCCCCTTGCGGCCGAACAGCTCCAGCGTCTTGTTCTTCGGCGTCGCGGTGAAGGCGAAGTAGGAGATGTTCTCCGACTCGGCCCGTTCGGTCATCTCAGAGGCCAGGATCGACTCTACGTCGACCTCGCCGCCCTCCTCGATCTCCTTGACCTCCTCGGCCGTCAGCACCTGCTTCAGCCTCGAAGAGATCTGCCCCGACTGGGAGGAGTGCGCCTCATCGGCGATGACAGCGAACCGCTTGCCCTTCAGGCCGGTGTTGCTCCGGATCTCGTTCAGCGCATGCGGGAAGGTCTGCACCGTCACTGCGATGATGAGCTCACCGTTCTTCAATGCCTGCGCCAGCAGACCCGACTTCGACTTCAGGCCAGCCTTGCGGACGTCCTCGGGGCTGATCGTCTTGACGATCTTGTCCGTGCCATCGATCTGTCGGATCGCATCCTGAAGCTGGGAGTCGAGCACAGTGCGGTCCACGACCACGATGACTGAGTCGAAGACCTTCTGATCGTCGACATGCAGCCGCGCCAGCCGGTGAGCCGTCCAGGCAATGGTGTTCGTCTTTCCCGACCCGGCCGAGTGCTCAATCAGGTACCGCTGCCCGACACCCTCCTCCTTCACCGCCTCGACGATGTTCGTGACGGCCTCCCACTGGTGGAACCGCGGGAAGAGCATGCTCGTACGCCGCACCGAGGTGCCGGTAGTGACGTCCCACTCCTCCTTCGTCTCTACGATCACCAGCCGTCCGATGATGTTCAGCCAGGCGTGCTTCTCCCAGACGCGCTCCCACAGGTACGCCGTCGACGACCGGCCGTCCGCACCGGGCGGATTGCCGGCTCCGCTGTCGAAGCCCATGTTGAACGGCAGGAAGTGGGTCTTCTCTCCCTCCAGCCTCGTGGTCATCGCCGCCAGGTCGTTCGAGACCGCGAAGTGCACCAGCGCGCGGTGCCCGAACGACAGCAACGGTTCCGGCCGCCCGTTCGTCAGCGGATTGCGACGCTGCTTGTACTGGTTGACCGCCTCGTCCAGCGACTGAGTGAAGTTGGTCTTCAGCTCCACCGTGGCCACCGGAAGCCCGTTGATGAAAAACACGAGATCGATATTGCGCTGGTCAGCGGTCGAGAAGTGCACCTGCCGCACCACCCGTACCCGCATCGCCTCATAGAGCGCCGTCGTGGTCTCGTTGAGCGATGTCTCCGGTCGGAACTGCGCCATCTTCAACCGGCCACCGCCGATGTACTGCACCCCATTGCGTAGGATGTTCAGCGTCCCACCGCCATGTTCCAGCGGCCGATCGAGCGCGGCGGTCAGCACGTCCAGGAACTTCGCCTGCGAGCCGGCTGCCTTCAACGCCTTCTCGTATGCTGGCTTCTGCGTCGCCTCCAGCCACGCGAAGAGGTCCGCCGGGAAGAGCGCCCGCTCCCGGTCATACTCGCCACCATCATGGTCATTCTTCGAATACAGCCAGCCGTGATCCCGCAGATACTCGCAGATTTCAGTCTCGAAGACCACCTCGTTGTGGTCGGCCATCACGCCACCTCTGGTACGTCGATCTGCCCTGTCACCGCCGCCGTGATGATCGCTGTACGTCGCTCCTGGGAGAGCTTGATGAACTTATCGGTCTCAGCGATCAACTGGTCGATCTTGGTGATCTGTTCGTCGAGACGCTCGACGATCACGGTCTGCTCATCTGCAGGCGGAACAGCCACTGGAAAGCTGGCAAGAAGCGGCCGCCGCAGCGATTCCATAGTCACGGTGTTACTGCCGGCGAGTGCGATTGGCCTCAGGAATGTCGATAGGTAGTAATAAAAATAACGGCCAGTGATTCCGTGAAAGTCAGTGAAGACGTAGACTCGCTGATGGGCCTGGAATTTTCCGTCAAAGTAGTGAAAAACCTTGCCGGTCCCGCCCTGTCCGTCACCTGGGGTCATCACGGCCTCACCGTCGAACGCGTAGGTATCCGATCGCAGAATCTCGCGCCCGCGAACATAGAACGGGTAAGCGCCATCATCGGAAGCATTGCCTGAGTCTTCATCACCTGTCGTGATGGTGCAGAGATGGCGTGTCGGAACTATGGTCCACGCTGACGGAATCAAACCGAGAAACTCGCTGCCCGAAGCACGTAGAGGCGCATCGTCGTCCAATCCGCGCAGCAGAACCGTTCGGATCGCCGATTCTCGCCGCTCCAGGAGCATCTCAATCAGCCGCTGCTGCTCCTTGATGAGCGTGTCGATGCGGACCGTCTCGCAGTCGAGATAGTCTGCGATGGCACGCTGCACCTCCACTGGCGGCAGCGGGATCGGAATCCTGGCAAGCTTCTCTGCCGTGAGGTGCGGCATTGAGACAACGTTGGAGTAGGCACGGATGAAGCCACTAGCCCGCAGCGCGATCAGGTAGAACGCGATGAAGCGGCCATCGAAGTCTCCAATTGGTCGAAGCCGATTGATCGAGTTCTGGAATCCCCAGCCAGGAAGGTCTTGGTCGACATACGCGGCACGGCCGAACCCGCCCTGGCCGCCCTCGACAACGACTACGTCGCCCGCGCGAATGCTCAATTGTTCCAGTTCGTGCTCGCCGAACCACATCTCATTCACGTCGTCGAGGGCCAACAAGCCGTCGGGTTGCACATTCGCAGCGCGCATATAGGGCGCACGTACGTCACTGCCCGAGTCCTTGCTCTGCAACATTTTGCCGAGCGTGACCGTCGCAGCGTTCTTGACCTGGCCTGCCATCCACCCATCGGGCAAGACTTTCCAGAGAGGCCCCTTCACTGCTCCACCTCTCGCAGCAGGTCAAGGATTTTGGCGACCTGCTTCTCCAGGTCGGCGTCAATCTCGGCGAGAGGGCGAGGCGGGGTGTACCTGTAAAAGTGGCGGGTGAAGGGGATTTCGTAGCCGGTCTTGGTCTTGGCCCAGTCGATCCAGGCGTCAGGAACGTGCGGCCTCACCTCCGCTTCGAAGTACGTCTGAATGACTTCACGCTTCCCTGCCGCACCGGCGGTTGAGCCGCCGTAGGTGAAGGGGACGTTTTCGGTGTCACGCTTTTTCGAGTCGGGCTTGAGGTTGCCCTTGCGGTCGACGACAGGGTTCCCCTCCTCATCGAGCAGGGGGCGCTCGACAGTGATGGTCCAGTAGCCGAACTCATCGTTGCGTAGCACCTTGGAGAGGTCGGGGTGACCGTTCTCGAAGTCGGCGTACAGTCGCACGATCTCGACGCGATCATCGTCGCTGATTTCGCGGTTCTTCGATCCGAGGTTCTTGCGCATCTTGGTCCAGAACGACGTGCCGTCGATGAGTTGGACCTTGCCCTGGCGGTCGGGGTGCTTGGTGTTGTCCAGGATCCAGATGTAGGTGGGGATCCCGGTGTTGAAAAACATGTTGGTCGGCAGCGCGACGATCGCCTCGACGAGGTCGTTCTCCAGTAGCCACTTGCGGATGTTGGAGGGGCCGGACTCGGCGCCGCCGCTGAACAGCGGTGAGCCGTTCATGACGATGCCGACGCGGCCGCCGCCGTCCTCGGGTGCGCGCATCTTGTGGGCCAAGTGGAGCAGGAAGAGCATCTGGCCGTCCGAGGTCGCGGGGAGTCCCGGCGCAAAGCGGCCGTAGGGGCCAGCAGAGTCGCGCTCCTTCTTGACCGCCTTGGCGTACTGCTTCCAGTCCACGCCGTAGGGCGGGTTGGACATGCAGTAGTCGAACTGGCGGCCCTTGAACGCATCGTCCGTGAGTGTGTTACCGAAGGCGATGTTGGTCGCGTCGTGGCCTTTGGCGAGCAGGTCGGACTTGCAGATGGCGTACGATTGCGGGTTGTACTCCTGGCCGTACAGGCTCAGCTTCGCCTCGGGGTTCTGGGCGAGCAGGTGCTCCTCTGCCAGGGAGAGCATGCCGCCGGTGCCGGCGGTGGGGTCGTACAGCGACCGGATGATGCTGCCCTCGGTGAGATCGACGTCCTTCTCGGCGAAGAGCAGGTCGACCAGCAGCCGGATCGCATCGCGTGGCGTGTAGTGGTCTCCGGAGGTCTCGTTCGCGGCCTCGCTGAACTTGCGGATGATGTACTCGAACGCATCCCCCATGTCTGCGTTGGACACCACGTCGGGGTGCAGGTCGACGGCGCCGAAGGACTTGACGATCTCGCGCAGGAGCCCGGCCTTCTCCAGGGCCAGGATCTCCTTCTTGAAGTCGAAGTACTCGAACACGTCTACGTCGGCGGAGAACCGGTCGATGTAGTCAGTGAGGTTGTCCGCCAGCCCGTCCGCATCGGCCAGCAGGTTCGCGAACTCGTAGTTGGAGGTGTTGTAGAACGTCCGTCCCGTGGCCTTCTTGACCTCGACCTTGAGCCGGTTCGGGTTCTCGTACCTCGCAGCCAGCTCCCGTACCACCGCGCGGTCCGGCTCAAGTACGCAGTCGAGCCGTCTGAGGATCGTGAACGGGAGGATCACTGTCCCGTACTGGTTGGGGCGATAGGGGCCTCGAAGCTGGTCAGCGATTGACCAGATGAAGCTACCGAGCGTGCTCACAAGGTTCCTCACGAGAATCGTCTAGCAATGCCGATCACTTTGCCAGAGGCAGCAGCCAGCGTCCCATGGTTCAGCTACCTGCAGAGCTACGGATCAGAAGGCACTGACGTCGACGACGTCGGACGGGGACGTACACCAGCGTCTCTGTCCGGCTGTCCCACCAGTCGATGACCTGCAGTCGGAGACGGATCGAACCCCTAACCTGTCCCCAGCGGCCCTACCCCTCAGCGGGGTAGGGCCGCTCTGCGTCGCAAGGCTGGTGCGCTGGACGCCCCTTTGCCGCCCGGCTCAGAACTGGAGGCCCGCCCGGCTGGGCCGGGACAGCCCGCCGGTGGGGCCCTCATGGGTCCAAGATGGGTCCGGAAGGACGGTGAAACTCCGTGAACGATCATCGCGGCGTGGGTACCCTCATGTCCGCTGAACTGCACAGACAACAAAAGTAGGGACAGGAAGTGAACCTTGGGGCGACGATCTTGCGTTCTCGTAATGCGTAGGTCTCGGGTTCGAATCCCGAAGGCGGCTCCATTTGAAGCCCAGCTCAGACACTGTCTGAGCTGGGCTTTCTCGTTCAGTGGATGCGGCGGCGACGTGGCGCGCGGGCCGCGCGGGTGTCAGCGGTCTCAGTTCTGGTCCCAGAGCGATTTTCAGGGTGCGGGTCAGGACGCGGTGGACCTGCGCGACCTGCGAGGGAGCATGGCCGGCGGCCGTCCGAGGAAGTCGGAACACAATCGCCTGGGCGCCGACCGCCGCGCCGTGACGCGAATTGAGCATCGATTACTCCCGAAGGGTGTTGAGTGATATGCCTACTGTCAGAAGATGATCAATGAAGTGACATTCGCCCGTGGCCGCTTCGTCAGGGTTCTTGCGGTGACGGTGGGTTTGTCAGCCCTGTCGTCGTGTGGGTTCGCGCTCTCCTCCGATGACGGGGAGACGTCGAAGAAGCACCGGACGATCGTGGGTGCCGAGAATGCCGGTGGCCTGAAGCGGGACCGCGACCACGAGATGCTGAAGAAGGTCTCCGTGGATCCCGGCAAGGTCACAAAGGACTCCACCGTGGTGGTAACCGCGTACACCGGGGAGCAGGCAGCCGATCCGATCCTCTTCGTGGGCGAGGCCGACATCCCGGAAGGCACCGCTGAGCGGCGGGAGTACCTGTACGGGCAACTGATCCCGCTTCTGTCCCACGAGTCCGCCGACAAGCGGCCCAAGGCGCATGCGGTCGAAGCAGGCACACTGGGCGGCTCGGTGGAGTGCATGATGGTGGACCCGAAGCGCGAGAACAGCGTCTGCGGATGGGCGGATTCCGATACGACCGGCGTCGCCGTCATACCCGACATGAAGCTCGACGAGGCCGGCCGGCTCTTTGCTTCCATGCGCGCGGACATCGAGAAGTGACAGTCACGACCCTTGCCTGATCAGCCTGCCGGTCTCCGCCGACGAGCTCATACGGCCGGGTGGTCCGGCCGCACCACCCACGTCCGCGATCCGGGTGGTGCGGCCCCACGCAGCCTCGAATCCTTCGCCGGGGTGAGCCGGGCGCCGCGGCTCACCCCGGCGTGCGCCGGGGCGGCGCGCTACTCCAGCAGGGACTGGCCGATCCAGCCGTCCGGGGGGCAGCCGGGCGGGATGGCGAAGACGGCCGATCCGATCGGGGTGGTCCACTGGTTGAGCAGGTCCGCGGCGGCGAGTCTGCGCTGGATGGGCAGGAACTGTTCGCCGATGTCCCGCTGGAACGAGGCGAACAGCAGGCCGGTGTCGGGGCGTCCGTCCGCGGCCGGGGCGTCGTCGTAGTTGTAGGGGCGGCGGAAGATGCGCGCTCGGTCCTCGGTGACGCGGGCGCGCCGTATGTGGGCGAAGTCGGAGATGACGGGGAAGCCGAGCTCGTTCTTCGCGTCGAAGTCCGGCAGGTCCTTCTCGGCCTTGCCGGTGAGCGGGGCGCCGGTGGCCAGGCGCCGGCCCACGGTGAACTCCTTGGCCTTCGTGTCGGCGGCGTCCCAGGTCTCCAGCTCGATGCGGACACGGCGCAGGACGAGGGTCGTGCCACCGTCCTTGAGCCACGCCGGGCCCGAGTCGGTCCACACGGCCCCGGCGAAGACGTCGCCGCCGGGGACCGGGTTGGCGGTGCCGTCCAGCTGGCCCATGAGGTTGCGCTGGGTGACGCCGTCGTCCTCGACTCCGCGCCCGCGGCGGAACCCGCGCTGTGTCCAGCGCAGCCGGGCGAAGCTGCGGGCGTCCTTGATGAGCATCCGCTGGGCGTGCGCCACGGTGAGCGGGTCGTCGGCGCAGATCTGGACCAGCAGGTCGCCGCCGCAGAAGCGGTCCTGGAGCCGGTCGATGGAGAAGCGGGGCAGCGGCGCGAGCGACGCGGGCCGCCGGCGCTCCAGTCCGGCTGCCGTGAACAGGCCCGGTCCGAAGCCGAACGTGACCGTCAACCGGGCCGGCAGCGAAGCCAGTTCACCTTCGGTGTCGGCGAGCGCGGGCTCACCCCGGGTCAGCCGTGCGGCGTCGTCGGTGAGCAGCCGCATCATCCGGCCCAGTGCCGCGCGATCCACGTCCTTGGCCAGGTCGAAGCCCAGGAACACGGCGTGCGCCTGGGCCGGGGTGGCGATCCCCGCCTGGTGACGGCCGTGGAACGGGACGCGCTGCGTGCCGTAGTCCGGGGCCTGCTGCCGTGCCGCGGCGGGGGCGGAGCCGGCCGAGCGGTCGCCGCCGGTGGCCGCGGCGCTGATTCCGGCTCCCGCCAGGGCCCCGCCGACGGTGAGCGCGCCGCCCGCCAGCAGCCGGCGGCGGCTGACCGCGCCGGCGCCGGCACCGTCGGCCGGGGAGGCGGTGGTGTCCTCCATGGCGGGTGTCAGCCCTTCTTCATGCCGGGGCTGTAGTTCTCCTTGCCGCCCGCGAACGCCTTGGCGACCGCGGTGAAGCGCAGGCTCCGGCCGTCCGCGAAGGTGAGGGTGACGGTGACCTCGTCGCCCGGTTTCACCTCCTTGGCCAGGCCCATCAGCATCAGGTGGTCGGCGCCGGGCTGCAGCTGGTGGGTGCCGCGGGCCGGGACGGTGAAGCCGCCCTCCTTCGGGCGCATCACCATCTTGCCGTCCACATCGGCGACTTCGTGCAGCTCCGTCTTCTTCGCCGCGGTCGAGGTCGCGGACACGACCGTGACCTTGCTGCCGGTGGTGTTGACCAGGGTGCCGAAGACGCCCGTCATGGCGGAGTCGGTGGCCTTCACCCACGGGTCCTTCACCGTCACCGCGGCCGCCGGGGTCGCCGCGGCCTTGGCGGAGGCCTTGGCGGAGGCGCTCGCGTCGGAGGACGACGACCCGTTCGTGCCGCAGCCGGCGACGGCGGTGAGGCATACGGCCGTGGCCGCCGTGGCCGCCGCGAGGGCACGCAGGCGGGCGGCGCGGGCCACCGGCGTGGTCTTGGGGGTGATGGTGTGCATGGTGTCTGTGCCTCCGGCTCGGTTGCGGCGTCACTCCCGCAGTCACACAGGGAGTCGGGCCGCCGCGGCGGCGAGTTCCCGGGCGGTGTGTGACGTGTCCCGCACACGCCAGGGCGCGGAAAGCGGCGTCGGCCGGGAACTCGGCGGGGGTCGTGTCCGACGTACTGGGTTGTGAAGCGCCGAAGCCTCTTTGCTGAATCCAGAGCTGTGCCGCTCGTCCTCGCGGTCGTGCTGCTGGCCGTGGTGTCGGTCCTGTGGCCGGCCGCGCCGGCGTGGGCGCACGCGCGGCTGCTCGACTCCAGTCCGGCGGCCGGATCCGTGACGGCGAAGGCGCCCACGGTGATCACGCTGAGTTTCGACGGTCCGGTGAAGCAGCCGTACACCGCGGTCGTGGTGACCGGTCCGGACGGGGCGTCGTACGGCGACGGCGCGCCGAGCGTGGTGGACGGGGACGTACGGCAGAAGGTCGGCCCCCTGCCCACGGGCAGGATCCAGGTGACCTGGCGGACCGTCGCGGCGGACGGGGCCCCGCTCCAGGGCCGCTTCGCCTTCACCAGCACGGACGCGGCGGCCGCCGCGGCGGCCCGGCCCGGGCCCACGCCCACACCCGCGGCGACGGTGCCGTCGGCCGCGTCCACGCCCACGGCGTCGGCGCCGTCCTCGTCGTCGGCGCGACCGGTGGCGTCCACGGGGTCCGGAGCCGCCGCCGACTGGCCGTGGTGGGTGGCGGGCGGTGTGCTGGTCGCTGCGGCGGCGGCGTTCATGGCCGTCGGCGCCCGGCGCTCCGCACCGCGGTCCACGACACGGCCGACCGACCGGCGTCCTTGAGAAGTCCTTACCGTGAACGGTTGGCATCGCGCCCGGTGTCGTCGGCGGCCGGGACGGAGTGGGACATGGCGGACACGGGGGCGTCGGGGATCGCGGTCGCCGTCGTGACCATGGGCAACCGGCCCGCCGAGGTCGAGGCGCTGCTGGAGTCCGTGGCCGAGCAGGACCTGGCGCCCGCGCGGATCGTGGTCGTCGGCAACGGCTGCCCGCTGCCCGACCACGGCGCGCGGTCGACGCTGCCCGGCGAGGTCACCCTCCTCGAACTGGACGAGAACCTCGGCTGCCCCGGCGGACGGAACGCGGCCCTGCGCGCGCTGCGCGAGTTCGGTGACGTCGACGTCGTCGTCGAACTGGACGACGACGGTCTGCTGGTGGACGCCGGTGTGCTGCGGCGCGTACGGGAGCTGTTCGACGCCGACCCGCGGCTCGGCATCGTCGGCTTCCGCATCGCGGACGAGAACGGGGAGACGCAGCAGCGGCACGTGCCGCGGGTCGGCTCCTCCGACCCGATGCGCGGCGGGTACGTCACCCACTTCCTGGGCGGCGGGCACGCGTTGCGTACGACGATGCTGGACGAGGTGGGGGACTGGCCCGCCGAGTTCTTCTTCGCGCACGAGGAGACCGACCTCGCGTGGCGGGCCGCCGACGCGGGGTGGCGGATCCTGTACGCGCCCGAGCTGTTGCCGCGGCACCCGAAGACCTCGCCGGCCCGGCACGCCATCTACCACCGCGTCAACGCGCGCAACCGGGTGTGGCTCGTGCGGCGCCGGCTGCCGCTCCTCCTCGTCCCCGTCCACCTGGGGATCTGGGTGCTGCTCACCCTGGCGCGGACCCGGTCGAGGGCCGGGCTGCGCGCCTGGTTCGGCGGGTTCGTGGAAGGGCTGCGGGAACCCGCCGGTGAACGGCGGCCCATGCGGTGGCGGACGGTGTGGCGGCTCACCCGGCTGGGCAGGCCGCCGGTCATCTGACCGGGGTGCCCGGCGGTCACTTGGCGTCGGCGTAGCACTCCACCACCGCCGTCGTGAAAGGGAACCGGACCGGCGTCTGGCCGAACGTGAGCCGTCCGGCCAGGTCCGCCGCCTCCCGGATCGCCGTCACGACCGCCCCGGCCTCCTCCTCGGGGCAGTGCACGATCACCTCGTCGTGCTGGAAGAAGACCAGCTCGGCCGCCATGCCCGCGCAGGACTGCCGCAGTGCGGCGAGCAGCAGCAGCGCCCAGTCGGCGGCGCTGCCCTGGACGACGAAGTTACGGGCGAAGCGGCCCCGGGCGCGGGCGTCGCCGGAGGAGTGCCCCGGAGCCCACTGCCGTCCCTCGGGTTCGTCCTCCCCGACGGGGATGCCCGCCTCCTCCGCCGCGTTCCCGCCCGCCCCGGCCGCGGGCGGGCAGGTCCGCCCCAGCCAGGTCCGCACGAGCCGGCCCTCCTCGCCCGCGCGGGCCGCGTCGTCGACGTACGCCACCGCCCGGGGGAAGCGGCGTCTGAGCGCGGCGAGGTTCTTCAGGCCGTCGCCGGAGGTCTGGCCGTAGACCGCGCCGAGGACGGCGAGTTTGGCCTGCGCGCGGTCGCCGGAGAACGCCCGGTCGGAGACGGACTGGTACAGGTCCCCGTCGCGTCCGGCGACCTCCATCAGCGCCGGGTCGCGCGAGATGGCGGCGAGCACCCGCGGCTCCATCTGGTCGGCGTCGGCGACGACCAGCCGCCAGCCGGGGTCGGCGACCACGGCACGCCGGATGACCCTGGGGATCTGCAGCGCGCCTCCGCCGTGGGTGACCCAGCGTCCGGTGACCGTGCCGCCCGCGAGGAACTCGGGACGGAACCGCCCGTCGCGCACCCAGTCCTGCAACCAGGACCAGCCGTGGGCGACCCAGATCCGGTACAGCTTCTTGTATTCCAGCAGCGGTTTCACGGCCGGATGGTCGACGGACTCCAGCTCGTGGCGGCGGGTGGATCCGACCTTGACGCCGGCCCGGGCGAAGGCCTTGACGACGTCCGCGGGCAGGTCGGGGCGGACGCGGCGGCCGAACGCGGCGGACACCTCGTCGGCCAGCTCGGCCAGCCGCCGGGGCTCGCCGCCGCCCGGGTACCGCTCGCCGAGCAGTTCGTGCAGCACCCGGCGGTGCACCTCGGCGCTCCACGGCAGTCCGGCGCGGTTCATCTCGGCGGCGACCAGCATGCCCGCCGACTCGGCCGCGGTCAGCAGCCGCATCCGCTCGGGGTGCGCCGCCGCCTCGTGCCGGCGCTGCTGCCCGGCGTACACCTCGGCGAGGTCGGCCAGCGGGAGGCGGACGGACTGCGGTTCGAAGAGGGGGGACTGGGCGCCCGGCGCGGCGGAGCGCTGCGGTGGATCGGGGGGTACCGGGCCGCCGCGCAGCCGGGCCAGGGCGGCGGCCGCCGAGCGGGGTTCGCCGTATCTGCCCTCGTGGCCGAGGAGGAGGGTCTCGGCGTCCTCGACGTCGTAGCACCGCTCCACCCGCACGCCGGCGGCGAGCAGGCGCGGGTAGACCTCGGCGGTGGACCGCCACACCCAGCGTGTGGCCTCCGGCCGCTCCCGTACGGCCCGCGCGAGGTCCGCCTCCCGGCGCACCGGCCCGGCGGGCAGCCCGCCGGGACCGAGGGGGGCGACCTCCGCGCCGCCGTCCTCGGCCGGAGCGAGCGCCCACCGGCCGGTCATGCCTGCGAGTGTCGCAGGCCGGTCTGACAACGCGGGTCCGGCGAGAGCCGGGGCCGGTACCGCGGCTCTCGCCGCGGTACCGGCCCGTTCCGGTCGGTCGCGCTCGGTTTCGCTCGGCTCAGCTCGTCTCCTCCTGGGTCTGCGCGAACTGCGTCGGCGCCTTCACGACCTCGGCCTCCACCGCCGGCTTCCCGATGCCGAGGTCCGCCAGCACTCCCGTGCCGTTCTCGAACTCCAGCAACGCCAGCAGGATGTGCTCGGTGCCGACGTAGTTGTGGCCGAGGCGGAGGGCCTCGCGGAAGGTGAGCTCCAGCACCTTCTTGGCGGCGGAGCCGTAGGGGATGAGACCCGGGACCTCTTCGGCGGCGGGCGGGAGGGCGGCGGTCGCCGCCTGCCGTACGGCGTCGAGCGGCACGCCCTGGGCCGTGATCGCCTTGGCCGCGAGTCCCTCCGGCTCGGCCAGCAGGCCGAGGAGCAGGTGCTCGGGGCGGCCTTCGGGGGTGCGGGCCGCGACCGCCTCGTTGTGGGCGGCCATCACCGCGTTGCGGGCGCGCGGGGTGTACCGGTCGAAGCCCTGGTTCTGGTCGGCGTCCGCCGACTCCTTCGGCACGAAGCGCTTCTGGGCCGCCTGCCGGGTGACACCCATGCTCCTGCCGATGTCCGTCCAGGAGGCGCCCGACCGGCGGGCCTGGTCGACGAAGTGCCCGATCAGGTGGTCGGCCACCTCGCCGAGGTGGTCGGCGGCGATCACCGCGTCCTGGAGCTGTTCGAGGGGCTCGCTGTGGACCTTCTTGATGGCGGTGATGAGTTCGTCGAGGCGTACGGATGACGTGATGCTCGGGTTCGTCGTCATGTGTCAACCGTAGGTTGACGGGCTGGGGGGTGTCAACCTTGAGTTGACGATCCTTCGCGGCGCGGGCCCGTGTACGCGCGTGCCCGTGTACGCGCTGGCCGTGTACGTGCGTGCGCGCCCGCGCCGGGAGACCGCGGGGGCGGTGGGGGCGGTGGGCCTGTCAGTGGGGCGTGTCAGGATCGTGGGGTGAGCAGCACGACCACCGGCACCGTCGACCGCGCCTTCCGGGCCGCCCTGTACGACGACAGCGACACCGCCCTCGACACGGGCGCGTCGGTGCTCGCCGCCGACCCCGCGGCGGACCCCGAACTCGAACGCCGGGGACGGGAGTTCGTCGCGGCGGCCTGGCAGCGCGGGTGGCAGCCCGCCGACGTCGTGCGGATCGTGCGCCGCGAACTGGACGACGTCCACGTACGCCTGGTGTCGTCCCTGATCCGCGCGCAGGCGCCGGACGACCGCCCGCGCGGTCCGCGTTGGGCCGCGCAGTTGGAGGACCTGGCCGCCGAAGCCGCCGAAGCAGCCGAAGCGGTCGGCGCCGCCGACGCCGCCGGGCCGGGCGGCGTCCTCCGCCCTCCGCCCCGCACCGACCGCTTCTCGCACGCCACCGCGCTCCTGCAGCTGTACCGCCTGCTGCTGCGCCTGCCCGCGCTCGAACCGCTCGACGAGCGGGAGCCCGCCGCCCGGCAGTCCCGGCCGGAGTCCCGCATGCTCGCGCGCGTCCGCGCGCTGCTCGCCAAGGCGGAGGCGACGGCCTTTCCGGAGGAGGCCGAAGCGCTCACCGCCAAGGCGCAGGAGCTCACGGCCCGCTACAGCATCGACGAGGCGCTGCTGTCGGCGGCGGCGCCCGCCGGGGACGCCCCCGGCGCCTGCCGCGTCGGTGTCGAGCCGCCGTACGAGCAGGCCAAGGCGGTGCTGCTGGACGCGGTCGCCACGGCCAACCACTGCCGTGCCGTGTGGAACGAGGCGTTCGGCTTCTCCACCGTGGTCGGCTTCGAGGCCGACCTGGAGGCGGTCGAGCTGCTGTTCACCTCGCTGCTGGTGCAGGCCCAGTCGGCGATGACGACGGCGGAGGCGGCCCAGCGCAGGGGCGGCCGCAAACGCACCAAGACCTTCCGCCAGTCATTCCTCGCGGCCTACGCCCACCGCATGGGCACCCGCCTCGCGGCGGCCGCCGGGACCCAGGTGACCGACGACCTGCTCCCCGTCCTCGCCTCGCGCGAGGTCGCGGTCGGCGACCGGCTGGACCGGATGTTCCCGGAGACGACCACGACCCGGCTGCGCGGAGTCGGCGACGTGGCCGGCTGGACGGAGGGCACCGAGGCCGCGGACCGGGCGCGCGTGGCGGACCGGCCGCGGCTGCCGTGAGGCGGTACGTGAGTCGCCGGCCCGTCAGCCTCCGGACCGCTGTCAGTCGCCGGACTGCCGTCAGTCCCCGGTCTGCTGGAAACCGGTCACCGAGGCGTCCGGCGCGCCCGCGTCGCCCTTGACGGCGACATCGCCGTACGACCAGGTGAAACTGTGGTCGGCGGAGGAGCCGGGGAGGGTGAAGGTCGCGGTCTTCACCGGCAGGCTCTTGGCGCCGCCCGCCTCGCCGCGCACGTAGGTGAGGGTGAACGAGGCGGTCGTGCCCTTGGCGAGGGTCAGTTTCTGCCCCTCGGCGGCCTGGTCGGCCGGTACTGCGGCGGAACTGCTCCCGGCGTGCAGGTCGACGCCGGGCAGGCCGGTCAGGGTGCACTCGGTGCCGCGGTTGGTGAGCGTGACGGTGACGTTGCCGGTGTCCCCGGCGGTCGGGGCGGGGCTGGCGGCGACCTGCACGCCGAGGCCGTCGAGCGTGCAGGCGCCGCCGGTCTTCGGGGTGCCCTTGTCGCCGCCGTCGCTCCCGCCGTCGTCGCAGGCGGTCAGCAGCAGGGCCGCGGCGAGAGCGGCGACGGTGATCGAGGTGGCGCGCATGTGGGTCCTTCGGTGCTCTGGGGCGTGACGTGCTTCGGGGCGGCGTGACGCCGGTGATCGCGTCCGAGGATCATCACCCACGAGCCCGCCGGATCAGGAGCCGGTTGCCCGGCTGCCCTACGACCCGAGAGTCGCCGTCGGCAGCCCCGAAGGCAGCGTGCCGCCCTCCGACTTGGTGTACGTCTCCGGTCCGAGACCACCCGACCAGGTGATCGTCAGTGACGTCTTGTTGACGGAGTCGACCGTCCCCGTCGCCCGGTCCTTGCTGCCGTCCGTGCAGGTGAGCCGGATCGTCCGCGCGCCGGACTCCTTGCCCGCGGTGCCGCTGCACACCGTTCCGCCGGTCGAGAACAGCCCTGCCTGCCGGCCGTTGACCACCAGTGCCACGGCCTTGCCGCCGGTCGTGGCCAGCCAGCTGCCCTGCAGTTCGTCGGACGTGGCCGTCGTCCCGCCGCTGCCGCCTCCGGTGTCGGCGGTGGCCGTGGCGGACGCGCCCGAACCGGACGAGGAGCCGTCCGAGGAGTCGCCGTCGCCGCCGCACGCGGTCAGCGTGAGCACGCCCACCAGCCCCGCGGCCGCTGCCGCGATCCGTACCGGCCGGCGTGACACCGTGCGCGACGAACGCGGGAAGCGCGAGAAGATCGCCGAAGTCACTGCAAGCTCCAAGCTGTAGCGGGTTGGCCCGAACGCCCGCAGCAAGCTACCAGGGCAGGCCGCCCCCGCCACGGGGAGCGGCTGTGAGATTCCCCGGAGGCCGGGATTCCTGGCGTCTCCCGGCCTCTCCCCGGGTCTCCCCGCTGTTTCGAGCGGTCCCGTGAACCCGTCACGCGGTCCCGTGAACCCGTCACGCGGTTCCGCGAACCCGTCACGCGGTCGCTGGAACAGTAAGGCCCCGGTGAGCGTCTCTTGCTAGTACACGAGGAACGCGGGTGCGCGCGCAGTGCGGGCCCCGACGACCCGCACGCACGACGGGACAGGTCACGGGCGGGACCGAGACCGCAGGTGATGCGAACCCCGGACGGCGCGCTGGATCAGGGGGACCACCGTGCGCCGGGCGCACCTGTAACCGCAGCAGCACCCCTCGTGCACGTGCATCTGCTCGCGCAGGTGCACGTGAACGCAGCTATGATCCGGATCAGTTGACCACTGCATCTTCGGCCTCAAAGGCCACGGCACCACCAGGAGCAACCTGTGGACCAGGACGTGTACAACGGCATGGCGGCCACACAGCTGGACGGGGTGGCCTGGCAGAAGAGCCGGCACAGCAACTCGCAGGGCTCCTGTGTGGAGTTCGCGCGGTTGCCCGGCGGCGACGTGGCCGTGCGCAACTCGCGCTTCCCCGAAGGGCCCGCGCTCGTCTACACGCGCGCGGAGATCGAGGCGATGCTGCTCGGCGTCAAGGACGGAGAGTTCGACCACCTGATCGTGGGCTGACCACCACGGGATCCCACGGCGCCCGCACTGCCCGCACTGCCCGCGGCGACCCGCTCACGCCCGCTGCGCCCCGGCGCCAACCGGTGCCACTCACAGTGATCGGAGCGTCACCCTCCGCCGCGCGCGCAGAACCGCGGCGTCAGAAGACGCCCCGGTCCGTCATGCGCCGCGCCGCCGGCACGGCGGGTGCCGCCGGTGCCACGGGTGTCGCGGGTGTCGTGGGTGCCGCCGGTGTCGCGGGTGCCCTGTGTGGTGCCGGCGACAGCATGAACAGCGCCCAGACGACCTTGCCGCCGAACGCGCCCGTCAGCGGATGCCAGCCCCAGCCGTCGGCGAAGGAGTCGACGAGGAGCAGCCCGCGGCCCGACTCCGCGGAGAAGTCGTCCGCGCTGCCGGCCACCGGGGTGCCGTCGCTGAGGTCGCGCACCGCGCACACCAGCCGCCCGGACCACCGCATCAGGTGCAGCCGCACCGGCGCGTGCTGTCCCGTCGCGCCCGCCGCGCCCGCCGCGCATGCCGCACCCGCGCCAGGCCTTGCTCCCGCCCCCTCCGGCAGCGCGTGCCGGAGGGCGTTGGTCACCAGTTCCGAGACCACCAGGCAGACGTCGTCGTAACGGTCACCGGCGCCCCATTGGTCGAGTGTCGCGCGGGTGAACCGCCGTGCCTCGCGCACCGCTTCGTAGCGGGCGGGCAGGGCGCAGGAGGCGGCGTCGGACGCGGCCGCGGGATCCAGCGGCGGAAGGCCCTGCCGTAACGGCTCGAGCATGGTCGATCCATTCGTCCCCATGCGAGGCACTCCCGGTAATTCGCGGTCGTTGCGATGCAGCGGTGGCGCGAGTCCATGCTTTCGGATGCGCATGGCAGATGCAAGGGCAGATGCACGTGCACGTGACCGAATTGGATGTCCACGTACCGCTTACTGGGCATTTTTTCCGTCACCTTCCCTCCCTTCCCTTGCCACAACCTTCCTCCTTCCTGCGCAGAATCTCTTGGTTCCTTCCGTCTCCGTAATCGGACGAGTACTGCTCGGAGTGATTTAGTGGCAGACTGCGGCCCCTGAACACGGTTGGGGAGGCTGGCGAAAGTGAGCGCGGGAGAGCCCGGATCGGTGGTGCGGCGCATGCTGCTCGGCTCGCAACTCAGGCGGCTGCGTGAATCCAGGGGGATAACGCGGGAGCAGGCGGGGTACTCGATCCGCGCATCGGAGTCGAAGATCAGCCGGATGGAGTTGGGCCGGGTGAGCTTCAAGACGAGGGACGTCGAAGACCTGCTGACGCTGTACGGCATCACGGACGAGGCGGAGCGCACCTCGCTGCTCTCCCTGGCCCGGGAGGCCAACGTCGCGGGCTGGTGGCACAGTTACTCGGACGTGCTGCCGAGCTGGTTCCCCACCTACGTGGGGCTGGAGGGCGCGGCGTCCCTGATCCGCGCCTACGAGGTGCAGTTCGTGCACGGGCTGCTGCAGACCGAGGCGTACGCCCGGGCGGTCGTCGGACGCGGCATGCGGGGCGCGAGCGAGGCCGACATCGAGAAGCGGGTGGCGCTGCGCCTGGAGCGGCAGAAGTACCTGGTCGCCGAGAACGCCCCCGAGTTCCACGTCGTGCTCGACGAGGCGGCCCTGCGCCGCCCCTACGGCGACCGCGAGGTGATGCGTGGTCAGCTGCAGCACCTGATCGAGATCTCCGAACAGCCCAACGTGCGGCTGCAGATCATGCCGTTCGGCTTCGGCGGTCACTCGGGCGAGAGCGGCGCGTTCACGATCCTGTCCTTCCCCGAGTCGGACCTGTCGGACGTGGTCTACCTCGAGCAGCTCACCAGCGCGCTCTACCTGGACAAGAACGAGGACGTCATCCAGTACGAAAGGGCCCTCAAAGAGCTCCAGCAGGACAGTCCCGGACCCGACGAGAGCCGTGATCTTCTCCGGGGTCTCCTCCAACTCTCTTGAGACATAAGTACGATGACGCGTGATCAGACCGTGATACAGATCTGTCGAAGATCTGGTGTCTGCTAGTGATTGAGGGATCACATGTCGTCCAGCTTCAACGACCTGGCTCAGCAGTACATCGACGGTGAGTGGCGTCCGGGAACCGGCTCCTGGGACATCATCGACTTCAACCCGTACGACGGCGAGAAGCTCGCGTCGATCACGATAGCCACGGTCGACGAGGTCGACGAGGCGTACCGGGCGGCGGCCCGCGCCCAGAAGCAGTGGGCCGCGACCAACCCGTACGCGCGCCGCGCGGTCTTCGAGAAGGCGCTCGCGCTGATCGAGGAACGCCGGCAGGAGATCACCGAGATGATCATCGCCGAGCTCGGCGGCACCCACCTGAAGGCCGGCTTCGAACTGCACCTCGCCAAGGAGTTCCTGCGCGAGTCGGTCCACCTGGCGCTGCGCCCCGAGGGCAAGATCCTCCCCTCGCCGGTCGACGGCAAGGAGAACCGCCTCTACCGGGAGCCGGTCGGCGTCGTGGGCGTGATCAGCCCCTTCAACTTCCCGTTCCTGCTGTCCCTCAAGTCGGTCGCGCCGGCCCTCGCGCTCGGCAACGGCGTGGTGCTCAAGCCGCACCAGAACACCCCGATCGTCGGCGGCTCCCTGATCGCGAAGATCTTCGAGGACGCGGGCCTGCCGGCCGGCCTGCTCAACGTCGTCATCACCGATATCGCGGAGATCGGCGACGCCTTCATCGAGCACCCGATCCCCAAGGTCATCTCCTTCACCGGCTCCGACCAGGTCGGCCGCCACGTGGCCACCGTCTGCGCCGCGCAGTTCAAGCGCACGGTCCTCGAACTCGGCGGCAACAGCGCCATCGTGGTCCTCGACGACGCCGACCTCGACTACGCGGTCGACGCCGCCGTCTTCAGCCGGTACGTCCACCAGGGCCAGGTCTGCATGGCCGCCAACCGGGTGCTGGTCGACCGTTCGATCTACGAGGACTTCACCGAGAAGTTCGTCGCCAAGGTCAAGACCCTCAAGGTCGGCGACCCGCGCGACCCGGAGACCGTCATCGGCCCGGTGATCAACTCCTCCCAGGCGGAGGCTCTGTCGGCGGTCGTGGCGCAGGCGATCCAGGAGGGCGCGACGGCCTGGTGGCACGGCACGACCACGGGCAACCTGGTCGCCCCGGCCGTCCTGCTCGACGTACCCCTCGACTCGGCCCTGCTCCGGCAGGAGGTCTTCGGGCCCATCGCCTTCCTCATCCCCTTCGACGGCGAGGAGGAGGCGGTGCGCATCGTCAACGACACGCCGTACGGCCTGAGCGGCGCCGTGCACACCGGTGACGTCGAGCGGGGCGTGGCCTTCGCCAAGCAGATCGACACCGGCATGTTCCACGTGAACGACGGCACCGTGCACGACGAGCCGCTCGTCCCCTTCGGCGGCGAGAAGAACTCGGGCATCGGCCGGCTCAACGGCGAGACGACCCTGGACGCCTTCACCACGCTGAAGTGGATCTCGGTGCAGCACGGGCGCAGCCGGTTCCCGTTCTGAGCCCTCTCCCGGCGCCCCCTCTCCCACGGGCCCTTGCGGACAGAACCTGACCGCAAGGGCCCGTAGCTTCGTCGGTGTCAGGGGAAAGTCCCCGGCACCGACGAAAGGCGGCGGTCATGGTCACTCACGTGCGAGCCGAGACGCGGGGCGACGAGCGAGGGGCGCTCCTGGCCTTCCTGGCCGAGCAGCGCGGCGGGATCCGGCGGGCGGTGCTCGGCCTGACGGACGAGCAGGCGTCCGCCCGGCCCAGCGCCAGCGAGCTGACCCTGGGCGGGCTGGTCAAGCACGTCGCCGAGGTCGAGCAGGGCTGGCTGGCCATGGCCCGGCAGGAGCCGCCCGCGGTGCCGCGCGACCCGTCCGACTGGGACGAGTCCTTCCGGCTCGCCGACGGCGAGACGGTCGAGTCGCAGCTCGCGTACTGGGAGAAGGTCGCCGCCGAGACGGAGGCGTTCATCCGGTCCGTCCCCAGCCTCGACGACACCTTCCCGCTGCCGGACGAGCCCTGGTTCCCGCCGGAGGGCCGCGTCTCGATGCGCTGGCTGTGCCTGCACCTGATCCGCGAGACGGCCCGGCACGCCGGCCACGCCGACATCATCCGCGAGTCGCTGGACGGCAGGACGGCGTTCGAGCTGGTCGCCCTCGCCGGAGACTGAGACCCCGGGACGGGAACGGGGCCTAGTGATGGAACCCGGTGGCCGCCTGCTTGTCCCGGGTCAGCGGGCGCTGCTGCCGCCGCAGTTCCGGCAGCAGCCGGGTCAGGTCCTCCATGAACAGGTCGGCGAGGTCGGCGGAGAAACCGTTGCGGCACACGATCCGCAGCACGGACAGGTCCTCGCGGTTCGGCGGGAAGGTGTACGCCGGCACCAGCCAGCCGCGCTCGCGCAGCCGCCGGGAGACGTCGAAGACGTCGAATGCCTCGACGTCCGGGGCCGTGGTGAAGGCGAAGACGGGCAGCTGGTCGCCCCGGGTCAGCAACTGGAAGTCGCCGAGCGCGTCCACCCGCTCGGCGATGCTCCGGGCCACGTCCCGGGTGGTCTGCTGCACCGCCCGGAACCCCTCGCGGCCCAGCCGCAGGAACGTGTAGTACTGCGCGGCCACCTGGGCGCCGGGGCGGGAGAAGTTCAGGGCGAAGGTGGGCATGTCGCCGCCCAGGTAGTTGACGTGGAAGACGAGTTCGTCCGGGAGCGCCTCCTTGTCGCGCCACAGCGCCCAGCCGACGCCCGGGTAGACCAGGCCGTACTTGTGCCCGGAGGTGTTGATGGACGCCACGCGCGGCAGGCGGAAGTCCCACACCAGGTCCTCGTCGAGGAAGGGCGCGATCATGGCGCCCGACGCGCCGTCGACGTGCACCGGGATGTCGAGGCCGGTGCGCTCCTGGAGGTCGTCGAGCGCGGAGCACAGGTCGGCGATCGGCTCGTAGGACCCGTCGAAGGTGGAGCCCAGGATGCCGACGACCCCGATGGTGTTCTCGTCGCACAGCTCCGCCGCGGCCTGCGGGTCGATGTGGAAGCGGTCGCCGTCCATGGGCACCTGACGCGCCTCCACCTCCCAGAAGTTGCAGAACTTGTCCCAGCAGACCTGGACGTTGACGCCCATGACGAGGTTGGGGCGGGCGTCCCGCGAGGGGTAGCGGTCGGCGTTGCGCCGGGTCCAGCGCCGCTTGAGCGCCATCCCGGCCAGCATGCACGCCTCGCTCGACCCGGTCGTCGAACAGCCCACGGCCGCCGACGGATCGGGCGCGTTCCACAGGTCGGCGAGCATCGCCACACAGCGCCGCTCCAGCTCGGCGGTGCGCGGGTACTCGTCCTTGTCGATCATGTTCTTGTCCCGGCAGTCCGACATCAGCACGCCGGCCTGCGGCTCCATCCAGGTGGTGACGAAGGTGGCCAGGTTCAGCCGCGCGTTGCCGTCCAGCATCAGCTCGTCGTGCACCAGCTGGTACGCCGTCGACGGCGCCATCGGGGTGTCCGGCAGCCGGTGCCGGGGCGGGGCGTCCGTCATGCCGCCGACCGGGTTGGCCTCCCCGTAGAAGGGGTTGACGGACATCGGACGCTCGTCGGGCTTGCCGGGACCTCGGTGGAGCGGCATGGGAGTGTCTCCAGACAGTCGGGTCGGACGACCGGAGGCGCGTGGGCGCGCCCCCGCACAGCGAGTTGGGAACCGCCGGATCACCATATGCAGACCGGACGGGCGCGGCGGCGGAAGCACGGCGGGGCGGAACGGGCGCCGCGTCCGGGAGGACGGGAGAACCGACTTGCACCTCACGTGGCGTGAGGCCGCACGGTGGAGGCGTACCGAGAAGGGAGCGGAAGCGGTGAGCTACTCCGTGGGACAGGTCGCGGGCTTCGCCGGCGTCACGGTGCGCACCCTGCACCACTACGACGACATCGGCCTGCTCGCCCCGAGCGGACGCAGCCGAGCGGGCCACCGGCGCTACAGCGACGCCGACCTCGACCGGCTCCAGCAGATCCTGTTCTACCGGGAGCTCGGCTTCCCGCTCGACGAGGTCGCGGTCCTGCTCGACGACCTGGCCACCGGCAGAGGCGACCCGCGCGCGCACCTGCGCCGGCAGCACGAACTGCTGACCGCCCGGATCGAGAGGCTGCAGAAGATGGCCGCGGCCGTGGAGCACGCCATGGAGGCACGCACGATGGGCATCCACCTCACCCCCGAGGAACGGTTCGAGGTCTTCGGGGACAAGGACCCCGAGCAGTACGCCGAGGAGGCGGAGGCACGCTGGGGCGGCACCGCGCAGTACGCCGAGTCGCAGCGCCGGGCCGCCCGCTACACCAAGCAGGACTGGAAACGGCTGCAGGCCGAGGTCGACGACTGGAGCGAGCGCTACACCGCCCTCATGGCCTCCGGCGAACCCGCCACCGGTGAGGCGGCCATGGACCTGGCCGAGGAGCACCGCCGGCACATCTCCCGCTGGTTCTACGAGTGCCCGTACGACATGCACCGCTGCCTGGGTGACATGTACGTCGCCGACGAGCGGTTCAAGGCGTTCTACGACGCCATGCGGCCGGGACTCGCCGAGCACCTCAGGGAGGCGATCACCGCGAACGCCGACCGCGGCGCCCGGTGACCGGCGGCGCCCGGTGACCCAGGGCTCCGGCCCGCTGAGCGGCGGCTCCGGCATCCGGACGGAGTCGCCCCGCGGGCCCACGGCTTGGTACCGGCTGTCGTACAGGGCATCCTGGAGGCACCGGTGGAACCCGGGGCGGACACATTGCGTTGATAGCTTTGTGCGGCCGCGCAAGGATGCCGTACCCGCCCACCCCTCAGGAGCCCGGAACCGTGACGACGCTGGCCCTCGGCCCGAACTGGCTGGATCCGAACTATCTGCTCAACTCGTTCGGCATCTGGGGCCTGCTCCTCATCGTCTTCGCGGAGTCGGGCCTGCTCATCGGGTTCTTCCTGCCCGGCGACTCGCTGCTGTTCACCTGCGGTCTGCTGATCACCGCGGGCACCCTGGACTTCCCGCTGTGGGCGGCCGTCGCGCTGATCTGCCTCGCCGCGGTGCTCGGCGACCAGGCGGGCTACCTCTTCGGCAAGAAGGTCGGCCCGTCCCTCTTCACCCGACCGGACTCCCGCCTGTTCAAGCAGGAGAACGTCACCAAGGCGCACGAGTTCTTCGAGAAGTACGGCGCCAAGTCGCTGGTGCTGGCCCGGTTCGTGCCGATCGTGCGGACGTTCACGCCGATCATCGCGGGCGTCAGCGGCATGCGTTACCGCTCGTTCATCACGTTCAACGTCATCGGCGGCGTCATGTGGGGCGCCGGCGTGACGCTGCTGGGCTCCTGGCTCGGCAACGTGGGCTTCGTCCACAAGAACATCGAGGCGATCCTCATCCTGATCGTCCTCGTCTCGGTGGTCCCGATCATCATCGAGTTCCTGCGCGCCCGCTCCAAGAACAAGAACGCCCGGCCCGAGCCCGCCGCCCAGCAGCAGCCCCAGCCCCCGCTGATGGACGACGCGACCACCCAGCTGCGCCGCGTCCCGCCGACGGCGGACCGGCAGCAGCAGGCCCAGCAGCAGCCGTACCAGGACCAGCCGTACCAGCAGGACTACGGGCAGCAGCAGCCGTACCAGCAGGACTACGGCCAGGACTACGGTCAGGACTACGGCCGGCAGCCCTACGCCCAGCCGTACCCGCAGCAGACCTACCCGCCCCAGCAGCCGTACGGCGACCAGCGGGACCAGCAGCAGTACCCCTACAACGGCGGTTACTAGGAGAACGCGGCCGGACCCGGCGGCGCCTAGAAGCCCCGGGTCCGCTTCGCGGCCCGCCGCTTCTCCGCGGACCCGATCCGCAGGAACAGCCGGGAGATCTCCGACCCGAGATTGACCCCGATGGCGATGGCCATGGCCAGCGAGGCCGCCGTGGCCAGCGACACCAGCCCCTTGTTCACGTCGTTCTGCGCGATCGACAGCAGCCCGAAGTACGTCGCCGACCCCGGCAGCAGCGGCCCGATCGCGGCGGTCGTGTACGGCAGCGCAGAGGCGAACCGGTACCGCGACAGCAGCTGCCCGAACAGCCCCACCAGCCCGGCCGCGGCGGCCGTGGAGGCGACCGGGGACAGACCGCCGGCGTAGTGCATCGCGCCGTACACCGACCAGGCGACCCCGCCGTTCAGGGTCACGGCGAGCACGGTGGACCGCTCCTGCTGCAGCAGCACCGCGAACGTCAGCGACAGCAGCATCGACGCGGTCAGCTGCCACAGCGGCCGCTCCTCGATGCTCAGGGCGGCGTCGGGGTTGAGCTTGGCGCCCAGGTTCACGCCGAAGTACAGGACGACCAGCACCCCGACGACGATGCCGACGAAGAGGTACATGACCTCCAGCAGGCGCGCGGAGGCGGTGATGTAGAAGCCGGTCAGGCCGTCCTGCACGCCCGCCACCAGCGCCCGTCCGGGCAGCAGCGCGAACAGCCCGCCGGTGATGACCGCGGACGCCTTCACGTCCACGTGGGCCACCGTCAGCGCGACGCCGATCGCGGCCGGCGGCATCGCGGCGACCGTGAACTGGTAGAACTCCGGCAGCCCCCGGCCCGCGCACAGCCACGCCAGCCGGTCGCCGAGCATCGCCCCGATCGCGGCCGCCACGAACACCAGCGCCCCGCCGCCGACCAGCACGGAGGCCGCCCCCGCCAGCAGCCCGCTCGCCGCCGTGAGCACCCAGGTCGGGTACGGGTGCCGGTTGCGGCGGATCTCCGCGAGCCGCCGGTAGGACTCCTCCAGCGAGATGTGCGTCACCGGATCGCTGAGGTCGTCCACCAGCTGGAACACGGCCGCCAGCCGCGTGTAGTCGGTGGCCCTGCGGCGCACCGTGCGCGACGCGGTCACCGGATCGTCCACCAGCGACGGCTGGTACGAGATCGACAGCAGGGTGAAGGTGACGTTCGGCTCGCAGCGGTCCAGGCCGTAGGACCGGCACACCGCGAACATCGCGGCCTCCACGTCCTCGGCGCCCTCGCCGCCCGCCAGCAGCAGCTCGCCGATGCGCAGGGTCAGGTCGAGCACGCGCGGGACGGCCGGACCGCCCTCCTCGGTCTTCGGTGGCGGCTCCGGCGCCGGACGCTCGGCCACCGGCATGCGCAGCATCGTGCGCATGCGGTCCTGCCAGGGCACGTCCTTGGTCAGGCTGACCACCGGGACACCGGCCGGCGGCGTGAACGCGGGCGGAGCCTGCCCCGGGCCGTAGGTGCGCGGCGGGCTGAAAGCCGACCCCTCGGCCTCCGGGCCGGACTGCTTCGGCACGTCCAGCCCTCGGGGCACGGCGAACTCGGACGTGGTCTCCGGCTCGCCGCCGCCTCTCGGCACGGCGAGCCCCCTGGGAATCGCGAACTCGGATGTCGTCTCGGCCTCGAACGTGCCGCTGACCTCGTCCGACAGCGGCTTGTGGTCCTCCGCTTCCGTCACGCACTGCTCCCGACTACGCACCTCCGGTACGCCCCAGTATGCGCACAGAGACAGGACCGGGCCGCACGCGCGCGCGTGCGGCCCGGCGCTCGGGACCCCAGCCTGCGGTGACGGAACTCAGGTCGAGGCCTCCGGAGTTCTTTCCGTCGGAACGCC
>NZ_JAYMHD010000026.1:0-506 GCF_035656535.1 Streptomyces sp. H51
CGCAGGTCGGGCAGTTCGTCGGTGTCCGGGATGCGCCAGGGCTCGGAGCCGTTGGCCAGGTAACCGTCCGACAGCAGGAAGACCGGGGTGCGGTAGGTGACGGCGATGCGGGCGGCCTCCACGGCCGCGTCGAAGCAGTCCGCCGGCGTGCGCGGCGCGACCACCGGCACCGGCGCCTCACCGTTGCGCCCGTACATGGCCAGCAGCAGGTCCGCCTGCTCGGTCTTGGTCGGCAGGCCGGTCGAGGGCCCCCCGCGCTGGATGTCGATCACCAGCAGCGGCAGCTCCAGCGAGACGGCGAGGCCGATCGTCTCCTGCTTGATGGTGACGCCGGGCCCGGAGGTCGTGGTGACCGCGAGGGAACCGCCGAACGCGGCGCCGAGGGCGGCGCCCACCGCGGCGATCTCGTCCTCGGCCTGGAAGGTGCGTACGCCGAAGTTCTTGTGCCGGGACAGCTCGTGCAGGATGTCCGAGGCGGGGGTGATCGGGTAGGAGCCGAGGAAGAG
>NZ_JAYMHD010000027.1:0-77658 GCF_035656535.1 Streptomyces sp. H51
TCGGGGGTTCGGGAGGTGCCGGGGTTGACGCGCCAACCGCTGCGGGCGAACACCCCCGCCCCGTCCCCTTCCCGCCGTACGCGGGTGCGGGTCCCGCGACGGCCCGTGTGCGCTTCACCGCCGTGCGCGGCCTCGGGTTGCGCGAGATCCCGTACGCGCCTCCCGCCGACGGCGGGCGCTGGTGCTTCACCGGTGTGGGTGGCGGGGTGGTTCGGGGGGCGCTTCAGTAGTTCACGTGGACTTCATCCGGTGGGGTGGGTGAGCGTGGAGTGGGCAGCTTTTGACGTGTGCATGCTTTCTGGGCACCGCCAATTCCTGTCCCCCTCCGGGAGGTAGATGTGTCCGGCAGTTTCCTGTTCCGACGCAGCCGCGCCGCGCTCGCGTCGTTCGGCCTCACCGCGGCGGCCGCCGGTGTGTGGGCCGGTCTCGGCGGGTCGTCGTCCGCCGCGACCGGCGTGCCGGCCCCGGACCACGTCGTGGTCGTGGTCTTCGAGAACCACGCCTACAGCCAGGTGATCGGCTCCTCCAGCGCCCCGTACATCAACTCGCTGAAGTCCGGCGGCGCCAATCTCACCCAGGCGTACGCCGAGACGCACCCCAGCCAGCCCAACTACTACGCGATGTTCTCGGGCTCCACCCAGGGCGTGACGGACGACAGCTGCGTCACGCCGGGCTTCTCGTCGGCCGCCAACCTGGCCTCCGAGGTGATCGCCGCGGGCGGTACCTGGGCCAGTTACAACGAGTCGCTGCCGAGCCAGGGCTCGACCACGTGCAGCAGCGGGAAGTACGCCCAGAAGCACAACCCGTGGTTCGGCTTCAGCAACGTGCCGACGTCGAGTGCCAAGACGCTGGCGCAGTTCCCGACCGACTACTCGACGCTGCCCGACGTGTCGTACGTGATCCCGAACCTGTGCAGCGACATGCACGACTGCTCGGTGTCGACCGGTGACACCTGGCTGAAGAACAACCTGGGCGCCTATGCCACCTGGGCCAAGACGCACAACAGCCTCCTGGTCGTCACCTTCGACGAGGACAACCGGCTCAGCGGCAACCGCATCCCGACGGTGCTGTACGGGCAGCCGGTGGCCGCGGGATCGTCGACCTCCACGACGTACAACCACTACGACCTGCTGCGGACGCTGGAGGACTCGCAGGGGCTGAGCAGCCATGCGGGCAACGCGGCCTCCGCCCAGGACATCACGGGCATCTGGGCGCCCTGACATGTACGTAGCGGACAGCCGCGCGACGCCGGCGTCCGCGGACGGCGCCGTCCGGCCCCCGGCCGGGCGGCGCGTCGCGGTCGCCCCCACGGTCCTCGCGCTCGGCACGGTCAGCCTGATCACCGACGTGTCGTCGGAGATGGTGACGGCGGTGCTGCCGCTGTACCTGGTGGCCGGGCTGGGCCTGTCGCCGTTGGGCTTCGGGCTGCTGGACGGCGTCTACAACGGCTTCTCGGCGCTGGTCCGGCTGGCCGGGGGCCACCTGGCCGACCGGGGCGGGGGCCGGCACAAGTGGGTGGCCGGGGTCGGGTACGGGGTCTCGGCCGTGTGCAAGCCGCTGTTGCTGGTGGCGCATTCGCTGACGCCGATCGGGCTGGTGCTGGCCGCCGACCGCACCGGCAAGGGGCTGCGCACCGCCCCGCGCGACGCCCTGATCTCGTTGTCGTCCACGCCGCAGGCGCGGGGGCGGGCCTTCGGCGTGCACCGGGCCATGGACACGGCGGGCGCGCTGCTGGGGCCGCTGGCGGCGTTCTGGATCCTGCGGGCCACGGTGGACGGCTACGACGCCGTCTTCACGGTGAGCTTCTGCGTCGCCGCGGTGGGCGTGCTGGTGCTGGTGTTGTTCGTGCCGGGCGGGTCGCGGTCGGGGGCGGTGTCCGAGCGGCCCACGCTACGGGCGGCGGTGGCGCTGCTGCGGCGGCGCGAACTGCGGCGGCTCACGGTGTGCGCGGTGCTGCTGGGGCTGGCGACGGTCAGCGACTCGTTCGTCTATCTGCTGTTGCAGCGCCGTACGGGGGTCGCCGACCGGTGGTTCGCGCTGCTGCCGCTGGGGACGGCCGCCGCGTTCCTGCTGCTCGCGGTGGTGCTGGGCCGGCTGGCGGACCGGGTGGGGAGGTGGCGGGTGTTCCTGGGCGGCCACGGGGCGCTGCTGCTGGCGTACGGGCTGCTGCTCACGTCGTGGCACGGCGCCGCGATGCCGTACGCCGTCCTGGCACTGCTCGGCGGTTTCTACGCCGCGACCGACGGCGTGCTGATGGCGGCGGCGTCGGACGGGGTTCCGGAGGAGTTGCGCTCGTCGGGGCTGGCGGTGGTGCAGACCGGGCAGGCGCTCGCCCGGTTCGCGTGCTCGCTGGGCTTCGGCGCGGCCTGGACGCTGTGGGGCGACCGTACGGCGCTGCTGGCGTCGACGGCGGCGCTGGCGGGGTGCGCGGCGGTGTCCGCGCTCGTGCTGAGGAAGGGCTCTGCTTCATGACCGTTCGTCACCGAGTCGTCGTCCTGCTGTCGGCCGTGGTGGTGCTGGCGGCGGTCGCGGTGGCGTCCGTGCTGCACGCGTCGGCGCGGGCGGAGCGCCGGGACCAGGCACGGCCGGGCGGGCCACGGGTGGCCTCCGGGCGGGTCGTCCTGACCGCGCCGGGCCGGCTGGTGTTCCGCAACATGGCCTGGGGTCCGCACCGCGACGAGCTGACCACGGTGGCGGCCTCGGATCCGTCCGGGCCCCGGGTCGCCTCGGGCGTGAAGTGCCTGCGCCTGCACGCCGCCGCGGGCACGGGCGTGTGCCTGCAAGCGGTGCACGGCGCGGTCTCCGACACCTACCGGGCGCTCGTCCTGGACGCGCGCCTGCGGGTGAGGGCCCGTTACGACGTCCCCGGCATCCCCTCCCGCGCCCGGGTCTCCCCGACCGGCCACCTGGCCACGTGGACCGCGTTCGTCGGCGGCGACTCGTACGCGGGGACGGACTTCTCGACGCGGGCGGCGATCGTGGACGTGCGCACGGGGAAGCTGATCCCGTCGCTGGAGGCGTTCCGGATCGTGAAGGACGGGCACCGCTACCGCTCGTCCGACGTGAACTTCTGGGGCGTGACCTTCGCCGCGGACGACCGCACGTTCTACGCGACGCTGGCGACGAAGGGGCGCACCTACCTGGTCCGCGGCGACCTGCGCACCCGCACGGTCACCTCCCTGCGCGCGAACGTCGAATGCCCGTCCCTCTCCCCCGACGGCACCCGCGTCGCGTTCAAGAAGCGGGTCCCGGGCCTGCCCGAGGACGCACCGTGGCGCCTGTACGTCCTCGACCTGCGCACGATGCGCGAAACGCCGCTGGCGGAGCCCCGCAGCGTCGACGACCAGGCCCTCTGGCACAACACGGACACCCTGGTCTACGCCCTGCCGGGCGACTACGGAGCCGACCTGTACGAGGTCCCGGCGGACGGCACGGGAAAGCCCCGGCGCATCAGCACGGCGGCGGTTTCCCCGGCCTACCCGTAGCGAAGCGTGGACCTCACGAACGCTCGCCGGCGGACAGGCGTCGCTTCAGTATCCAGTTCGACATCAGGGCAAGCAGCGCAAGGACTCCGGGCCAACTGCCATAACTTCTGGCCGCGAGTATGTTCACGCCCACGATCAGCAAGGCGGCGAAAACGCACACCGAGATCATCGTGAGCCGAGAGCATTTCCGCTCACGCCATCGTCCGATCGTGATCACAGCGACCACGAGCGCTGCGATCTGACCCATGACTATGGGTATCGCCCATGGCCATCGCCACAAGAAAGGTATGTCAAGCACCCGTCCGGCCTCTGACGGGTACCGGCTCCAAGCGGTCGGACGAAACGGGCGATCGATGCCGCATCTGATCTGCGTCAGGAAAGACATCGGGCTCGATATGTCCCGGTATCCCGCATTCACCTTCAGTCGCGCCCGGGACGCCGACGCGACGGTGCTCGCCAGGTCTCGCGCCGGGCACGCCTTCCCGTCGAAGACCTTGGACCGCGAGCCGTCGATTCCATGGATGTACACGACACCTTGCGGTGGCATGCTGCCCTCGGCGGTTTGACTCCCGGGGTGGTAGTCAAATTGGACTTCGGCGATGCTCGAGTACTTCCAGGTCTCCTCCGCGTCACTGCCCACCGGCCGTTCGCGCGTGACCTTCAGTTCACCTCGGACACCACTCGCGGTGACGACGGTGGTCTGATGTCTGAAAAGCGTGTTCGCGGCAACCGCCCAGCCCATGACCCCCAGCACCGCGACGATGAGCGAAGAAAGGCAAATCCATCCGGCCCCCGCGAGCAATCTCTTCTCCCGCACGGCATCCGCGATTTCCTCGAGCGCGGCAGCCACGGTCGCGGACAGGGCGGCAACGAGGATGACACCGATGACAGCCACAAGTACGACTACGAGTGCCACGCCGACCGCTGTGGTGCCCGTACGCACCGTGAGATCTCCGTCGGGTCGGACTTCCCGATGAGTCGCCGTACAGGCGCTGACGACCACGGTACCCGCGAGGGCAAGCGGGTGCCGCAGCAACCGACACCGGCGTTGCGCAGCCTTCCCGGTCGATCGCTCTCTCCTGCTTCGGGACTTGCCCATACGGTCGAAGCGCCACATCGATACCCGCCAAAAGCGATGACTGCCGCAATTCCGATGGCGTGACCTTCCCGGCCATGTTGCAGCAGTTGCGATGGGCGAGCAAGCGCAGACGGTGGGAGACGCAGAGGTGGGGTCAACGGTTCACGACCGTTGACCCCACCCACTGAGTCGTACGGAAATCCGCTCCGTCCTTGGCTACAGCACCGGCAGCAGGTTCTTCAGTTCGAAGGCCGTGACCTCCGAGCGGTACGCCTCCCATTCCTGGCGCTTGTTGCGGAGGAAGAAGTCGAAGACGTGCTCGCCCAGGGTCTCGGCGACCAGGTCGCTGCGCTCCATCAGGGAGAGGGCCTCGCCGAGGTTCTGCGGGAGGGGCTCGATGCCCATCGCGCGGCGTTCGGCGTCGGAGAGGGCCCAGACGTCGTCCTCGGCGCCCGGCGGGAGCTCGTAGCCCTCCTCGATGCCCTTCAGGCCTGCGGCGAGCAGGACGGCGTACGCCAGGTAGGGGTTGGCGCCGGAGTCCAGGGAGCGGACCTCGACACGCGCGGAGCCGGTCTTGCCGGGCTTGTACATCGGCACGCGGACCAGGGCGGAGCGGTTGTTGTGGCCCCAGCAGATGTAGGAGGGGGCCTCTCCGCCGGCGCCGGCGGTGCGTTCCGAGCCGCCCCAGATGCGCTTGTAGGAGTTCACCCACTGGTTGGTGACCGCGGAGGTCTCCGCCGCGTGCCGCAGCAGGCCCGCGATGAAGGAGCGGCCGACCTTGGAGAGCTGGTACTCGGCGCCCGACTCGTAGAAGGCGTTGCGGTCGCCCTCGAAGAGGGAGAGGTGCGTGTGCATGCCGGAGCCGGGGTGCTCAGAGAACGGCTTCGGCATGAACGTCGCCTGCACGCCCTGCTCCAGCGCCACCTGCTTCATCACCAGGCGGAAGGTCATGAGGTTGTCCGCCGTGGAGAGCGCGTCGGCGTAGCGCAGGTCGATCTCCTGCTGGCCGGGGGCGCCCTCGTGGTGGGAGAACTCCACCGAGATGCCCATCGACTCCAGCATGGTGATCGCCTGGCGGCGGAAGTCCATGCCGATGTTCTGCGGGGTGTGGTCGAAGTAGCCGGAGTTGTCGGCCGGGGTCGGGCGGGAGCCGTCCACCGGCTTGTCCTTCAGCAGGAAGAACTCGATCTCCGGGTGGGTGTAGAAGGTGAAGCCCAGGTCGGAGGTGCGGGCCAGGGCGCGCTTGAGGACGTAGCGCGGGTCCGCGAAGGACGGCGAGCCGTCCGGCATCAGGATGTCGCAGAACATACGGGCGGTGCCGGGGGCCTCGGCGCGCCAGGGCAGGATCTGGAAGGTCGACGGGTCCGGCTTGGCGATCATGTCGGACTCGTAGACCCGGGCGAAGCCCTCGATCGCGGAGCCGTCGAAGCCGATGCCCTCGTCGAAGGCCTGCTCCAGCTCGGCGGGGGCCACGGCCACGGACTTCAGGAAGCCCAGCACGTCAGTGAACCACAGGCGTACGAACCGGATGTCGCGCTCCTCCAACGTCCGGAGCACGAACTCCTGCTGCTTGTCCATCTTCCGCTTCCCCATCCTTGCTGGTCAGGCCGATCGTCTCCCCGCCACGGGAGGCGGTCGGGCACCTGAGCATCCCACCACAACAGCATTTCATGCGCGTTGCCGCCCATGATCGGCCGTCCGACCCCGGCCTGAACGCCTCGCGCACGGCAGGTGTACGGCTGCGATGCCCAACGCCCATCTTGCCTGTTCGCGCCGACATCCGTAATGGCCGGACCTGCGCGTGCGTGAGCGACGCCACGTGCCCTTAATTTGCATCTCAAATGCAAGTTTTACTAGCGTGATCGATCAGTTGAGACCCGAGGAGCCACCATGCTGTCCGAACAGTCCGCCGCCACCGTCCGCGCCACCCTCCCCGCCGTGGGCGCGCACCTCGGCGAGATCACCGAGCGCTTCTACGCCGGCATGTTCGCCGCCCGGCCCGAACTGCTGCGCGACCTCTTCAACCGCGGCAACCAGGCGGCCGGCACCCAGCGCCAGGCGCTGGCCGGTTCGATCGCCGCCTTCGCGACGCACCTGCTGGACCACCCGGACCGCCGCCCGGACGTGATGCTGTCCCGCATCGCCCACAAGCACGCCTCGCTCGGCGTCACGCCGGACCAGTACGCGATCGTCCACGAGCACCTGTTCGCCGCCATCGCCGGCGTGCTCGGCGAGGCCGTCACGCCCGAGGTGGCCGCCGCCTGGGACGAGGTCTACTGGCTGATGGCGAACGCGCTGGTCGCGATCGAGAAGCGGCTGTACGAGGAGGCCGGCGACCCCGGCTGGCGGCAGTGGGAGGTCGTCGAGCGCGCGACCGAGACCGACGACGTCGTTACCTTCCGGCTGCGCCCGGTGGACGGCGGTCCGGTGCCCGGCTTCCGGGCGGGCCAGTACGTCTCGGTACGCGTCGAGCTGCCGGACGGCGCCCGCCAGATACGCCAGTACAGCCTCACCGGGGCGCCCGGCTCGGCGGAGCGGCAGATCACCGTCAAGCGGGTGAACGGGGACGGCTCGGCGCCCGACGGCGAGGTCTCCCACCACCTCCACACGCACGCGCGCGCGGGCAGCGTCCTGGAACTGTCCGCCCCCTACGGCGACCTCGTGCTGGACGGCGCCGCGGACACCCCCCTGCTGCTGGCGTCCGCCGGCATCGGCGTGACCCCGATCGTCGCGATGCTGGCCCAGCTCGCGGAGACCGGCCACCGCGCCCCGGTCACCGTCGTGCACGGCGACCGCTCCCCCGCCGCCCACGCCCTGCGCGCCGACCACCTCGCCTACGCGGGCAAGCTCCCGGAGGGGTCGGTCCACTTCTGGTACGAGGCGGACGCCGGCGAGTCCGGCCGCACCGGCCTGGTCGACCTCGCGGGCGTGGACGTGCCGGCCGGCACCCGCGCGTACCTGTGCGGCCCGCTGCCCTTCATGCGCACGGTGCGCGCCCAGCTGATCGAGAAGGGCGTGGCACCGGCCGACATCCACTACGAGGTGTTCGGGCCGGACCTGTGGCTGGCGCAGGAGGGCCAGGCGTAAAGGGGACATCCGCCGGTTCAGGGAGCCGCCCTGCCGATCTGCAGCAGCATCGGGCCGGCGGGGGCGGCGACCATGTCGGCGACGGTGAGCGGGTCCAGTGAGGCGAAGAACGCCTCCTGGGCCCGCCGCAGCGCGCCGCGCAGCCGGCAGTCGGAGCTCAGCGGGCAGGGCGTGGCGCCTTCGCACTCGACGACCTCGGTGACGCCCTCGAAGGTGCGCATCACACCCCCCACGGACGCCGTGCGGCCCTTCTCGGTGAGCGCGAGCCCGCCGCCCCGGCCGCGGCGGGCGTGGACCAGGCCCATGCGCTGCAATTCGGCCACGACCTTCGCGACGTGCGTGTAAGGAGCCGACACCGTGGACGCGACGTCCCGGGTGGTGGGGATCGCGGTGGCATCCGCCACGGCCAGCTGCATGAGCACACGCAGGGCCAGGTCGGTGGATCGCAACAGCCGCATGGCAGCAGGGTAGGTAATACGCATCGGCGATACAAATTTTCCGGGGATCCGCTCGGCCCCGTACCGATCCGGACTTTCCCCGGCGCCGTCTGCCCGCCGCCCGGTGTGCCCATTACGATCAGCGGACCGGACCGGTCCCCTTTTCCCAGAAGGACACACCTCATGGGCTCCGCCAACAAGGCCACCAGCGCGGCACGCAAGGCACGCATAGAGGAGATGCGGCGCGCGGAACGGGCTCGCGAGCGGCGAAACCGGATGCTCGTCGTCGCGGCCAGTGCGGTGGCCGTGGCCGGTCTCGTCGTCGGCGGGGTCTTCGTCGTCCGTGCGCAGTCGGACGACTCCGGCGGGGCGTCGTCCGACGCGAAGGGTTCGGGCGACTCCGGTCGTTTCGTGACCGGCGAGGGCGGCGTGCGCACCTGGTCGGGCAAGCTCGCCCGGACGCACGTCGGCACGTCGGTGACCTACCCCATGCACCCCCCGGTGGGCGGCAACCACAACCCGGTGTGGCTCAACTGCAACGGCGACGTCTACACCGAGCCGGTGCAGGACGTGAACGCCGTGCACTCGCTGGAGCACGGCGCGGTGTGGGTGACGTACACCGACAAGGCGGCCAAGAGCGATGTCGCCGCGCTCGCGGCGAAGGTGAAGAAGACGCCCTACACCCTGATGAGTCCGTACGCGAAGCAGGCGGCGCCGCTGATGCTGTCGGCGTGGGGTCACCAGCTCACCGTCAAGAGCGCCGACGACCCGGCGGTGGACAAGTTCTTCGCCACCTACGTGCAGGGCAAGCAGACGCCGGAGCCGGGTGCCTCGTGCACCGGCGGGAGGATGAAGTGAGGCACGTCGGCTGGATCGCGGGGGCCGCCGCGGCGGCGCTCGTCGCGGCCGGTGCGATCACGTACGCGGTCGCGGAGGACGACGGCGGCGGCAAGGTGCCGGCCGCCGACTCCGCGGACGCCGGTTTCGCGCGGGACATGGCGGTCCATCACCAGCAGGCCGTGGAGATGTCGTACATCGTGCGCGACCGCACCGAGGACACGGAGGTGCGGCGGCTCGCCTACGACATCGCGCAGACGCAGGCCAACCAGCGCGGCATGCTGCTGGGCTGGCTGGACCTGTGGGGGCTGCCGAAGGTGTCGGCCGACGCGCCGATGACCTGGATGGGCATGGGTGACATGACCTCCGGCTCCGGCTCCGGCTCCGGCTCCGGCTCCGGCTCCGGCTCCGGCTCCGGCTCCGGCTCCGGTGAGGACGGTGCGCTGATGCCGGGCATGGCGACCGACACCGAGATGAAGAAGCTCGGCACGCTCAGCGGCAGGCAGGCGGAGGTCTACTACCTGCGGTTGATGACGGACCACCACAAGGGCGGCGTCCACATGGCGGAGGGCTGCGCGGCCAAGTGCACGGTCGGCGTGGAGAAGCGGCTGGCCCAGGGCATGGTCGAGGCGCAGCAGTCGGAGATCGCCCTCATGGCGGACATGCTCGAGGAGCGGGGCGCGAAGCCCAGGCCGTAGGGGTGTCGGCGGCACCCCCGGGGGCTGGGTCCGACCCGCGAGAAGGCCCCTCGGCTGCATCCCGCGTGGCGTCTCCCGGGGCGGGGCTGCGGAGTCGTCGGCGACGGGAGCCCGCGACGGGCGGAGGTCTCCACCGGTCGCAGGCCGGGCGCGGCGGACCCGGTCGTCGCGTGCCGGAACCGTTCAGCGCGCCGACGTGCTGCCGGACGGCGGGTCCTGACGCTCCTCTCCCGCCTGCCCGGCCGCCGCGTTCTCCAGGTCGTCGATGCTGCCGGACATGATCGTGCGGATGTGTTCGGTGATGTGCCCGAGCGGCCAGTCCCACCATGCCAGGGCCAGGAGGCGGTCGATGTCGGCATCGCTGTAGCGGCGGCGGATGAGGCGGGCGGGATTACCGCCGACGATGCCGTAGTCGGGGACGTCGTCGACGACGACGGAGCAGGAGGCGATGACCGCTCCGTGGCCGATGCGGACGCCGGGCATCACCGTGGCCCGGTGACCGAGCCAGACGTCATGGCCCACCACGGTATCCCCCCGTCCGGGCAGGCCGGTGACGAGGTCGAAGTGCTCGGCCCAGGACCCGCCCATGATCGGGAAGGGGAACGTCGACGGGCCGTCCATGCGGTGGTTGGCGCCGTTCATGATGAAGCGCACGCCCTCGCCCAGCGCGCAGTACTTCCCGATGACGAGCTTCTCCGGCCCGTAGTGGTACAGCACGTTGCGCGTCTCGAAGGCGGTCGGATCATCGGGATCGTCGTAGTAGGAGAACTCTCCGACCTCGATCAGCGGCGAGGTGATCAGCGGCTTCAGCAGTGCCAGCCGCGGCTGCCCGGGCATCGGGTGGACCACGGTCGGGTCGGCGGGGATCGGCGGTGTCATGAACTGCTGCCTTTCTGCGGTGATGTCTGTGGATCTGCCGGGACCTCAGGCCCTGGCGGCGGTCCGCGCACGTGCCTGTACGGCCGGCTGGTGCTCCTCCGCATGACACCCGATCCGCGGCTTCCCGGCCGTGCGGCCAGAACCGCCGCCCTCGCCGCAGCCGCCGGCGCCTTCGCCGAGCCCCCGTCAGCGGACGGCGCCCGAGCGCGGCTTCGGCGAAGCGGCGGACGTCTTGGCGGCCGTGAGCGTCATGGTCCTCTCCCGGGGCCCCGAGGTGTCGCTCACCACCGGCATCGTCGCCGCCGACGGAGCGACGCGGCCCTCATGGCCGTTCAGCCGTTGGGTGCGCGTGGTTGCCGGCGCGCAGAACCGCCAGCCCGTCGAGGAGGCGTTCGAGGCCGAAGGCGAAGCGGTCGTCCATGGACGGGGTGGTGAGGTCGCCGGCCAGGGCGACGAGGTTCGGGAACGTCGCTTCGGGCAGTCCGCGCAGTCGGTCGGCCGCCGCCCGGGCGACTTCGGAACGGCTGGCTCCCTCGGTCTCGGACGCCGAGATGGGTGACTGCTCCTGGAGCACGAAGCCCTGGACGAAGGCGCCGAGGAGGTAGTTGGCCAGGGCGGCGTCGGCGTCGGCGAATCCGGCCTCGCGCAGCCGGTCCAACTGGTCCTCCATGAGACGCAGCAGGTTCGGGCCCAGTGCGAGCCGCCCCGCGACGACCTTGGCGGAGTCGCGTTTGCCGAGCAGGTGCCGTCGGTAGCGCAGCGAGTACTCGCGGAGCTGCTCGCGCCAGTCGCCCTGCCTGGGCGGCGGCTCGGCGTCGGCCATGAGCTCGTCGGCGAGCAGGTCCAGCAGTTGTTCCTTGTTGCGGACGTGCCAGTACAGGGAGGCCGCCTTCACTCCCAGTTCGGCGGCGACCTTGCGCATCGACAGGCCGTTGACGCCTTCACGTTCCAGCACGCGCAGGGCCGCCGCGAGGAGCGTCCGGCGGGTCAGTCCCGGCTGTGCGGCACCCTCGGCCGCAGCGCTGTCTCGTGCCACCGGCCACCTCCGTCGAAAAAGCCGGCTTGCAATCTAACACCGTTAGGGGCAGGCTGTCGGCCCTGGATACCGACTAACAGTGTTAGGGAATGTGATGGAGGAGTTGACCTCCCGGCGCAAAGGGCTCGTGCTGGCCGTCCTGTGCGCCACGATGTTCATGGCGATGCTCGACAACGTCATCGTCAACGTCGCCCTGCCCCGCATCGGGCAGCAGTTGCACGCGGGTGTGAGCGGACTGCAGTGGGTGGTCGAGGGGTACAGCCTGGTCTACGCCGCCCTGCTGCTCACCGGCGGCACCCTCGGCGACCGGTACGGCCGCAAGCGGATCTTCCTCACCGGACTGGCGCTGTTCACGGCGGGATCGGCGGCGGCGGCACTGTCCGGGTCGATCGGCCCGCTGATCGCCGCGCGGATGCTGCAAGGGCTCGGCGCGGCGCTGCTCACGCCGGGCAGCCTGTCGATCCTGCGGCACGTCTTCACCGACGAGAGGGAGCGCGCCCGCGCCGTCGGGCTCTGGTCCGGCGTGTCCGCCCTGGGCCTGACGATCGGTCCGGTCCTGGGCGGGCCGGTGGTGGACGCGTTCGGATGGGCCGGCGTGTTCTGGATCAACGTCCCGATCGGAGCGGCCGGGCTGCTGCTCGCCGCCCGGGTGCTCCCGGAGTTCGCGGGCCGGGCCAGGCGAGTGGACCTTCCGGGCCAGATGCTCTCGGTGCTCGGCTTCGGGGCCCTGGTTTACGCCCTCGTCGAAGGACCGGCCCGCGGCTGGACCGACCCGCGCGTCCTGACCTTCGCGGCGGTGGCGGCGGCGGCCCTGTCGGCCTTCGTCGCGGTCGAACTCCGCACCGCCGAGCCCATGCTGGACCTGCGCTTCTTCCGGGACCCGGTGCTCAGCGGAGCCGCGGTGAGCGGATTCATGATCAGCTTCGGCATGTTCGGCGCGTCGTTCTTCCTGCCGTTGCTCATGCAGGACGTGATGGGCTGGACGCCGTCGGGCGCTGGCCTGGCCGGTCTGCCCATGACCGCGATGATCGCCGTCGCCGCGCCGCTGTCCGCCGCCTTCACCGCGCGCCTGGGCCCCCGGATTCCGCTGGTGACCGGGCTGGCGTTGTGCGCGACGGCGCTCGCCGGCCTCTCGTTCCACGGCGAGCACGCCCGCTATCCGGAGTACCTGTGGGTGCTGCTCGCCATGGGAATCGGCATGGGGATGAGCTTCACGCCGGTGTCCGTCGTGGTCATGAAGCGCGTCCCGCTCGCCCAGGCGGGCATGGCCTCCGCGACGCTCAACATGCTGCGCGAGATCGGCGGTGTCGTCGGCGTCGCCGCCCTGGGAGCCGTCCTCAGCAGCCGCCTGGCCGCCACCTTGAGCGGATCGCTCGATCGGCTCGGCGTTCCGCCCGCGACCCGGCACACCATCGCGACCTCGGTCGTCGGCACGGGGGCAGACGGCACCCGGACCCTGCCCGCGCCCGTCCAGGACGCCGTGGACACCGCCTTCGTCGAAGGGCTCCATCTGGCACTGCGCTGCGGCGGCGCGGCCATGGCCGTCGCGGCCGTGCTCGTGGCCGTCCTCCTCCGCCCGGCATCGAGCCGGGCCACCGCACCTGTCGGCGAACCGGCACAGCAGGACGAACCGGCCTACCGGTGAGGAGAGTTACGGGAGGAGAGGAGAGAAGAGGAGAGGAGAGGACAGGCGGGGGCTTCGGGATGCGGACGGGGTGCGGACGGGGTGAACGGCCGCCCGCGCCAGGCGGTTCACTGGACAATGCCCGCCAAATCACCCATTAATCACGTCTCTTGGGCTCTTCTTGGTCTGCGCATTCCCCTGGCATGAACGGTTCGTCGAAAGAGTGACCCCTACCGTTTGATCCATTTCCGCGCCTCCGCCGCGGCCCGGTTCTACGCGGATCACACGGCGACCGACCACACGTGCGAAGAACCGCATCGCAGGGGGTTCTATGAGATCAAACCGCGCCAAGATGCGCGCCGGAGTGAGCCTGGCAGCGACACTGCCGATGCTCGCCGGCGCGCTGGCGCTCGGCATACCCGCGGCGCACGCCGCGGACCACCCGGGCCGGGACGCCCTCACGGGCACCAAGCCCGCGTGGGCCACGGCCAAGGCGGACCAGGGCGCCACCTCCGACGGCGCCCGGGTCACCGCCCGGGTCTACCTGGCGGGGCGGGACGCCTCCGGCCTCGCCGCCTACGCGAAGGCCGTCTCCGACCCGAACTCTGCCGCCTACGGCCACTACCTGAGCGCCCGTAAGGCGCAGGCCCGCTTCGGCGCGACCAAGGCCCAGGTGGCCGCGGTCAAGTCGTGGCTGAGGTCCGCGGGTCTGAAGGTCACCGGCGTCACGCGGCACTACGTCACCGTCACCGGCGACGTCGCCGCCGTCGAGAAGGCCTTCGGCACCCAGCTGCACGACTACGCCAAGGGCGCCAAGACCTACCGCGCGCCCGCGAAGACGGCCTCGGTGCCCGAGAGCCTGAAGGGCGCCGTCCTGACGGTCACCGGACTGGACAACGCCCCGCACAAGGTCACCCACGACGACCAGCTGCCCCCGCCCGACGCGGTGTTCAAGAACTCGGGGCCGTTCTCGTCGTACTACGGCTCGAACGTCGCCACCGGTCTGCCGGACGCGTACGGCCAGAAGATCCCGTACGCCGTCAAGGGCTACACCGGCAAGCAGCTGCGCGCGGCATACGGCGCGGGCAGCCGCACGGGCAAGGGCGTGCGCGTCGCCATCACCGACGCCTACGCCTCGCCGACCATCGCCTACGACGCGGCCACCTACGCGGCCAAGCACGGCGACGCGGCCTACACCACCGGCCAGTTGAAGCAGGTGCTGCCCAGCAAGTACACCAAGACCAAGGAGTGCGGGGCGGCCGGCTGGTACGGCGAGGAGACCCTCGACGTCGAGGCCGTGCACGCGGTCGCGCCGGGCGCGCAGATCACGTACGTGGGCGCCGCGTCCTGCTACGACGACGACCTGCTCGACTCGCTCGGCAAGATCGTCGACAACCACCTGGCCGACATCGTCTCCAATTCCTGGGGCGACATCGAGGCCAACCAGACGCCGGACCTCGCCGCGGCCTACGACCAGGTCTTCCAGTTCGGCGCGGTCGAGGGCATCGGCTTCTACTTCTCCTCCGGCGACAACGGCGACGAGGTCGACAACACCGGTGTGAAGCAGGTCGACACCCCGGCCAACTCGGCGTGGGTGACGGCGGTCGGCGGCACCTCGCTGGCCGTCGGCAAGGACGACAAGTACCTGTGGGAGACCGGCTGGGGCACCCAGAAGGCCGTGCTGTCGGCCGACGGCACGAGCTGGGTGAACTTCCCCGGCGCGTTCACCTCGGGTGCGGGCGGCGGCACCAGCAGGACGGTCGCCGAGCCCTACTACCAGAAGGGCGTCGTGCCGGACGCGCTCGCCACGGCCAACAGCGCCGACGGCAACCGCGTCGTCCCGGACATCGCGGCGGTCGGCGACCCGAACACCGGTTTCAAGGTCGGCCAGACGCAGACCTTCCCGGACGGGACCGAGAAGTACAGCGAGTACCGCATCGGCGGCACCTCGCTCGCCGCTCCGGTCATCGCGGCCGTCCAGGCGCTCGCCCAGGAGGCCCGCGGCGGCAAGGCGATCGGCTTCGCCAACCCGGCGATCTACGCGAAGTACGGGTCGAAGGCGTACCACGACGTGACCGACGACCCGACCGGCTCCGGCCTGGCGGTGGCCCGCGTCGACTTCGCCAACGGCTACGACGCGGCGGACGGCCTGATCACCTCGGTCCGCAGCCTCGGCAAGGACAGCTCGCTGTCCGCGGTGAAGGGCTACGACGACGTCACCGGCGTGGGCACCCCCGCGAACGGCTACGTCGAGTCCTACCGACGCCGCTGAGGCCCGGCCCCGCGGTTCCCGCGCCCGCCCCCGGCGAGAGTCTGGACTCTCGCCGGGGGCGGGCGCGCGTGCGCCGGGGGTGTGTTCACGACCGGTTCGTACGAGCGCTGGAAACCGCCGGAAGTGGGGCGGCCTTCGGGCGTCATGTCCCGATTGCTCCGCCCCGGTCCCGGTCCCGGCCCGCGGCGGGCCTTGCGTTGTGCCGGGGCCGCCGGGGCACCCTGTACCGCCGCGGGGCCGGCAGCGGGCGCGGCGCCGGTGGTGGACCGCGGGCGCGGCGCTCACGCGCCGGGTGTGGCCCTGGCCGCGCCGCACGGGCACGCCGTGGTCGAGCGCGGTCCGGCGAGTTCCGGCTCCGCCATGCGGAGGAAGCCGGCGGCCCCGCCCGTCATGTCGAGGGCGACCGGCGGCTCCGGGGCCGGGGCGTGCCCGTGGCCGACGGTGGTGTGCGCGGGCATGAGGTCGGCGACGGCCGTGCGGATGGCGCCCCGGCCGACGCCGTGCTCGCGGACCGGGGCGGCGATGGTCCAGCCGCCGGGTACGCCGTGCGCACGGCGCCGGTCTTCCCGGCCACGACGGCAGGCGGCTGCCGCCCCTGCTGCCTCGGCCTCGGCGGCCCGCAGCCCGTCATGGCTCTGCCCGCGTCGGGTCGCGCCGGAGTCCGCGCCGGCGGCGAGGGTCTGCCGGGCGCCCTGTCGACGAGCGTTCGTTCGCCGACAGGTGCGGCGCGGGCCGCCGACGCCGCGCCGGACGGCAGCCCGGCCGGAAGGGGTCCGGCCGAAAGGGGTCCGGCGGGCGGCGGGCACCGTTGCCGCCATCCGCTCCGGCCGCTCGAGGACGCGCTGATACGCCAGGGCCACCCGGGGTGTGGATCCGCGGCCGCACTCACCGGTCAGCCACCGGCGGTGATCGCGGCGATCACGGCGTGGGCGGGGATGGTGACCAGGTCCGATGCTTCCAGTTCCAAGGTGCAGTCGGCGCGGCCGCTTCCGCACAGGACCCGCCCCATCCGCTGCACCGACGGGTCGAAGACGACGGTGACCGCGGGGTCCTGGCACACCGGGCTCACGCCGCCCGGCTCCATGCCGAGCCGCCGCAGTACGGCTTGGGAGGCCGCGGCGAGGTCCGTGCGGCGTGCTCCCACAGCGGCTGCGAGCAGGCCGTACCGGATCCGGGCCGGGCCGGGAACGGCGGCGAGAACGATGCGGTCGTCATGGGTGAACGCCATGGCTTTGACGGAGTTCTCCACGTCGAAGGCGGTGCGCGAGCGGATGTCGTCCACCGTGCGGACCTCGCCGTGGCGATGGACGGTGAACGCAACCCCGCGGGCGGTGAGCACTTCGGAGACAGCGAGCGCGGCAGCAGCGGGGCCGAGGGCGGTGGGCTTGTCCATGGTCACCTGTGTTCTCAGAGAGCGGCTTCGCGCATGATCTTCTCCCGTTCGCGCCAGCGGGACCAGAAGGCGCCTTTGTACCCGAGTCGGACGAGGCCGGTGAGGAAGGGGTTGTCGGCGTAGTTGTTGTCGTGCTCGGTCAGCCCCGGTGCGGTCGGGAGCATCACGCGCGGCAGGTCCTGCTCGGGTATCAGCTCCCAGAGGAACTCCAGGGTCCGTTGCCACCGTCCGGCGGGGTCGTTCACGGTGCCCTCGTCCTCGGCCAGATCCGGGGAGAAGTAGTACAGCGGACGGAAACTCCCCGTGCGCTCGAACATGAACTGCCGTTCGTACTCGACAGCGGAGGCGCACTGATGTGCGGGCTTGAGCACGATCGGCTCGGTGGCCGTGTTGGACTGCACACCTGGCACCGGTACGCGGCCGTCGCTTCGGTCCGCGCAGCGCATGCCGAGCGGGGAGTACGGGAAGATGCGCAGTCCCAGGGTGAAGCCGACGACCGTGGCGTCGAGGTCCATGGTCCGCTCCACGCACTGGCGCACGGTCTCCCGGTTCTCTCCGGGCATGCCGAGCAGGACTTCGACCATGCTGAGCATGCCGTGTTTGTGGGTCAGCTCCACCGTCGAGACCACGTCGTCGAAGGTGTAGTAGCGGGTTCCCTTCCCGGTGACCTTCCAGTCGTCGAGGAGGTCGTCGCGGACGTGGTCGGGAGCGACGTTGACGCCCGCGCCCCCCGCCGCGGCGAGGAGTTCGGCCAGTTCCTCGTCGAAGGGAGCGGGCTGGGCGTAGACCCACAGCCGCAGGTGGTGGAGCGGCGAGGCCGCGTCCCGGTCCTTGCGCCGGACGATCTCCCGCAGCAGTGCCTTGCTGTTGGCGACGGCGAGATTGAATTCGCTGTCGGTGGTGTGCAGATCGTGGACGCCCTGCGAGGTCAGCAGTTCCATCTCGTCCACGACGGCGGCGATGTCACGCCGGGCGAACCGGTTTCCCTTGGCGTCGGGTTCGACGCAGTGGGCGCAGGCGAACGGGCAGCCGTTCTTGGTGAGGATGTTGCCGAGTCCGCCGCGTCGGTAGTACTCGAGGTTGTCGACCTTCGTCGGATCGCCGGCGCGCCGGAGGTAGGCAGTGCTCCTGTTGACCTGCCAGACACGGCTCTCCGCGAAGCCCGTGGAGGTGAGGAGGTGTCCGGCGGGTAAGGAGGGTGCCGGGTCGGCGACGGGCGGGTTCCGGTGGACCTCGCCGTGGCCGCGGTTGACGAGCAGGCCGGGTACGGCGGTCGGGTCGGTTCCGTCGGCGAGTGCCCGTGCGAGGTCGCAGATGATGTGCTCTCCCGGGCCCTTCACGCCGTAGTCGATGCCGAAGTAGTCGACCAGGGCGAAGGGCATGGAGGAGAAGCCGACGCCACCGGCGACCACCGGCGCGTCGCTCAGGGTGCGGACGGTGTCGATGATCTCGCGGTGCTCCCCGAGGAAGACCCGCTGCTCCTGGGGGTAGATGGTGTCGGTGTTGCGTACGGTCACGCCGATGAGCAGGGGGCGCCGGTCGCGGAAGTACTCTTCGAGGGCCGCGCGCCAGTCGTCACGGCGGAAGGTGAGGTCGACGACTTCTACCGTGAATCCGCTCTCCTCAAGCGATGTCGTCAGGATGTCCAGGGCGTAGGGGGTGATGGGCGGATGGATCTTGTTCGGGTTGATCAGCGTGACCAGCGGTGTGCTCATGCTTCCTCCCGTTGCTGCCAGTGGCGGGGTCGGTGTGCTGTGTCGGCTCGGTGACACCGGGCCGCACGGTGATCGCGATGCCGGTCAGGCATACGACCATGGTCACCACCGCCACGGCGTCCATGGCCGGGGCGTTGCCCAGGGACCATTCGGTGACCCGTACCAGAAAGGGGACGAACAGCGAGACCGCTGCCATGTACAGCGGGCCGCGCCGCAGGACGAGTTCATGGGCCGTCACATAGACGGGTGCGGTCAGCAGGGCACCGAGCGCCAGCGTGCCCAGCCATTGCCGGGCGGTGACGTCGGACAGGGGCTCGGTCACGGCGGCGACCGGCGCCAGCATGACCGTGGCGACAGCGAAGACCACGGGCAGGGCGCCGAGCGGTGACACGTCGTGCAGGTCTTTGCGGTAGAGGTAGTTGTAGAGGGCGAAGGTGACGGTGGCGAGCAGCGTCCAGGCCCCGCCGATGAGCAGGTCGGTGGTGTGGCTCCCGGCGCCGGACATGTCCAGGGTGTATCCGAAGGCGCCGGCCACCGCCACTACCGTGCCGACCGCCTTGCGCCAGGTGACCCGTTCCCCGAAGGCCGCGGCTCCGATGGCCAGGGTCACGCAGGGCAGCAGGGCCACGACCAGTCCGGTCTTCGAGGCCCCCATGCGCTGCACGCCCAGCATGGTGCCGACGAAGTACACGAAATAGCCGAGGAAGGCGAGCACCAGCACGGCGCGGCCACGGCGTGCGGTCTGTGCGAAGGCGGCCCGGGCGGGGGCGGCGGTCAGCGCGATGCCCACGAGCACCAGAGTGCTGCCGGCGGCCCGGCCGGTGGCGACGGCGAGTGGCGGAACGTCGTCGGCCACGAGGACTCCGGACAGCACCCAGCCGGCGGTCAGCAGGGCGGCCGTGGCCAGGGTGAGCAGGATGACGACGGTCCGGTCGTGTGCGGTCGCGGGCCGGCGGACGCTACTGCCCGGCCCGGATGAGCGCATGCTCCAGCCCGTCCATGATGGCGTGGGCATCGGCCAGCAGGGTCGCTGGGTCCGGTGCGGTGAGGAAGACCAGGCCCGCGGAGTTCAGGTAGCCGTTGGCCGCGTCGTAGACCGGCATCGGGGAGCCGGACGGCAGGGAGAGCCCGTCGAAGACCTCGGCCTTCGTACCCGGCGAGAGCAGGGACGCCCAGTCGATGCGGTCGGGTACGAAAGGGGGCAGGGTGCTCCAGGGGCGGCCGCGGGAATCGGCGGCGTACAGCGCGACGGACCCGGCGGCGTGGGCGGTCGGCTGGACGAGCATGGTGTCCGGAAGTCCCGGATCCTCGCCCAGGGCCGCCCTGGTGTAGGCCCCGATCATGTCGATGCCGTGGACGTGCTCCACCTCGCGGGTCAGCAGCACTCCGCCGAAGCGGGCGGCGCTCTCCAGCAGGCACACCCGTTCACCGTCGAGCAGTTTCATCTCCGTGTGCGTCGCACAGGTCCCCAGCTCCAGGGCGTCGACCGCGCGCCGGGCGATCTCCTCGATCCGCCGCTGCAGCGCGGGGGCGAGAACGCACGGGGTGAAGTTGGCCCGTTCGGTGAACGGCGCTGTGGTCGGCGCCTTGGACGTGATGCACACCGGGTGGTAACGGCCTTCGACGACGACCCCCTCGACACTGATGTGGTCTCCGTAACGGTCGTCGTCGTACCAGGAACGAATGGAGGACGGGATGATCTCGTCGACGAGGAACCCGGGTGCGGGCTGCTGTCCGGCAGCCGAAAGGCGCAGCTCGGAGAACCAGCTCTCGTTCCCTCCGGCCAGTGCGGCACCGGAACTCTCCCAGGCCGCGGGCAGCTCGTCCTCGGACCGGATGATCACCTGCCCCACCGCGGCGGCGCTCCAGGCGGACTTCAGCAGGACCGGCGGCGTGAGCCGGTGCCAGGCAGACCGCAACTCCTCGATGGAATCGGCCGGCAACCAGGTCGGAACGGGCACCCCGGCCCGCTGCCACACCTCGCGCATGGCCCGCTTGTCACGGGCGCGCCGGACATTCGGACCTGGGCCGGGCAACCCCAGCCGCTGGCAGGCCTCGGCGACCGCGATGACGGCGAACTCCGAGAAGGTGAGCACCGCGTCAGCACCCACCCGGTGCGCCGCCGCCACGATGTGCTCGACCAACTGGTCGGCGTGCGGCCTGCTGTCGGAGATGTCGACGACCGTCTCGCAACAGGTGTCCGCGACCGAACGTGCCGTCGCGGACAGCGGCGTCACCGCGAGCACGCAGGTGTCGGCCACCGCGGCAACCTTGGGAATGGTGTACTCCGGTGGTGCTCCGGCCCTGGCGTGGACCAGCAGAACACGCGCCAACGTCCGCTCCCCCGTTCCCTGAACGTATTCGGCCTTCGACCGGGCCGGGCGCCCACGCTAGGCGGGAGGATGTGGCACAGGCAACACTCGCCGACGGTTGCCGTCGCGTTCCGGTCATGATCCGCTTCCCGGCCACCCGAAGACCTGGAGCACACAGGGCGGCGACCGGAGAGGGATGGTGTCCTTGGCCGCGGAGGGCGGGGATTCGGCGCGCGCCGCTATCGCGTCGGTCTGACGATTACACTGGGCCCGTGTCTCCGTCTCCGTTGAACTTCTGGTCGATCTATCAGCACGGCTTCGCGCGGGTCGCCGCCTGCACGGGCCACACCGTGATCGCCGACCCGCCCGCCAACGCCGAGGCGGTGCTGCGGCAGGCGCGCCGGTGTGCCGAGGAGGGGGTCGCCGTCGCGGTCTTCCCGGAGATGGTGCTGTGCGGCTACTCGATCGAGGACCTGCTGCTCCAGGACGCGCTGCTGGACGGCGTCGAGGCGGCCCTCGCGAGCGTGGTGGCCGGGTCGGCCGAGCTGCTGCCGGTGCTGGTCGTCGGCGCGCCGCTGCGGCACCGCAACCGGATCTACAACTGCGCCGTGGTCGTGCACCGCGGGCGGATCCTCGGTGTGGTGCCGAAGTCGTACCCGCCCAACTACCGCGAGTTCTACGAGCGTCGGCAGCTCGCCGGGGGCGACGACGAGCGCGGCGGGACGATCCGGGTCGGCGGCGAGGCCGTGCCGTTCGGGGTGGACCTGCTCTTCGAGGCGGCGGACGTGCCCGGGCTCGTGCTGCACGCCGAGGTCTGCGAGGACATGTGGGTGCCGGTGCCGCCGAGCGCGGAGGCCGCGCTGGCCGGCGCGACCGTCCTGGTCAACCTCTCCGGCAGCCCCATCACGGTCGGGCGGGCCGAGGACCGCAGGCTGCTGTGCCGTTCGGCGTCCTCCCGCTGCCTGGCCGCGTACGTCTACGCGGCGGCCGGCCTGGGCGAGTCGACCACCGACCTGTCCTGGGACGGGCAGACCATGATCTACGAGAACGGGGTGCTGCTCGACGAGTCCGACCGCTTCCCGCTCGCCGACCAGTACGCCGTCGCCGACGTCGACCTCGACCTGCTGCGGCAGGAGCGGCAGCGGATGGGCACCTTCGACGACAACCGGCGCACGCACGCCGCGCGCACCGGCGACTTCCGCACCGTCACGTTCAGGCTGGAGCCGCCGCTCACCGACCTCGGGCTGCGGCGGCGGGTGGAGCGGTTCCCGTTCGTGCCGGCCGACCCCGACCGTCTCGCCCTGGACTGCTACGAGGCGTACAACATCCAGGTCGAGGGCCTCCAGCAGCGGCTGGCCGCGATCGGCGGGCCGAAGGTGGTCATCGGGGTGTCCGGCGGCCTCGACTCCACGCACGCGCTGATCGTCGCCGCCCGCGCCATGGACCGCGCGGGCCGTCCGCGCAGCGACATCCTGGCGTTCACCCTGCCCGGCTTCGCCACCAGCGACCACACCAAGGACAACGCCCACAAGCTGATGAACTCGCTCGGCGTCACCGCGGCCGAGCTGGACATCACGCCGACGGCGCGGCTGATGCTTCAGGAGATGGGCCACCCGTTCGCCTCCGGCGAGCCGGTGTACGACGTCACCTTCGAGAACGTGCAGGCCGGACTGCGCACCGACTACCTGTTCCGGCTGGCCAACCAGCGCGACGGCATCGTGCTGGGCACCGGTGACCTGTCGGAGTTGGCGCTCGGCTGGTCCACGTACGGCGTGGGCGACCAGATGAGCCACTACAACGTCAACGGCGGGGTGCCGAAGACGCTGATCCAGCACCTCATCCGCTGGGTCATCAGCAGCGGCCAGTTCGGCGAGGAGACCGGCGGCACGCTCGCCGCGATCCTGGACACCGAGATCAGCCCGGAGCTGGTCCCCGGCGAGGAGATGCAGTCGACGGAGTCGAAGATCGGCCCGTACGCGCTGCACGACTTCACGCTCTTCCACGTGCTCCGTTACGGCTTCCGGCCGTCGAAGATCGCCTTCCTGGCCTGGCACGCCTGGCACGACCCGGAGGCCGGCGCCTGGCCGCCGAACTTCCCCGAGGCCAAGCGGGTGGCCTACGACCTCGCGGAGATCCGGCGCTGGCTGGAGGTGTTCTGCCGCCGCTTCTTCGCGTTCGCCCAGTTCAAGCGCTCGGCCATGCCGAACGGGCCGAAGGTCTCGGCGGGCGGTTCGCTCTCCCCGCGCGGCGACTGGCGCGCCCCGTCGGACGGCAACGCGCGCGCCTGGCTGCGGGACCTGGCCCGGTTCGACGACCCTGGCGACCCTGCGGCCTGAGCGCGCCGGGTCCGTCCCCCGACCGGACCCGGCGGGACCGCCGGGTCCGGTCCCGGCCGGCGGCCGCCCAGGCCGGCGGCCGGGGCGGCCGGGTCAACAGGTGTTCCGGTACGGGAGGTCCGGAAGGTAGGCCTTCCAGTCGGGCCCGGAGAGGCCGGAGCCCGCGCGCCCGCAGACGGCCGCGGCCAGGTGCCCGGGGTCCAGGTCGTACCGCTGGACCGGGGTGTACTCGCCGGCCGCGTACAGGGCCGTGTCGTCGGGGCCGAAGGCGAGGGCGAGCGGCCGGTCGCCCGGGGCCGGCAGCGCGGAGCCCAGGAGCCGCAGGGAGGCGACGTCCCACAGCTGTACGGTGCCGGCCTCCCCGGCGACCGCCAGGGTGCCGCCGTCGTGGGAGAAGGCCAGCGCGGACACCTGGCCGACGGTGTCCGCCTCGCTCTCCGACGCGTTGGTGTCCAGCACGCCGAGGCGCTTGCGGAGCGTGCCGTTCCAGACGGTGACGCGGCCCAGGGCGTCGCCCGAGGCCAGCAGCCCGCCGTCGGGGCTGAACGCGGCGGCCGTGTTGGCGCCCTCACCGAGCAGGCGTGACTCGACCCGTCCCCGCGCCCGCAGTTCGGCCACCACGCCCTCCGCGGTGACCAGCCGGTCACCGGCGGGGTTCAGCACCGCGTCGACGCCGGTGGAACGGCCCTCGGTGACACCGGTCATGCGGCTGCCGTGCACGGAGCGCACCCGCTTGCGCCGCCTCAGATCCCAGACCTCGGCGGACACCGGGTCCGTGGCCCGGTACACCACCAGGGTGCGGGCGTGGGAGTCCAGCGTCAGCCCGGCGAGGGCGGTCTCCCCGTCCGCGGAGCGGATCCTGACGGTGGCGTACGTACGACGGCGGCGGACGTCCCACACGGTGACCGTCGCCTCGTCCGGACCGCCGTCCCGCACGCTCGCCGCCACGCCCGGCCCGCTCGCTTCCCCGTCCCGGCCGTCCACTGCCACGCCCCGGCCGTCCGCCTCCCCGTCCCGGCCGTAGGCGACGTACCGGCCGTCGGGGCTGATCGCGGCGAGGTCTGTGCAGAACGACTCGGAGGTCTCCTCGGGGCACATGTCCGTCTCCGGGGCGAGGAGGACCCGCCCGCTGCGGGTGTCCACGGCCTCCAGCCGGGGCACGCCGCGCACCGTGCGGAAGCGGGCCAGCACCCGGCCGTCGGCGGAGAGCCGTGCCCAGCGGGCCGGCTGCTCCTGGTCCCACCGGCCGGTCATGGACCGTCCCAGGCTCAGCGACCGGACCACGGTCCCCAGCTCGTTGAGGTAGCGCACCGTTCCCGTCGGACCGTCGAAGGCGATGTCCCAGGCCTCCCCGGCCGGCAGCCGCTGCGTGAACACGGGCGCGTCGGGGCTCGCCGACCGCCACAGCAGCAGCGCCCTGCCGCTCATGGCCAGGACGAAGTCGCCGTGCGCGCTGAAACGCGCGTCGCTCACCGGGTCGGAGTGCAGGGCGGGCAGCGCGCGCCCGGTGCGCAGGTCCCACCGGCGGATTCCGCGGTCGCCGGTGAGCGCGAGGGTCCGGCCGTCCGGCGAGACGGCGAGCACGCCCTCACCGCAGTGGCCGGGGCCCACCCGCGCCGCCCAGGACCCGGCGGACTTCCGCCGGTGTCCGACGTCCCACACCTCCAGGCCGCGCCGGTCCGTGCACAGGGCGAGGGTCCGGCCGTCGGGGCCGAGCGCGAAGGACTGGAGCGTGTCGTCGTCGCCCTCCCTGATCCGCAGGAGCCTGCGGTGGCCGCGCAGGTCCCAGACCTGGACGGACGGATTCGTGTCGAAGGGGAGGTCCCCCACCAGCAGGGTGCGTCCGTCGCGGCTGAAGTACGGCGGCTCCAGCACGGCCGGTGCGGCCAGGGTCCCCGTCACCCGGGCGGTCCGGACGTCCCAGACCTTGACCGCTTCGTCCGTCGCCACCGCCAGCGTCCGGCCGTCCGGGCTGACCGCGACCGAGGCTCCGCCGTCCATCAGGCGTCCGGGTCCCGGCACGGAACGGGTGAGGCGGTGGGTGCGCAGGTCCCAGACCCTGACCCGGTCCGCCGTGACCGACACCACCTGCCGGCCGTCCGAGGTCAGCCGGCGCACCTCGTTGCCGGACCGGTCGTCGGTGCCCTGATCGGCGCCCGGCACCGGGAACACGTCCTCCTCGCGCTGCGCCATGGCCCCGATCAGCGCCGACCGGGTCTCCGTCGTGTCGGCCAGCCGCCACCCGGCAACGCTGAGCCGCATCGCGGTGACCGGATCGGAGAACCGCATGCTGTCGGCGACCGCCGCGATCCGGCGGGCCTCGGCCTCGACCCGGCGGCGGTCGCCGGCCCGGTTCTGCTGCCAGGCGACCGCTCCGGCGACCAGGGCGAGGACGACCAGGGCCGAGAGGCTGCCGGCGACCCCTCGCCGTCGGCGGCGTTCGCCCCGCCGCGCGGCCCGGCTCGCGGTCAGGAAGGCCCGCTCCAGCGAGGTGAGCGAGGTCTCGGTGAGCTGTTCCCGCGCCGTGCGCAGCCGGGTGCCGCGGTACAGCGCGCCCGGGTCGCGGCCGAGCTCGTCCCAGGTGCGTGCCGCCTCGCTCAACCGCCGGTGCACGCGCAGCCGTTCCCGCTCGCCGTCGATCCAGCCGGACAGCCGCGGCCACGCGGTGATCAGCGCCTCGTGGGAGAGGTCGACGGTGTCGTGGCCGAGGGTGATCAGCCGGGCGCGGGCCAGGTGGTCCAGAACTCGGCGGAGGTCCGCGGAGCCGCCGGGGCCGGCGAAGTCGAGTTCGTCGCGGTCCACCGGCCGGCGGGTGTCCGCAGCGCCGTCGCCGGGGGTGATCAGCCGCAGCAGGACGAGCCGGGCGAGTTCGGCGTCCTCGGGGCCGAGCCGGGCGTAGGCGTCCTCCGCGCTCTGGGCGATGGCGCCGTGGACACCGCCGGCGGCCTCGTACGCCCGCACGGTCAGCGCCCGTCCCCGGCGCCGGCGCCAGGTCTCGTGCAGGGCGTGCGACAGCAGCGGCAGTCCGCCCGGCTCGTCGGCCACCTCGCGCACCAGCCGCGCGGTCAGTTCGCGCTCGACGATCAGCCCGGCCGTCTGCGCGGGCCGCACGACCGCCTCGCGCAGTTCGGCGGGGCTCATCAGACCGACCAGCAGCCCGGCCTCGGACAACGTGTCGGCGAGGTCGCGGTGTTCGGCGCAGCGGCCGTAGAAGTCGGCGCGTACGGCGATGACGACCCGCAGCCCGCTGTCCGGGGTCCGGGCGGCGAGCAGCCGGTCGATGAACGCGGTGCGCTCGGCGGGGTCCTGGCAGAGGGTGAAGACCTCCTCGAACTGGTCCACGACGACGACGGTGTCCCCGCCCGCGCCCGCGTCGTCCGGCCGGAGCGCCGGAACGAGCGCCCGCGTGGGCTGCCGCCCCGGGGTGAGGATCCGTACGGCCGCGACCCCGCTCCCGTTCCGCCCCGGCCGGCGGAGCGCCGGCACGAGCCCGGCCCGCAGCAGTGACGACTTCCCGCTGCCGGACGGCCCGAAGACCGCCGAGAACCGCCGGTCGGCCGTCAACCGCAGCAGCCGGCCGACCAGTTCGTCCCGTCCGAAGAACCGTTCGTGGTCGTCGGGCTCGAACCGGGCCAGCCCCTGGTACGGCGACCGTCCCGCACCGTCCGTCCGCTCCCGCACGGCGGACTCCTCGTCCGCCTCCCGCCACCGCCGCTCCCACTCCTCGGCCTCGCCGCCGCAGGCCCGCGCGTACGCCAGGGTGACCGCGAGCGACGGCAGTTGCTCACCGGCGGCGGCCTGGGAGAGGGCGGTCACCGAGTAGTGGGCCCGCCGGGCCATCTCCCGGTAGGTGATCCCGCCCGCCTCCTGCCGCAGCTTCCGTAACTCGTACGCGAACCGCTGCACCGGCCCGGCGTTCGGATCCACCGGCCTCTCTTGACGCCCCACAGACCCGAAATCCCCCCGTGCCCGCTGCCCTGGCGGCACTCGCAGCCGTGCCCCCCGCCCCACGCTAGGAGCCCCGCCACTCCTTCCACAACCGCCGGACAAGCCCCTCGGCAACGCATGTGGCTGCAGAGCTACGGCTGATCCGCCTCCCGCACGACGTGAACGAGATCGTGGTCCTCAGCTCACCCCTTGAGCGAGGCGACGAAGGGGGCCCAGGCGGCGGCGGTGAGGAACAGGGCGGGGCCGTCGGGGGCCTTGGAGTCCCGGACGGGGACGAGGCCGGGGATGTTGTCGGCGACTTCGACGCAGTTGCCGCCGTCCTCGTTGCGGTGGCTGGACTTGCGCCAGAGGGCGGCGCCGGGGAAGTCACTGGCGACCTCGACGCACTCCCCGCCATCGCCGTTGCTGTAGCTGCTCTTGCACCAGAGCGCGTCACTCAAGTCGATGCGGTTGCTCGCCATTTCGGTAATCCTCTGCCGCTGCCTTGATCATGGCCAGGGACGCGTCTGGTGACAGCGCGACGGCCCTGAGCCGATCGTATGCCTTGCGGTACTGCCGCACGAGGGCCGGATCGTCGATGGTGTCTCCGCTGTAGGACGCCTCGGTGTAGATCAGCGGCGGGGCATCCGGGAAGGTCATGATCATGATGGAGGCGGCCATCAGGGGATACGCGCCGCAGTTCCGCGGCACGATCTGCGGAGTAATCCGGCGTCGGCCCGCCAACTCCGCGACGCGGTGGAGCTGCGCGGTCATGTCCTCCGGCGACATGATGGCATCCGTGAGCAACGACTCGTGCAGGATGGCCCAGTATTCCGGGACAGACTGGTCGTCCTCCAGAAGCCGTGCGCGGTCGAGCCGGGCGCGCACCTTCTCCTCGATCCAATCGTCCGAGGCCGACGGATGCGCGGACCGGACAAGCGAGCGTGCGTACGGAGCAGTCTGCAGCAGTCCGGGCAAGATGCTCGGAGACCACAACTCGATCGTCTCGGCGTGCTTCTCAGCTTCCAAAGCCTTCTCGAAGTACGCGGCATGCGGCCCCCGCCTGGCCCGCCGCACGTCCTCACAGTGCCGCTCGAAGTAGCCGTCCGTCCCCAGCACTCGATCCGCGTGCCGGGCCAGATCAACGGGCATCCGCCGCTTGCCGTGCTCGATGTCGCTCAGGTACGTCTTGCCGTAGAAGCTGCCCTCGAGGAGCGCTTCCAAGGACAGCCCCGCCGCCTCCCTCTTCCACCGCAACTCCTTGCCGTAGAAGTCGGGGACGCTGATCGAACCGTCGATGTCCTTGCGTCGGACCACGTGCTCACCGCCGTACCTCACCGTGCCGTTTCCGCCGTCCGCGCCGCGGACGCGAATCACCTTCCACGCCAGCGAGCCCGGCGACAGTCTGTGAGGTGTTCGTCACACACCGCTCAGAAGGTTGTCACCCCCATGCCCGACCGCTCCCCCACGCCCTACGACGTCACCCTCTGCGTCGAGAACCTGCGCACCGCCCTCGCCCTGCACGGCATCACGCTGCCGTCCCTGCGCGTGGAGCCGGCGAGCTTCGCGGGGACGTACTCCCCGCCCGCCGGTCTCGTCGCGCTCGGGAACTGCAACACCGCCACGGCCCACGCGCTCGCCACCGCCCTCCGCGGGACGGCGGCCGACCGATGACCTTCGAACTCAGCCTCCTCGCCACCCCCAAGGCCGTGCCCGAACTGCGCCACCACCTCCGCGCGCTCGACTTCGAAGTCCGCCTGTGCGCGACGGAGTTACTCACGAATGTGATCGACCACATCGGCGAGGGCACCCCGGTGACCGTCCGTGTCACCGGCACGCCCGAGCACGGCGGCATCCGCATCGAGGTGACCGACCCCGACCCGCGCGCCCTGCCCGTCCTGCTGTCCGTCACGGCATCGGAGGAGTCTGGGCGGGGCATGGCGCTGCTCGACGCGCTGGCCGACCAGTGGGGCGTGGAGCAGGGCCCGGACCGCAAGACCGTCTGGTGCGAACTGCGCAACTGAACCGTGCCGGGCTGCGGCCGAGAAAGCGGAGGCCTTGGGACAGCGTCTCTGTGCAGTGTGATCGACTGTCGCCCTGACGAGGCCGGTTGGAGGATCCGTGGTGTCTGACGACGGCGACACCCGTACCCGTGACGGCGAGGGCGGAAGGACCGACCGCAACCGCCGCACGCCGATCATCGCGGCGGTCAGCGGCGTAGAGCTGCAGATCGTCCGGGTCATCGTGGCTTCAGCGGGGGCTACGCGGAACGCGCGAGCTGTTCGCGCACCCACGCGGGGTCGGGGTTGACGTGCGGCCGGCCTGCCACGACGACGGTGGGGACGGTCTCATCGCCCTTGTTGATGTCCCGCACCACCGCGGCTCCGGCCGGGTCACGCCAGATGTCGACCCAGTACGCCCGGCGGGCGCGGCGGCCCAGCCTGACGCGCAGGCGCAGACAGTACCTGCAGCCCGGCCGCCAGTAGACGACCGGGCGACCATCGGCCGCGCTGCGGCGTTGGGCTTCCTCGGCTCCGATCGGCCTCGGGAAGACCAGAGGCGAGTTCAGGACCGCGAGCAACACGATCACCAGGAACGGTGCCACGGCACGGCCAGGGCTCCCCTCGGCGGCCTGCACGGTCGCAGCGCCTGAGCCGAACAGCACGAGCAGGATCGGGAGGAGCCAGGCGCGCATCATGAAGAGGAAGGCTACCGCCTGGTGCTGGTCAGGACCGGCTGGTGACGGGGCGCATGGCGAGGCCCTCGGTCGGGGCCCAGTTCGTCACGCGCTGGCCGTCGTCGGCCGGGAACGACGCGACCGGCATGGCCACGTTGACCGGGTCCTCGGCCTCGGTCTCGCCGCCGGGGCTGCCGAGGGTGAGGGTCATGGACTTCACGTCGTAGGTGTCCATGTGGCCGCCGGTGGCGAGCAGTCCGGCATACGCCTTCTCGCCGGGAGCGAGGCTGAAGGGCTCCTCGGACGCGTCACCCTCCAGGACCCGTGCCGGGCCCTTGGCGTCGCCGAGTGTGACCTCGGGGGCGTTCTGGACGTCGCACTTGTTGTCGCCCGTGTTGGTGGCCACGAGGAGAATGCGACGAACCGGGTCACTGCCCTTCGGGTCGTAGCTCGTGGCCGAGATCGACAGGTCCTGCAGGGTGCAGAGCGGGAAGCCGGACGCGGACTCGCCGCCGGTGCCCCCGCCGTCCTCGCTTTCGCCGCTGCTGTCACCGGACGGCGTCGCGGTCGCAGTCGCCGAACTCGTCGCGCTGGGCCGGGCCGAGGACTTGGATTCGTTCGCGGTGTCGCTCCCGCCGGACTCGCACGCCGTGGTCGCGAGCAGCGCGGCGATCGTCGCCGCGCCCATGGCGCAGGCCCTCCAGCCGCTGCGGCTCTTGCCGTTTCCGTAGGCAGTGGCGTTCATGGTGTACCCCCGTGATGATCGGCAATGCGTGGTCGGTGTCCGTCGTTCGACAGCAGAGCGATTCTGCACGGGCGATCGTGCACAGCTCGCGGTCCCTGACGTGCTGTTACCGATCACGTACATATCCGCCGGAAGGCGGTGACCACAGCGGTGCCGGCGTCTCGGGACGGGACGGCCGCGGCCGCGGCTGCCTCCGGCCGCGAAAACCCGTTGGCGGACCGCGGCGGCCGTTGCTAGCCTCCCGGTGGCCGTGCGAGAGAACGAGGAGGTGGTACCCGTGAACGCAGTATCGACATGGGTGCTCCCCTCCGGGGTCACGGTCGGGCGATAGGTCGTCCGGGAGCGCCGTTCTGAGCCCTCCCGAAAGGCACGACCGTGCGATTCACTTCCGAACAACCCCTCGAAGACGGTGTCCTCGAACGCGAATTCATCCTCGGCGAGATCCCCGGCACCCTGTGGACGCCCGGACCAGCGTCGGCCCCACTGCTGCTGATGGCCCACAACAACGGCCTGCCCAAGGCAGATCCCCGACTGGTGGCCCGGGCCCGGTACACCGCGGCGCGCGGCTACGCGGTGGCCACCATCGACGCCGCCGGGTGCGGTGACCGTCCCCGTTCCGCCGCCGACGAGCGGGCCCGTGCCGAACTCCGGCGGGCGATGCGGGCCGGCGAACCGGTCGACGAGATCTTCGAGTCCATCGTCGGCCCGCTGGTCGAGAACGCGGTCCCGGAATGGCGGACCACTCTGGACGCCCTCCTCGAACTGCCCGGGATCGGCGGCCCGGTCGGGTACTCCGGGGGGTGGACCGCCCTCGGTATTCGGCTCGCGGTGGTCGAGCCGCGCATCGCGGCCGCGGGCTTCTTCGCCGGGGGGTACGTGCCCCGGGCCCAGCGGGAAGAGGCCCGGCAGGTCACCGTTCCGCTGCTGTTCCTGCTGCAGTGGGACGACGAGGGGAACCCCCGGCAACGGGCCCTGGACCTGTTCGACGCCTTCGGCAGCAAGGAGAAGACGCTGCACGCCAATCCGGGCGGGCACACCGGCACCCCGTGGTTCGAAGTGGAGGAGGGGTGCCGGTTCTTCGACCGGCATCTGAGGTGAGGCCGGGCCGTCCGGCGGGCAGCTGACGGCCCTCCCTGCCCGCCCCGCCAGGCAGTTGACGGCTGGCCCGGCACCGCCCGCCGGGTCAGCCGCGCCCTCCGGGTCAGCCTGGTCAGCCTGGTCAGCCGTGCAACGCGCCCGACAGCTCCGGCACATGACTGGCGACCAGCCGCTCCCGGCCGGGGGCGGCGCGGCGTCGGTCCACCGCGGCCGCCGTGCCCGCCACCGCCAGGCCGAGGACGGCCAGTGCCGCGCCCGCCAGTGCCGGGGAGGTCGGTCCTGAGCCCGTCGCGAGGGCCAGGCCGCCGATCCGGGCGCCGCCGGCGTCGGCCAGGTTGAAGGCGGCCTGGTTGGCGGAGGAGGCCAGGGAGGGGCCGGCCGCCGCCTTCTCCATCACCATCAGCTGGAGCGGGGAGCCCGTGACGAACGCCGCCAGGCCGAGCAGGGTCACCGCGGCCGCCGCGCTCCACTCGGCGCGCATCAGCACCGGGAAGAGCAGCAGGACGGCAGCCAGCGAGGTCAGGCCGCCGAACCGGGTGCCGCGCATCGAGCGGTCCGCCAGCCGGCCGCCCAGCAGGTTGCCGGCGGTCGCGCCGACGCCGAACAGCGCCAGCAGCACGGTGACGTCGGCGTCGGCGTACCCGGCGGCGTCCGTGAGCATCGGCGTGATGTAGCTGTACGCGGCGAACAGGGCGCCGAAGCCCGCCACCGTCGTACCGAGGGCCAGCCAGACCGGGAGGGAGCGCAGGGCTGCCAGCTCGCCGCGCAGGCCCGTCGCGGGGGCGGTGACACCGTCGTGCGGGATGAGCGCCGCCAGGGACGCCATCGCCACCAGGCCGATCGCGCTGACGCCGAGGAACGTCGCCCGCCAGCCCAGGTGCTGCCCCATGAGCGTGGCGGCCGGCACGCCGACCCCCTGCGCCCGGCTGAGTCTCCGCCCTTGCGGCTACTGGGCGTCGGAGCCTCGCACCTGGCAGCCGGCCGGAAGCATCACATCGCTCCGGGACCTTGATCACCCGCATACTGATCTTCCCGATTCCATCCCTTTCGGGCGGCCACCCTCGCCCTGGCAAGGAGACCGTGTTGTCAAAGACGCGGACCAGTCCGGTGCCTACAAGGACACCGGTTTCACCGCTGCCTGGACGACGGACGCGACAGCCACCGGATACAGCTACACGGTCGACTCCTCCGCCTCCACCGTGCCCGACACGGTGAGCGACTCGGCCACCGCCTCATACAGCGCCACCAGAGGTGAGGGCACCTGGTACCTGCATGTCCGCGCGGTGGACTCCACCGGGGCGTGGGGACCGGTGGCCCACTACCGGTTCACCGTCGACACCACCGTCCCCACCGAGCCCACGGTCAGCTCGCCGGACTTCCCGCACGACGGCTGGGCCGGGGACGCGGGCGACGCAGGGACCTTCGAACTGACCTCCTCGGACACCGGTCTGCGCTCCATGCGCAATCGACTCGACGACGGAACCGAGACCACCGCCGCCGCCACCGTCCCGGGCCCCCGCTCGCGGGCGAGCGAATCTTTCGACTCGCCGCACACAAACCTCCGGGAGGGCGCAAGTGCCCGCCCGAAGACCAAGGGGAGAGGGCCGCACTCGAGTGCGGCCCTCTCCCCTGCCGTCTCCTGTGACTGGATTCTCGGCGGGTCAGGAGGCCGTGTCGAGCCTCACCCGGGCCGCCACCGGCAGGTGGTCGCTCGCGGTCCGCGGCAGCGTCCACGACGTCATCGGCTCGATGCCCTGCACCATGATCTGGTCGATCCTCGCCATCGGGAACGTGGCCGGCCAGCTGAACCCGAAGCCGCTGCCCGCGGCGCCCTGCGTGGAGCGCATCTGGGAGGTGACGGCCTTCAGGGCACGGTCGTTCATGGTGCCGTTGAGGTCGCCGAGCAGGATCTTCCGGTGCAGCTTCTCGTCGGCGATGGCCTCGCCGAGCGCGTCCGCGCTCTTGTCCCGCTGCCGTGCGGTGAACCCGGCCTCCACCTTCACCCGCACCGACGGCAGGTGGGCGACGTACACCGCGATCGGCCCGTAGGGGGTCGTGACCGTGGCGCGCATCGCACGGGTCCAGCCCAGCTTGATGTCGACCGGCTTCACGCCGCCGATCCGGTACTTGCTCCACAGCCCGACCGTCCCCTGCACCGAGTGGTACGGGTACGTCGAGGCCAGCGCCTTCGCGTAGACGGGCACCGCCGAGGCCCTCAGCTCCTCCAGCGCCACCACGTCCGCGCCGGAGGCGGCCACGTCGCGGGCGGTCGCCGACGGGTCGGGGTTGTCGGCGTTGACGTTGTGCGTGGCGACGGTGAGGTCGCCGCCGCCGCCGGTCTTGTCGGTGAGCAGGCCGCCGAAGACGTTCAGCCAGACGACCGCCGGGACCAGCAGCGCGATCAGCGCGGTGGCCGACCTGCGCACCAGGGCGAGCAGCAGCAGCACCGGGACGAACAGGCCCAGCCAGGGCAGGAACGTCTCGGTGAGGCTGCCGGTGTTGCCGATCGCGTTCGGGATCCGCGCGTGCAGCAGCATCACCAGCGCCAGCAGCACCGCGAGCGCGGCGACGATGATGCCGCGCCGCCAGATTCTGGGGTCCCCGCGCCATCCGGCGACCAGTCGGCCGAGCAGACGCCGGAACCTGGCTCCCCGGCGCCCGGGACCCGGGCCTCCGTTCTCCGTTTCCGTCATGTACGCCTGCTGCGCCATACCGTCGCCTCACTGCCTGCCGTGCACACCGTACGTCCCCCCGTGCCCTAAGACCCTAGGGGATGATCGGCTCCGTTCTCGCCGCCCTCGGCGGCCGTACGGGCACTGGGACGCCCCAACCGGTCACGGGGGTTCCGCGGACCGCGCGGGAAAGCGCGCTCTGTGACGAAACGCGCACAGAAGGCCTACGCGGAAGGCGAACTGACGGGCAGTAGCCCTTCCAGGAGCGCGTCCACGATCTGCTCGGAAAGCCCCTCGGGGAGGTCGGCGTCCGGGCGCATGACGGTGCGCAGCAGCATCGGGCCGACGAACAGGTCGCTCAGCAGCTCGACGTCGACGTCCGCGCGCAGCTCGCCGTCGGCCTGCCCGCGGCGCAGGATCTCCACCTGGAGCCTGCGGCGCGGCTCGACGACCGTCCCGTGGTACGCGGCCCAGATCTTCGGGCTGGACTTCATCTGGGCGTAGACGTTGTGCAGCAGCGCCGACGACCGGGTCATCAGGCCGCGTCGGCGCAGCTGTTCCAGCAGCGCCACCAGGTCGTCGCGCATCGACGTGCCCGGCAGCAGCGGGTCCGGGGGCTCGGCGGTGCGGATGACGTCGACGAAGAGTGCCTCCTTGCCGCTCCAGCGGCGGTAGATGGTGGCCTTGCCGACCCCGGCGGTGCGGGCGATGCGCTCGATGGAGAGCTCGGCCAGCGGCACGCCCTCCTCCAGGAGCTTCATCACGCCCTCGACGATCGCGCGCTCGACCGCCTCGCTGCGGGGGCGTCCCCGCACGGGCACCTCGGGCGCGGCTGGGCTGTCGGCCAGGCTCACTTCACTGCGTCCTCTCGTCGTGGCGGACCGGCGTCCGGCCGTCCGGTCGTCCGGTTGCCCGGTCGGCCTCCCGGACCGGCCGTCCGGTCGCCCGGTCGTCTTCGCGGGTACGACGAGCATGCCCAGCGGCCATGTCGTCGTACCCGCCGTACCGGTCGTACCCGCCGTATCCGCCGTATCCGCCGTATCCGCCGTACCGGAAGGGCGGAAGGTGTTATTCCGCCGCTGTCACCAACTCCTGCTCCGCCTCGTTCTCCTGACCGGCCGGCTGCCTGCCCGGCAGGAAGAGCGCCACGACGACCACGCCGACGGCCGCCACACCCGCTCCCCACAGCGCGGTCACGTGCATGGCGTGCAGGAACGCGTCGTTGGCGGGCGCGACCAGCGCCCTGCCCTGCGGGCCGAGCCTGGCGGCGACGCCGAGGGTGGCCTCGATGGACTCTCCGGCGGTGTCCCGCAGGCCGGCGGGGAGCGCGCCCAGCTTGCCCTCGATGCCGTTGCGGTAGGCCGTGGACAGCACCGAGCCCAGGACCGCGATGCCGAGCGCGCCGCCGACCTGGCGGAAGGTGTTGCTGAGGGCGGAGGCGGAGCCGGCCTTCTCGCGCGGCAGGGCCTGCATGATGACGACGCTGACCGGGGTCATGATGTGCGCCATGCCGGTGCCCATGAGGAAGAAGACGACCTCCAGGACCCAGATCGGGGTGTCCGCCTCCAGGGCGGCGAACGCGGCCAGGGTCGCCACGATGACGATCATGCCGGCGGTGGTCGTGGCCCGGTTGCCGAAGCGGTCGACCAGCAGCCGGGCGCGCGGCGCGAAGATCATCTGGGCGGCGGCCAGCGGCAGCATCAGCACGCCGGACTTCAGCGGCGTGTAGCCGCGCACGCTCTGCATGTAGAAGACCGAGAAGAAGGTGACGCCCATCAGCGCGAAGAAGACCAGCGCGATGGCGCCGATCGCGGCCGAGAAGACCCGGTTCCGGAAGTACGTGACGTCGAGGGACGGGTGGTCGCTGCGCTTCTCGTACCACACGAAGCCGGCCAGTACGGCCAGGCCGGCGGCGATGGTCGCCAGCACCTTGGCGTCGGTGAAGTCGGCGAGCTGACCGCCCTTGATGATGCCGTACACGAGCAGGACCAGGCCGACGACGGACAGCACGACACCGACCGGGTCGACGCGGCCGGGCTTCGGGTCGCGGGAGTCGGGTACCAGCCACACCATCAGCGCGAGCGCCAGGAGCACGATCGGTACGTTGACGAGGAAGACGGAGCCCCACCAGAAGTGGTCCAGGAGCAGACCGCCGGTGATCGGGCCGATGGCGATGGCCAGGCCGACGCCGCCGGCCCAGATGCCGATGGCCTTGGGCTGCTCGTCCCGCTCGAAGACGTTCATCAGGACGGCGAGGGTGGCCGGCATGACGAACGCGGCGCCCAGGCCCATCAGGGCGCGGAAGAGGATCAGCTGTCCCGGCGAGCCGGACTCGGCGGCCAGGGCGGAGCCGACGCCGAACACCGCGAGGCCGCCGAGCAGCACCTTCTTGCGTCCCAGCCGGTCGCCGAGGAGCCCGGCGGTGAACAGCAGTCCGGCGAAGACGAGGGTGTAGGCGTTGATCGCCCACTCCAGTTCGCTCTGCGTGGCGCCCAGTCCGGTGGGGGCCGGCGTCGAGATCGTCTTGATGGCGACGTTCAGGATCGAGTTGTCGAGCACGACGATCAGCAGGCTCAGCATCAGCACGCCGAGAATCGCCCAGCGGCGCCGGTGCACCGCTTCCGGTATGCGGGGGGCCGCAACGGGTGGAGTGGTCATGACGTCCAGCCTAGGCACATTCCGATACGAGACCGTGTCGTATCGTAAATGTTTTGCCCAGTCCTTACGTGACGGATCCCCCTCTGGCCCTGCCTGGCACGAGGTGCCACCATGGAGGGGATCCGGGGACGCCGACAGGGCGCCTCGAGATGACTGAAGGAGCCGTTGCAATGACGCAGCTTTCGGCTGCCCAGACCGTGCAGAACGGGCCCTCCGACGGCAGCAGGGCGCTGTACGGGGGCAAGGGCACGCGCCGCATCACCGTCCGCGACATCGCGCTCGCCAAGGAGCGCGGCGAGAAGTGGCCGATGCTCACCGCGTACGACGCCATGACCGCCTCCGTCTTCGACGAGGCCGGGATCCCGGTGATCCTGGTGGGCGACTCCGCGGGGAACTGTCACCTCGGGTACGACACGACCGTGCCCGTCACCCTCGACGAGATGACCATGCTGTCGGCCGCGGTGGTGCGCGGCACGCGGCGCTCCCTGATCGTGGGCGACCTGCCCTTCGGCTCCTACCAGGAGGGCCCGGTGCAGGCGCTGCGCTCGGCGACCCGGTTGGTGAAGGAGGCGGGCGTCGGCGCCGTGAAGCTGGAGGGCGGCGAGCGCTCCCACGAGCAGATCCGCCTGCTGGTGGAGTCGGGCATCCCGGTCATGGCGCACATCGGCCTGACCCCGCAGTCCGTCAACGCCATGGGCTACCGGGTGCAGGGCCGCGGCGAGGAGGCCGCCCAGCAGCTGCTGCGGGACGCGAAGGCCGTGCAGGACGCGGGCGCGTTCGCGGTGGTGCTGGAGCTGGTGCCGGCGGAGCTGGCGGCCGAGGTGACCCGGGTGCTGCACATTCCGACGGTCGGCATCGGCGCCGGTGCGGACACCGACGCGCAGGTCCTGGTCTGGACGGACATGCTGGGGCTGACGTCCGGCCGGGTGCCGAAGTTCGTCAAGAAGTACGCGGACCTGCGCACGGTCATGACCGACGCGGTGAAGGAGTTCGCCGAGGACGTCACCGGCGGGGTGTTCCCCACGGAGGAGCACTCCGTCCACTGAGCCACTGTGGCACCGAGGCAGCCCGCCGATCTTCCCCCGTCGGCGGGCTGCCGCCTTTTCCGACATCCGCGCCTGACGCCGGGCGGAAGCCGGGCGTCAGGCGGGGTGCCGGGCGGGGCGTCAGGCGGCGTGCAGGGCGGGGTGCCGGACGGGGTGCCGGACGCGGTGCCGGACGGGTGCCGGGCGGGGTGCCGGGCGGTCGGCGGAACGGGCCGTCGGTGCGGGTGTCGGGGCGGTGTCGGCGTGCTGTCGGTGGTGTCGGGGCGGTCCGCCAGGAGGTGTCGTACGTCCTCGTGGGCGGCCAGTGCTTCCGCGGTGCGGCCCGCGTCGCGCAGGGCGCGCAGGCGCGGCGTCTGCACCGGCTCGTCCAGGGGGTGGCCGTCGCACAGGGCGGTCAGCTCGGGCAGGGACTGCCGCGCGTGGCCCGAGGGCGAGGGCGGCGGCGTGCCGGGCGCGCAGCGCGTCCGGCCGCCGGGCCTCCCAGCGGGCCGTGTCGGCGGTGCGGCCGGGCAGGTCGGCGACGGCGGGGCCGCGCCACAGGGCGAGGGCGTCGTCGAGGACCGCGGCCGCCTTCGCGGGGTCGCCGTCGCCCAGGGCCCGGATCCCCTCGCCGGTCAGCCGCTCGAAGCGGTGCAGGTCGACGTCGTCGGGGCGGCGGCGAGACGGTAGCCGCCGTCCGCGGAGGCGACCGCGTCCGCGCCGAGGGTCCGGCGCGCCCGGCCCACCAGCGCCTGCAGCGCACCCGGCGGGTCGGCGGGCGGGTCGCCGTCCCACACCTCGTCGACCAGCACGGCCACGGGCACGGTACGGCCGGCCCGGAGGGCCGGCACGGTCAGCAGCGCGCGCAGCCGCGTCCCGCCGACCGGGACGGCGGTGCCGTCGGGGCGGAGCACCTGGGTGGTGCCGAGGATGCCGTAGCGCACGGGGTCCGTGATCTCCGGTGCCATCGGGGCCGGTCACGGGTTCGGTCACCGGCGCAGCGCGGGAACGGGCCCGGTCGGCCCTCCCCGCCGTACCCGGAAACCGTACTCAACCCGTGGGCCGTTGCCGCGCCCTTCCGCCCCGCACTCCTTCTCCCGGGCCGCCCGCGGAACCGGCGGCCGCCCGTGAGACGTTGTTCCGACAGGCCCGGTACGGTCGGGCAGTCCCAGCGTGCGCACGAGAGTCGGGAGCCCCATGACCACCGCCGCCACCCGCCGCAGCGATCAGCGGATCAGTCCCGTCTTCCTCGGGATCCTGGCCGTCGCCGCGGTCACCGGATGGGCCACCTGGACGGGGTTCGCCGAGGAGCCGGGCGTGGCCGTGTTCCTGTTCGTGACGGCGGCCTGGGTGGTGTCGCTGTGCCTGCACGAGTACGCGCACGCGCGCACCGCCCTGCACGGCGGCGACATCACCGTCGGTGCCAAGGGCTACCTCACGCTGAACCCGTTGAAGTACACGCACGCCCTGCTCAGCGTCGTGCTGCCGGTGGTGTTCGTGATCATGGGCGGGATCGGGCTGCCCGGCGGTGCCGTGTTCATCGAGCGCGGCCGGATCCCGGGGCGCTGGCGGCACAGTCTGGTCTCGGCGGCGGGGCCGCTGACGAACGTGCTGTTCGCGGCGGTGTGCACGGCCCCGTTCTGGCTGGGCGCGCTGGACGGCGTGCCGCGGGACTTTCGCGTCGCGCTCGCGTTCCTGGCCCTGCTCCAGGTCACCGCCGCGATCCTGAACTTCCTGCCGGTGCCGGGCCTGGACGGCTACGGGGTGATCGAGCCCTGGCTGTCGTACAAGGTCAGGCGCCAGGTGGAGCCGTTCGCGCCGTTCGGTCTGCTGTTCGTGTTCGCGCTGCTGTGGGTGCCCTCGGTCAACGCGGTGTTCTTCGACCTGGTCGACGCCGTGCTGCGCGGTCTCGGCGTCAGCGACTACGACTCCGCCCGGGGCTGGGACCTCTACCACTTCTGGCCGTGAGCCGGCGGAACCGCGACACCGTCCACCGCCCGACCACCGGTCGGCGACCGCCCCGTTACCGCTGCTGGGCGTGGGTCATCCTGCTCCGGCGCAGGTAGTACCAGCCCATGTTGGACGACAGTCCGGCGAGCAGGATCCACACGATCCCCAGCCAGCTGCCGCGCACGAAGGACATCACCGCGGCGGCGACGGCCAGGACGCACACGGCCAGGGCGAAGAGGGCGAGACGCCGGGCCTGGCCGGCGGGGGACGGGGAGGGCATGGCGGTCGGCTCCTGGAGGGGGACACTGCGGCACTGCTGGTGCCACCAGTGTCCCCCATGTCTCACACGTCCGTGACCCGGAGTCCCGCGTGCGCCTTGTAGCGGCGGTTGACGGAGATCAGGTTCGCGACCAGCGACTCCACCTGGTGGGCGTTGCGCAGCCGGCCCGCGAAGATGCCGCGCATGCCGGGGATGCGGCCGGCCAGCGCCTGGACGAGCTCCACGTCGGCGCGCTCCTCGCCCAGCACCATCACGTCGGTGTCGATCGCGTCGACCTCCGGGTCCTGCAGCAGCACCGCCGACAGGTGGTGGAAGGCGGCGGTGACCCGCGAATCGGGCAGCAGCGCGGCGGCCTGTTCGGCGGCGCTGCCCTCCTCCGGCAGAAGCGCGTAGGCGCCCTTCTTGTCGAAGCCGAGCGGGTTGACGCAGTCGACGACCAACTTGCCCGCGAGTTCCTCGCGCAGGGCCCGCAGCGTCGCGCCGTGGCCCTCCCAGGGCACCGCGACGATCACGATGTCGCTGCGGCGCGCGCAGTCGGCGTTGTCGGCGCCCTCGATGCCGTGCCCGAGTTCGTCGGCGGCGGCGCGGGCGCGTTCCGCGGCGCGCGAGCCGATGATCACCTTCTGGCCCGCGCGGGCGAGCCGGTAGGCGAGGCCCTTGCCCTGCGGCCCGGTTCCGCCGAGGACGCCGACGACCAGCCCGGAGACGTCGGGCAGGTCCCACGGGTCCTTGGCGGGAGCCTTCGCGGGAGTCTGTGCAGCACTGTCGGTAGAGGTCATGGGCCGACTGTACGGCCGGCCGGGCGCCCCGGGGCGGTCGGGTGAGCCGCGTCACGGGCACCGGCCGCGGGACGATGCGCCGGTACGCACCGAAGTCACCCGTCTCGTACGGGAGTACGGGAGTCCGAGCGTGCGCGCGTCGACGCGGGCCGGGCCGGGCCGGAGCAGGCGCCGGGCGGCCCGTCGGCCGGGCGGGCGGGGCGCCGGGGACGGCCGCCGGCGGCACAGGCGCGGACGATCCCCCCGGTGCTGTCCCCAGGGCGGGCGAATCGCGGGTGAACCGCGGGCCAGGAGTGCGCGGTTGGTGCACCATGCGGATCCATGGACGCCGTACGTGTCGCCTTGCTGCGTGAAGTGCTCGCCGGGACGGAGTGGCTGGGGGCCACCAGACGGTTCGCGGGGTCGCTGCGCGGGTCGGTGGTCTCGCACGGGGGCGGGCTGCTGCTGGTGGGCACGCCGGAGTACGAGCCGTGGCACCTGACCGCCCATCTGGTGGACGAGGCCGCGTGGTCGGGGACGCCGGAGCTGGCGCCGACGCTGGTCCGGCACGACGCGCGCGCGTCCGACCCCGCGCACCTGGCGGTCGGGCCGGGGCGGCTGACCGCGGTGCGGCGGGGCGAGACGCTGCTGGTGGTGTCGCCGGACGGGCCCGGCGCTCCGCTGCTGGAACGGGTGCACGACGCGCGGCGGGCCGGTGCGACGGTGCTGGCCCTCGGCCCCGGCGAGGGGGAACTCGTCGCGATGGCGCACGAGTCGCTGGCCGTGCCGGAGGGCTCGGAGCTGGACCTGGACACCGTGCAGCACCTGGTGAGCGCGGCGGCCGGGGACAACTCGCTGCCCGCGCCGCGGGGCCGGCGGCGCTTCCGGGACCGGCTGGCCCGGCTGGCCGACCAGCTGACGGCTCCGCCGCCGACACCCTGGTAGGGGTCCTCCGGGTCGGCCGCGTGAGGGCTCCCCGATGCCCTGGCCGGGCGCTTGTGCGTCGGCCGGGTGGCGGGCGGGCTCCCGGCCGTGGCAGGAGCCCCCCGAAGCCAACAACCGCCAGGCGGCCCCGCGGCCGGCCGACCAACCGACGGCTCCCCCACCGCATCGACCACGCGGACGACTCGGAAGGGCCCCGGGTCGCATCGGCCGCACGGACCGCCCCAAAGCCCCGGCAGGAGCCCCCGGAAGCCAACAACCGCCAGGCGGCCCCGCGGCCGGCCGACCAACCGACGGCTCCCCCACCGCATCGACCACGCGGACGACTCGGAAGGGCCCCGGGTCGCGTCGGCCGCACGGGCGGGCCCGGTGCCCTGGCCGCGCTCTCCAGGGCCGGCCGCGCGGGCGCGTCGGTGCCCTGGCCGGGCGCGTGTGCGTCGGCCGGGCGGGCGGCGCGGCCGGGCCGCCGGAAAAGCGCTTGCCCCGGTCGCCGGTCCGGCCGAGCATGGGCTCTCGTGACCGACGACTCGCCCGGCGGCGCCGCCGAGGCCGCCGATGGCCCTTCCGGCCTGCGTTCCCTGCTGCCCGACCTCGCGCCGTGGCGGGCCTCCGCCGACTTCCGGCGGCTGTGGGTGTCGGGGCTGATCTCGGGATTCGGGAGCTTCCTGACCTTCGTGGCGCTGCCGGTGCAGGTGAAGGAACTGACCGGATCCGCGGCGGCGGTGGGGGCGATCGGCGCGGTGGAGCTGGTGCCGCTGATCGTGTGCGGGCTGTACGGGGGTGCGCTCGCCGACGCGCTGGACAAGCGGAAGCTGATCATCTGGACGGAGGCCGGCCAGGGTCTGCTGTCCGCGGTGCTGCTGGTCGACGCGCTGCTGCCGCACCCGGCCGTGTGGCCGCTGTACGTCGTCGCCGCCCTGTCGTCCGCGCTGGTGTCGGTGCAGCGGCCGGCGCTCGACTCGCTGTGGCCGCGGATCGTCGCCCACGAGCACATGCCGGCCGCGGTGTCGCTGAACTCGCTGCGCTGGACGGTCGGCGGGGTGGCGGGCCCGGCGCTGGCCGGTGTGGTGGTGGCGTACGCGGGCCTGGGCTGGGCCTACGGCGCGGACCTCGTCACCTTCGCCGTCTCCGTCGTACTGGTCGTCCGCATAGCCTCCTCACCCCCTTCCGGTGCGGCCGCGAAGCCGTCGTTGACGGCGATCCTGGAAGGCGCCCGGTACGCGTGGGGCCGCAAGGAGCTGCTCGGCACCTACGCCGTCGACCTCGCCGCGATGTTCCTGGCGATGCCGCTTGCGGTGCTGCCGTTCCTCGCGGACGAGCTGGACGCCGAATGGTCGCTGGGGCTGATGTACGCCGCTCTCCCTGCCGGGTCGCTGGTGGTGAGCCTGACCAGCGGCTGGACCTCGCGCGTCCACCGGCACGGCCGCATGGTGGTCCTGTCGGCAGCCCTGTGGGGCGTGGCGATCGCGGCCGCCGGGTTCGTCGGCGACGTGTGGCTGGTGCTGCTGTTCCTGGCGGTGGCGGGCGCCTGCGACATGGTCAGCGGCATCTTCCGCGGAGCCATGTGGAACCAGACGATCCCGGACGAGCTGCGCGGCCGGCTCGCCGGGATCGAACTGCTGTCGTACTCGGTCGGGCCGACCGTGGGACAGGTCCGGTCGGGCGGTTTCGCCGCCTGGTGGGGCGTGCGCGCGTCCGTGTGGTCGGGCGGGCTGCTGTGCGCGGGCGCGGTGGGGCTGCTGGCGCTGTGCCTGCCGAAGCTGATGCGGTACGACGTGCGGACGAACGAGCACGCGGTGCGGCTGCGCGCGGGGCGCGCGGCAGCCGCACCGGCCGAGGCCTGATCGAGGCCTGATCCAGACCGTCGGCCGATCAGGCCGTCGGGGCCGTCGGGCCATGGCGGCCCGATCGGGCCGTCAGTCCTCGCTCGCGCCTCCCCCGGTCGGGGCGTCGTGCCACTTGGGGTCGTTCTCCCACTGGAGGTTGCGCTCGCGCGCGGTCTCCATCGCGTGCTCGGCCTCCTGCCGGGAGGCGTACGGACCGAAGCGGTCCTTGGCCGGGCACTCCGGACCCTCCTCGACCTTCTTGTGCTCCAGGCAGTAGAACCACTCGCCCGGCTTGCCGACCGTCCGCTTCTTGAACAAGGCCATGACCCGCTCCTCTCGCCAACGACATGTTCCCCGATGCCCGCTGGTTAGACTCGCTGGCATGTCTGGCCAGTCGCTGCTCGTACCAGGGGAGCTCTCTCCCACCCGTCAGGTGCCCGGAAACATCCGCCGCCCCGAGTACGTCGGCAAGCCCGCGCCGACGCCGTACACCGGCCCGGAGGTGCAGACCCCGGAGACGATCGAGGCGATGCGCGTCGCGGGGCGGATCGCCGCGCGGGCGATGGCGGAGGCGGCGAAGCTGATCGCGCCGGGCGTCACCACCGACGAACTGGACAAGGTGGCGCACGAGTACATGTGCGACCACGGCGCCTACCCCTCGACGCTGGGCTACCGCGGCTTCCCCAAGTCGCTGTGCACGAGCGTCAACGAGGTGATCTGCCACGGCATCCCGGACTCGACGGTGCTGCGCGACGGCGACATCGTCAACCTCGACGTGACGGCGTACATCGGCGGGGTGCACGGCGACAACAACGCCACGTACCTGGTCGGCGACGTCGACGAGGAGAGCCGGCTGCTGGTGGAGCGGACCCGCGAGTCCCTGAACCGCGCGATCAAGGCCGTCAAGCCGGGCCGGCAGATCAACATCATCGGCCGGGTCATCGAGTCGTACGCCAAGCGCTTCGGCTACGGCGTGGTCCGGGACTTCACCGGGCACGGGATCAACTCGTCGTTCCACTCGGGCCTGATCATCCCGCACTACGACAGCCCGCACGCGACGACGGTGATGCAGCCGGGCATGACGTTCACCATCGAGCCGATGCTGACGCTGGGGACGCACGAGTACGACATGTGGGACGACGGCTGGACGGTCGTCACCAAGGACCGCAGGCGGACGGCACAGTTCGAGCACACGCTCGTGGTGACCGAGACCGGCGCGGAGATCCTCACCCTGCCGTAGGACCCTCCGCCAGCGGGCCGGGCCCCCTCCGCGACGGCGAACGGCCGGGCCCCCTCCGCGACGGCGGAGGGGGCCCGGAGCCGGTCCGTCAGAAGTGGCCGACGTGGCCGACGCGGCAGTCGGCGCCGCCGTAGAGGATGCCGGCGGTCTCGGCGTGGACCACGCCGGAGTACGGGCTGCGGACGGCGTGGTGGTCGCCGCCGCGGTCGTGCCGCGGCTCCTCGCCGGCGGCGGCACCGGCCGCGCCCGCGGCGGTCAGGGCGGCAGCCAGGACGACCGCGGCGGTCAGGGCGGCGCCCAGGACGACCGCGGCCAGGGCGGAACGGATACGCATGGGTTTCCTCTCACGGCGGCCGGCCGGTCACGCCCGGAGGTAACCGCTCGCCGCCGCGCGCACACGCGGCACCACCCGTACGGGCGCCGTCAGCGCTCCAGATACACCCGCCCGCCGATCTCCACCCAGCCGTGCGGCTGCGGGGCCGTGAGGATCTGGGAGCCCGCGCCCTGCGTGATGTTGAGCGCCCGGCCCAGCCGGTCGGTCAGCAGCAGGGCCGCCGCGCCGGTCGCCTCGTCCTCGTCGATTCCGTCGTCCCGGCCGGGGAAGGCGCGCGCCCGTACCCGTCCGGCGGCCTCGTCCTGCCAGGCCCAGGCGTAGATCCACTCCCCCTTCGGCGGCACCGGCAGGGCGTCGACCTCGGCGGCCGTGGCGTACTGGCGCAGGGTGCGCGGCGGGGCCCACTCCGCCCGCGCCTCGATCCAGCTGAACTCCCCGTCCTGGCGGGCGCCCACCAGCCCGGCGGGCGTGACCAGTTCGGGCACGTCCAGCAGCCATGCGGCGCCGACGCAGGGGTGCCCGGCGAAGGGCAGGCGGAGGGTCGGGGTGTAGATGTCGATGACGCCGCGCTCGGGGTCGTCGACGAACACGGTCTCGCTGAAGCCGAGTTTCCCGGCGAGGTCCTGCCGGTCGCTCCGCTCGGGCAGCACCGATCCCTCGCGCACGACGCCGAGTTCGTTGCCGTAGCCGCCGTCCGGGGCGCAGAAGACGCGCAGCACGTCGTAGTCAGTCACGCGGGCATTGAAGCATCACGTCGCCGGTCGGGCGCACGGCCGGGACGCGGCGGGCACCGGCCGTGATCCGGTGCGCCGGGCACGCCGCGGCCCGCGGCCGTGGGGCGGGTGTGCCGCCCGCCGACCGGAAGGACGGTCCTTGACTTCCTCTTGACCTTCTCTTGGGGTTCGTTTTTGGCCACCGTGACGGATCCGTGTCCCCGCGCCGCCCATGAGAGCTGAATCACCGCATCGACGGGTGGCAGACAGGCAAGGCTTAGATAAGTTAGGTGAGCCTCACCATCCTGGGTGAGTCGGACCCGCGATTTTTTGCCAGCGTTATGGAGCCCGCATGCGAGCCGCCAGACTCTCCGTCGTCACCGCCGTCGCCACCGCGGCGGCTCTGACCGCCGTCACCGGCTGCACCCAGAAGAGCACAGCGGACGACGCCGGGACGATCGAGGTGACCGCCGCCGACTCGAAGTGCGACACCTCCGTCGAGTCGGTTCCGGCGGGCCAGGTCACGCTGAAGATCGAGAACAAGGGCTCCAAGGCCACCGAGGTCGAGATCGTCTTCCCGGACGACCGGATCGTCTCCGAGAAGGAGAACATCGGGCCGGGCACGAAGTACACGCTCACGGCCGAGGTGAAGGCCGGTTCGTACGAGATCGCCTGCCGCCCGGGCATGAAGGGCCACGGCGTGCGGCAGAAGCTCACGGTCACCGGCGGCTCCGTCGCCAAGCGCGACCCGCGCCTGGACAAGGCCGTCGCCGCCTACCGCGCGTACGCGCAGGAGCAGGCCGACGCGACGCTGCCGGCGGTCGAGACGTTCGTGAAGGCGGTCAAGGACGGCGACATCGCGGCCGCGAAGAAGGCCTACGCCCCCTCCCGCATCGGCTGGGAGCGCACCGAGCCGGTCGCCGAGTCCTTCGGCGACATCGACCCGAAGGTCGACGTCCGCGCCGACGGCCTGGAGGACGGCCAGAAGTGGACGGGCTGGCACCGCCTGGAGAAGGCCCTGTGGCAGGACAAGAAGATCGGCGCCGAGGAGAAGACCCTCGCCGACCAGCTGGTCACCGACCTGAAGGACTGGCAGGAGCGGGTCGGCAAGGCGGACATCACCCCGACCTCCATGGCCAACGGCGCCAAGGAACTGCTCGACGAGGTCGCCACCGGCAAGGTCACCGGTGAGGAGGAGCGCTACTCGCACACCGACCTGGTCGACTTCAAGGCCAACGTCGAGGGCGCCCAGAAGTCCTACGAGCTGCTCAAGCCGGTCGTGCGGGGCAACGACAAGGCGCTGACCGCCGAGCTGGACAAGCAGTTCGCCGCGCTGAACACGCTGCTCGACAAGTACCGCGCGGACCAGGACTCGTACGACTTCACCTCCTACGACAAGGTCGGCAAGGCCGACCGCAAGGAACTGTCGGACGCGGTGAACGCGCTCGCCGAGCCGCTGTCCACGCTCGCCGCCGCCGTCGTGAAGTAGGGGACGACCATGACGGACACCCAGGAAGCCACCACCGCGACGGCCGCCGGCCCGCGGCCCTCCCGGCGTTCGCTGATCGGCTGGGGCGGGGCCGGGCTCGCGCTCGGCGCCGCCGCGGCCGGCGGCGCGGTCGCGCTGGCCCGCGCCGACGGCACCTCCGACGGCACGGACCCGGCGGGCACCGCCGTCGCCTTCCACGGCGCCCACCAGGCCGGCATCGCCACGCCGGTACAGGACCGGCTGCACTTCGCCGCGTTCGACGTGAAGACCGACGACCGCGCCGAGTTCGTGCGGATGCTCAAGGACTGGACGGCGGCCGCGCGCCGGATGACCGCCGGCCAGGCGGTCGGCGAGGGCGCCTACGGCGGACTCGCGGAGGCACCGCCGGACGACACCGGCGAGGCACTGGGCCTGAAGCCGTCGCGGCTGACGCTGACCATCGGCTTCGGTCCGTCGCTGTTCGAGAAGTTCGGCCTGGCGGACCGGCGGCCCGAGGCCCTGGTGGACCTGCCGAAGTTCCCCGGCGAGAACCTCGACCGCAGCCGCAGCGACGGTGACCTGTGCGTCCAGGCCTGCGCCGACGACCCGCAGGTCGCCGTGCACGCGATCCGCAACCTGGCCCGCATCGGCTTCGGCAAGGTCGCCGTCCGCTGGTCGCAACTCGGCTTCGGCAAGACGTCGTCGACGACGCCCGACGCGCAGACCCCGCGCAACCTGTTCGGCTTCAAGGACGGCACCCGCAACATCTCCGGCACCGAGCCGGGCCGGCTGGCGAAGTTCGTCTGGGTCGGCGAGAAGGACGGACCCGACTGGATGACCGGCGGCTCGTACCTGGTCGCCCGCCGTATCCGCATGAACATCGAGACCTGGGACCGCACCTCGCTGCAGGAGCAGGAGGACGTCTTCGGCCGCGACAAGGGCGAGGGCGCCCCCGTCGGCAGGGCGAAGGAGCACGACGAGCCGTTCCTGAAGGCGATGAAGCCCGACGCGCACGTCCGCCTCGCGCACCCCGACTCCAACGGCGGCGCGACGATCCTGCGCCGGGGCTACTCCTTCACCGACGGCACGGACGGCCTGGGCCGTCTGGACGCGGGCCTGTTCTTCATCGCCTACCAGCGCGACATCCGCGAGGGCTTCATCCGCGTCCAGCGCAACCTGGCCACGGACGCGCTCAACGAGTACACCCAGCACGTGAGTTCGGCGGTCTTCGCGGTCCCGCCCGGCGTCCGTGACAGCGACGACTGGTGGGGCAGCACGCTGCTCACGAAGGAGGCCTGAGCCGTGTTCTCCAACTACCTGATCGGCCTGCGCGAGGGGCTGGAAGCCAGCCTGGTCGTCTGCATCCTGATCGCCTACCTGGTGAAGACCGGCCGCCGGGACGCCGTCCGGCCGATCTGGATCGGGATCGGCGTCGCGGTGACGATCGCGCTCGGCTTCGGCTGCGCGCTGGAGTTCGGCTCGCAGGAGCTGACCTTCCAGGCCCAGGAGGCGCTCGGCGGCTCGCTGTCGGTGCTCGCCGTCGGCCTGGTGACGTGGATGGTGTTCTGGATGCGGCGCACCGCCCGGCACCTGAAGGCGGAACTGCACGGCAGGCTGGACGCGGCGCTGGCGATGGGCACCGGCGCGCTGGTCGCCACGGCCTTCCTCGCCGTCGGCCGCGAGGGCCTGGAGACCGCCCTGTTCGTGTGGGCGTCGGTGCACGCGGCCAGCGACGGCACCCCGCGCCCGCTGATCGGCGTGGCCCTGGGACTGGCCACGGCCGTCCTCCTGGGCTGGCTGTTCTACCGCGGCGCCCTGAAGATCAACCTGGCCAAGTTCTTCACCTGGACCGGCGGCATGCTGGTCGTCGTGGCGGCGGGCGTGCTGGCGTACGGCTTCCACGATCTGCAGGAGGCCGACTGGCTGCCGGGCCTGACGAACCTGGCCTTCGACGTCAGCGGCACGATCCCGCCGGACAGCTGGTACGGCACGCTGCTCAAGGGCGTGTTCAACTTCCAGCCCGACCCGACGGTCCTCCAGGTCACGGTGTGGCTGCTGTACCTCGTCCCGACCCTCGCGCTCTTCTTCGCCCCGGTAGGGTTCGCCTCCGGGAAGGGGAAGGTGAAGGCAGTCGATGAGCAGGGATCGCAGCCGTCCGAGGCTCCGCGGGCTTGACCGGAGCGCACTGATAGCGGCCTCGGTGACCGCTTTGTCGTTGACGGCGAGCGGGTGCGTGGTGGTGCACGGGGAGCGCGAAGTGGTCCCCGCGACCACCCGCGCCGAAGCCGCCCGGGCGCTGCGGCAGTTCACGGCCGCGTACAACAAGGCGGACGAGGCGTACGACAGTTCGCTCGACGCCGACCATGTCACCGGCGCCCTCGGCGACATCGACGCCGCCCGGCTCAAGGCCGGCCATGCGAACAACCCGACCGGCAATCCGGCGCACACCCCGCTGGAGCTGAGCGACGCGACGTTCACCATCCCCAAGAAGGCGGGCTGGCCGCGCTGGTTCGTCGCCGAGGCCCAGGGCAACAAGGGCGGCGACCTGCACTGGCTGCTGGCGTTCACCCGCGCCGGTCGGGACGAGCCGTGGCAGGCGGCGTACCTGACGCTGATCGCGCCCGGCTCGCTGCCGAAGATCGAGAAGGACGCGGACGGCTGGGCCGAGGCGGTGCCCGCGGACTCCGCCCGACTCGCCGTCGCACCGGCCGACTTGAGCAAGGACTACGCCACGTACCTGAAGAGCGGCGGGAAGACCTTCGCGGCCGGCACGCACACCAGTCAGTGGCGGGCGCAGCGCGCGAAGGCCGCCAGGAAGCCGGGCCTGGCCACCCAGTACATCGACCAGCCGCTGACCTCGGGCGACTACGCCCCGCTGGCGCTGCGCACCGCGGACGGCGGTGCGCTGGTGTTCTTCACGACGCGCCGCTTCGAGAAGCAGACCGCCGCGCCCGGCACGTCGATCCCCACCCCGAACGAGAGCGTGCGCGCCCTGACGACCGGCGAGATCAAGCAGTCGCTGACGATGGAGTTCGTCTCCAACGAGGTGGCCGTGGACCCGGCGAAGGGCTCGGGCGGCGAGCAGGTGTCGGTGCTCTCCCGCCTGGAGGGGCTGACCTCCGCCCAGGGGTCGTAGCGCCGGCTCAGTAGTTGACGCAGGTGATGGTCCAGCCGTTCCACGCGTTGCAGATGTTGAGTTTGATGCCGTTCTGGTTGTACTGGTAGGCGGACCAGTACTGGCCGCGCTGCCGGTTGATGCCGCCGTAGTCGACGCATGTCACGTGGCGGCCGCTCACCGTGCAGCCGTTGACCGGGGCGGCACCGGCCTGCGGTGCCACGGCCAGCAGCGCGGCGGCGGCCGCGGTCGTCCCGAGCGCCATGGTTCTTATGAGCATGTCCCTCTCCCGTCTCGTGAGGGGGGCCGACCGGCCCCCTCTTGATCACGGTCGACGGCCGAGGGGAGGGCCGCAAGGCGGACGATCCGTCCGGGTGTCGGTCAGGCGGTCCGCGCCGACGGCCGGCGCGTCCGGGGCCTGCCGCTCAGTGGCGCAGCGGCCAGGGCGCGTCCGTCCGGTCGGAGTCCTCGCCGACATGGCGGGCGCAGGCGTCGGTGAGGGCTTCCAGGAGGGTCAGCGGTTCGGGCAGCGGGTGCTCCGGGCCGCGTACCCAGTGCACGGCCTGGCCGTCGTCGCCGGGGAGCCGGGCGGGCGGGACGAGGACGTAGGAGCCGCGGCAGTGCCAGCGCAGGCCGGGGTGCTCGTCCATCGTCTCGGGGTGGCAGTCCAGCTCGCAGGGCCACCACTCGTCCTCGTCCTCGGGGGTGCCGCGGGTGAGGGTGAAGAAGAGCATGCGCCCGTCGTCGCTCTCGGCGACCGGCCCCACCTCGACGCCCGAGTCGAGCAGCCGCCGGAGAGCCTCGCGTCCGGCTTCCAGCGGCACGTCGAGGACGTCGTGCACCATGCCGGTCGCGGTGATGAAGTTGGCCTGCGGCTGGTGGCGGGCCCAGCGCTCGATCTGGGCGCGGTCGGTGGTGGACTGCGTCTGCCAGGCGAACGACACCGGGTGCCGGGCCGGGGTGGGACAGCCGACGCGGTCGCAGGAACACCCGTAGCCGGGCGCCGGATGCGCGGCGGGCGCGAGCGGCAGCCCCGCCGAGGCGGCGGCCAGCAGCAGGGCCTCCCGGCCGCCGCCGTCGGCGGTGTCCTTCGGGCCGTGTCCGCGCAGCCAGTGGGAGATTCTGCCCCGCAGGCCGGATTGGCCGCCCAACTCCGCGCTCATCTATCCCCTCGCCTCGCCGTCGTGCGGAACAGCATGACTCATGGTCCCATCATCCCGCGCTCCGGGGGGTCGGAGCGCACATCAGGGACAGTGCGGACGAGAGCTGCCCCACACCGCGATCGGTGCGCATGGGGTGCTTGGGGCGTATGGGGTGCTTTGTCGTGACGTGCGTGCGGGCGGGCGGGACCGGCGGGCCGGGCGGGACCTGCTGGCCCTACGGGACCGGCGGGCCGGGCGGGCCCGGCGGGATCTGCTGGCCCTACGGGACCTGCTGGCCGGGCGACCCCTCCGGCGCACGGCGCACGGCGCACGGCGGCCGGAAGGGCGTGGGGGCCGTGGGGCGCGTCGCTGCGGTCAGGGCTGCGGGGGCCAGGGGTCGCCCCAGGCCGTGTCCCGGGCCGTCCGGTACAGGTCGCCGTGGCGTTTGGTGATCGTCGTGCGGCGCAGCGGGCCTTCGGGCTCGCACAGGTCGAGCAGGACCTGGCCCTTGCGGATCTGCGGGCGCCGGACCACCCGGGCGGAGGCGGGCTCGGCCGGGAAGCGGGTGGCGGCGACGTAGGCGAACTTCTCGTCCTCGTAGGCGAGCGAGCCGCCCTTGACCTGGCGGTGCAGGGAGGAGCGGCTGACCCGCGCGGAGAAGTGGCACCAGTCCTGGCCGGGCACCACGGGACAGGCGGCGCTGTGCGGGCACGGCGCGGCGACCCGGAAGCCGGCGGCGACCAGGCGGTCGCGGGCCTCGATCACCCGGGCGTGGCCGTCGGGGGTGCCGGCCTCGACGATGACGACGGCCTGCGCGGCGGACGCGGCGGCGTCGACGAGGGCGGCCCGGTCGGGGCCGGTCAGCTCGTTGAGGACGTAGGACACGGTGACGAGGTCGGCGGGGTCGAGGGTGAGCGCCGCGCCGATGCGGGCGCGCCGCCACTGCGCCCCGCGCAGTTCCGGCCGGGCGGCGGCGAGTTCCCGGCCGAGGGCGAGGGCCGGTTCGGCCCAGTCCAGCACGGTGACGGGGCGGGCGCCCTCCCAGGTCGCGGTGACGGCCCAGGTGGCCGCGCCGGTGCCGCCGCCGACGTCCGCGTGGCTGCCGGGGGCCCAGCCGGGCACGGCCGCGGCGAACGCCGCCAGCGCCGAGCGGACCGCCTCGAAGGTCGCCGGCATCCGGTAGGCGGCGTACGCGACGACGTCCGCGCGGTCGCGCAGGATGGGGGCGTCGGTCGGGGTGGCGCCCCGGTAGCTGGCGATCAGCCGCTCCACGGCCTGGGCGGCCTGCCGGGGCGGGAGGCCGTCGAGGAGGGCGGCGAGGGCGGAGCGGAGGGTCTCGGCCGGGGTTGCGGGGACGTTCACCGGGAAATTCTCTCAGGTTCCGGGCAGCCGGGTTCCGGGCGGCGGTCAGGTCCCCTTGACGGCCCGCGCCAGCCGGGTGGCCGCCGCCGCCCGCGGCCGGGAGTCGGGGGGCCGCCTGCGGGGGTGGACCGTGTTCGCCAGCAGGACGAGGTAGGTGTCCGTCGCCGGGTCCAGCACCAGGGAGGTGCCCGTGAAGCCCGTGTGGCCCGCCGCCCCGCGGCCCGCCAGCTCCCCCATGAACCACGGCTGGTCCACCGCGAAGCCGAGGCCGGGCGGGGTCAGCAGGAGTTCCACGAAGTCGGGGCCGAGGATGCGGGCGGGGCCGTAGGCGCCGCCGGCCAGCAGGGCGCGGCAGAACACGGCCAGGTCCCGGCCGGTGGAGAACAGGCCCGCGTGGCCCGCCACCCCGCCCAGTGCCCAGGCGTTCTCGTCGTGGACCACGCCCCGCAGCATCCCCCGGTCCGCCTTGGCCCACGGCCGGCGCTGGTCCTCCGTCGCCGCGGCGCCGGGGCAGGGGCCGAACCGGGTCGCCGTCATGCCCAGCGGGCGGGTGATCCCGTCGCGGACGAGGACGTCCAGCCGCCGGCCGGTGATGCGTTCCAGGACGAACTGCAGCAGCAGGAGGTTGAGGTCGGAGTAGGTGTACGTGCCGGGTACGCCGACGGGCGGCTCGGCGCGCAGCATCGCCATCCGCTCCGCGTCGTCGGCGCAGTCGTACAGCGGCAGTTCGGGTCGCAGCCCGGAGGTGTGGGTGAGCAGTTCCCGCACCGTGATGCCGTGCCGGGCGGCCGCGTGGAAGTCGGGGAGGTAGTCGCCCACCCGGGCGTCCATGCCGAGGGTGCCGCGCTCGATCTGCTGCACGGCGGCGACCGCCGTGAACAGCTTGGTGAGGGACGCCAGGTCGAAGGGCGTGTCGACGGTGACCGGCACGCGGTCCCGCGGCGGCAGTTCGACGCCCGTGTCGGTCCGCGGGTCGTAGGACGTGTACCGCACGGCCCAGCCGGCCGCCTCCTCGACGGCGATCACCGGGCCGCGTCCGGCGACCACGACGACACCGGCGGCCCACGGGCGTTCGCCGGCGGTGAGGTCCCGGACCTCCTGGACCAGCCGGTTCAGCTCCCGCGGGTCGAGCCCGGCCCGCTCCGGTGTGTCCCCGCGCAGTCTCGGTGCGCTCAGCTCTCCTCCCCCACTCCGTTGTGCGCCGCGGCGGGCAGATGCCCGTCCGCCACGCCCGCGCGCCTGCTCCAGGGACGGCACATTCCCACGAAGCAGGCCGACGCCACCAGCGCGGCCGCCAGCTGGACGACGGCCATCGGCACGGCCGTGTGCTCCCCGGCGATCCCGACGAGCGGGGAGGCGACCGCGCCGATGAGGAAGGACGACGTGCCGAGCAGCGCGGAGGCGGAGCCGGCGGAGTGCCGGGTGCGCGTCAGGGCGAGCGTCTGGGTGTTGGGGAGGGTGATGCCCATGGCCGACATCAGCACGAACAGGGCGGTGGCGACGGGGGCGAGGCCGACGTCGCCGAAGACCCCGGCCGACATCAGCAGCAGGGCGGTCGCGGCGCAGATCACGACGGTCAGCCCGGCGGCGAGCACCCGGTCCAGGCTGACCCGGCCGACCAGCACCTTGCCGTTGAGCTGGCCGACGGCGACCAGCCCGACCGAGTTCAGTCCGAACAGCAGGCTGAAGGTCTGCGGCGAGGCGCCGTAGATCTCCTGGATCACATAGGGCGAGGCCGAGATGTAGGCGAACAGCACGGCGAAGCTGAAGCCGCCGGTGAGCAGGTAGCCGGTGAAGTGCCGGTCGGTGAGCAGGCGGCGCATCGAGCGCAGGGCCTCGCCCACTCCCCCGCGGTGCCGGTCGGCGGGCGGCAGGGTCTCGGGCAGCCTCGCCCACACCATCGCGCCCAGCAGCACGCCGACCACCGTGAGCACGGCGAACACGCCGCGCCAGTCCGTCACCTTCATGATCTGTCCGCCGATCAGCGGCGCGACGACCGGGGCGACCCCGGATATCAGCATGAGGGTGGAGAAGAAGCGGGCCATGGAGATGCCGTCGTACAGGTCGCGGACGACGGCGCGGGCGATCACGATGCCGGCCGCGCCCGCGAGGCCCTGCACCAGCCGGAGGGCGATCAGGAGTTCCACGGTGGGGGCGAAAGCGCACAGGGCGGTGGCGACGACGTAGACCGCGAGGCCCGTCAGCAGCGGGCGCCGGCGGCCCCACCGGTCGCTCATCGGCCCGACCACCAGCTGCCCGAACGCCATGCCGGCCAGGCAGGCGGTGAGGGTGAGCTGGACGGTCGCCGCCGGCGCGTGCAGGGTGCGGGTGACCTCCGGGAGCGAGGGGAGGTACATGTCCATCGCCAGCGGGGGCGTGGCGGTGAGACCGCCGAGGACGAGGGTGACGAGCAGCCCGGCGCGGCGCGCGCCCCGGGTCTCCGCCGCCGCGCGCGGTCCGGCCGCCTGTTCGGCGCCGGGTTCCGCCGTGCCTCGTTCGGCGCCGGAGGTCGAAGTGCCCTGTTCGGCGCCGGAGATCGAAGTGCCCTGTTCGACACCGGGCGCCGACGCGCCTCGTTCGGCGCCGGAGGTCGGGGTGCCCGGTTCGGCACCGCGGGCCGACGTCCTCCGGTCGGCGCCGGGTGTCGACGCCCCCTGCTCGTGCATCTGCCCCTCCCCTGCTGAGCCCTCTTCGAGTACTCGCCGGATACTCGCCGGGTATTCGCCCTGCCTCCGGAGTACTTCCCGAGCGCTCCGCCACCATGGTCCCAGCACCATGGTCTCAGCTCGGGCCGGGTGCGGGCCCCGGTGCCCCGCCTCCGTGACGACGGACGCGGCCATTGAGCGATCTGCACAACCGGAATTGGTCGGTCCGGCACATTGCGGCCGGTAAGGACCCTATGCTCAACTCTCCTCCACGGGAACTTCACACTTGGGGCACCCAAGTTCCGTAAGCCATACCGAGGGGGGAGGCGGCAGCCGTTCCACGGTGCCGGGTGGGGGTGGACTCCGCGTGGGACCGCGGAGTACGCACCGGCGCCCGGAACGGCTGCCGCACACCTGTCTCAGCCCTCGTCGCCCCCGGCGCGGGCGGACCGGCGCCGACGCAGCGCCCACGCCCCGCCCGCCAGGAGCGCGACCGTCGCGCCGGCGCCCGCCGGCAGCCGCCACGACGAGGCGCCGCCGGACGTCGCGGCCGGAGCGCCGGCCGCCGCCCGGGCCGTCGCACGGCCGCGGGCCGCCTTCGCCCCGCCCGCGCCGGCCGGCTCGGCCAGGGTGCCCACCGGCCGCGCCGGATCGCCCTCCTGGAAGCCCCAGTCGAGCAGCGCGGCCGTCTCCTCGTAGACGGCGTTGTAGCCGCTCCGGGGATGCATCACCGTCACCAGCAGGGTCCGGCCGTCGCGGGTGGCCGCGCCGGTGAAGGTGTTGCCGGCGTGGCTGGTGTAGCCGTTCTTGACGCCGATCAGGCCCGGGTACGTCTTCACGCCCCACGCGCCGGACAGCAGGCGGTCGGTGTTCTGTATCTGGAAGGTCTTCCTGCCGCCCGCCGGGAAGTCGGCGGTCTTCGTGGCGCAGTACTCCCTGAAGTCGGCGTCGCGCAGCCCGTGGTGGGCGAAGAGGGTCAGGTCGTACGCCGAGGACAGCTGTCCCTTGTGGTCGAAGCCGTCGGGGCTGACCACATGGGTGTCCAGGGCGCGCAACTTCTCGGCCCTGGCCTGCATCTCGGCGACCGTCCGGGCGAGTCCGCCGTTCATCCGGGCGAGCACGTGCACGGCGTCGTTGCCGGAGCGCAGGAACACGCCCTGCCACAACTGCTCGACGGTGTAGGTGACCCCGGGCTTGATGCCGACGAGGCTGGAGCCCGCCGGGACGTCGGCCAGGTCGGCGTCGGTCACCTTGTACCGCTCGGTCCGCTCGAACTTCCCCAGCACCGTGTCGGCGAACAGCATCTTCAGCGTGGACGCGGGCGCCAGCCGCCGGTGCGCGTTGTACGAGGCGAGCACCTTGCCGCTGTCGTGGTCGGCGACCAGCCAGGCCGCGGCGGTGAGCTTCTTCGGAAGGCCGGTGCCCTGGACTCCGGGGCGGGCGAGCCGTGCGCCGCCGACGACGGTCGCGGCGCGCGCGGGGGCCGCCGCGGCGAGCGGGAGCGCGGCCGCGGTGAGGCCGATTGCGGCGCGCCGGGTGAACGGTGTGGAAGCCTGCATCCGGGGACCGTACACCGCGCCCAACAGGGGTTTCCTGGCGGGAGGCCGCCAACAGGCCGAGAATCGCCTGTCTTACGGGAAATCTGATCCAGTACCCCGCTTTCCCAGCCCTGACACATCCGTTGCCCAGCCCGGCGCGGAAGGTCCCGGCCCAGCCTGTGGCCGCGCCCACAGCGGGCGCCGAGAACCTTCGAGGAAGGGGATGTGCGGCATCTGTCGGTGGAGAAGGTCACGGCGCAGCGGGGCGGGGCGGACGCGGTCGGCGCGCCGAGCCTGAACGTCACCGAGGTCGACGGTTCCTTCACCCAGGGCAAGGTGCGGAGCTCCACAGGACTTGGAGCGCACGCGAGGGCAAGGGGCGGCCGCACCCGGATCGCGCCGGGCCGCCCGCCGGGACCGGCCACCCGTACGGCGTCACGGACGGGTCGGCGGGTGTCATGAGTGGGAGGGTGGATACGCGGAGGGGGACTGCTGCCGCCCACTGCTCAGGGAGTGACCGTGACCTCGTGCGACCGACGTGATCTGGGACTGTTGCTGCTCCGGCTGGGAACCGGGGGCGTGCTGGCCGCGCACGGCGCGCAGAAGCTGTTCGGCTGGTTCGGCGGGCACGGCATCGAGGGCACCGGGCAGTACATGGAGTCGGTCGGTTACGCGCCGGGGAAGGCGAGTGCGACGGCGGCGGGCCTGGCCGAGGCGGGCGGCGGCACCCTGCTGGCGCTGGGTCTGGCGACCCCGGCGGCGGGTGCGGCGGCGGCCGGGGCCATGGCGGGGGCGGCGGCGGTGAACACGCCCCGAGGCTTCTTCAACCAGAGCGGCGGCTACGAGTACCCGGCGGCGCTGGGCCTGACCGCGGCCGGCCTCGCGGTCGCGGGCCCGGGCCGTCTCTCCCTGGATCACGCGCTCGGGCACGCCGTGGACCGCGGCTGGATGGTTCCGGCGGCGCTCGGCGTGACGGCCGCGGTGACGACACTGGTGGTGGGGGCACGCGCCAGGCGGCTGCGCACGGCGAAGGAGGGCGAGCAGGAAGCCCTGTTCGAAACGCCGGAGCCGTAGCGACGGCGCAGCCGCGGGGCGGTACGTCACCTGGCCGCAGGCCGGCGAAGCCGCGGACACCACCCGGCCGCGGGCGTGACGCGCCGCACGTACCGTGCGTACCGCGCGGCGCGGGCGCGACCCGCAGTCGTAGGGGCGGCGCCGGCCGCACGCGCGGCGGGGCCGCAGACACCGCGTATCGCGGGCACGACGGGCCGCAGGCACCCCGGTCCCAGGCACCCCCGGCCGCAGGCACCCCGGCTCCAGGCACCCCCGGCCCCAGGCACCCCCGGCCGCAGGCGCCGTGGGCGGTGGGCGGTTGCGGGAGCGGGGCGGGAGCGGGGCGGGGCGTGGCAGGCTGCGGGTATGACTGATCGGCAGTTGCCCGCGCCCGCGGATCTGTGGGCCTCCATCGACGAGTTGTGGACCTGGCTGGACGCGCACCGCGCCCACGACGGCGAGCAGGGCCTGCTCCTGCGGATGCTGAAGCTGTCCGAGGAGGTCGGCGAGGTCGCCCAGGCGGTGATCGGCGCGACCGGGCAGAACCCGCGCAAGGGCATCACCCACACGTGGGACGACGTGCAGGGCGAGCTCTGCGATGTCGTGATCACCGCGCTGGTGGTGCTGCGCACCCTGACGCCGCAGGCGAGGGAGGTGTTCGGGGAGCATCTGGCCCGGGTGGTGGCGCGGTCGCTGGGCGGCGGACCGACCGGAGCGCCTGAGCGGTGACAGGACGCGGCCCCGGACACCGTCGCGTCACTGGGACGGTGTCCGGGGCCGCGTCGCCTCCGGGCCCTCGCGTTGCGTGCGGCGCCTCACTCCACTCCGGTCAGGCAGCGCTCCTCGAACTCCTGGTACGCCGCGTGGTCGGCGGTCCGGGAGCTGGTGACCGTACCGAGCCAGCCGAGGAGGAAGCCGGCCGGGACGGAGACGATCCCCGGGTTCTGCAGGGGGAACCAGGCGAAGTCCGCCGAGGGCAGCAGCGACGTCGGCGCGGAGGACACCAGCGGGCTGAAGACGACCAGCAGGAGCGAGCAGCCGAGCCCGCCGTAGAGGGCGAACAGCGCGCCGCGCGCGGTGAAGCGGGACCAGAACAGCGTGTACAGGATGGTCGGCACCACGGACGACGCCGCGATGGCGAAGGCCAGGAAGGCGAGCGAGGCCGCGTTCCAGTCCCAGGCCAGCAGGGCGATGAGGATGCCCAGGACGCCGACCGCGCCCACCGACACCCGTGCCACGGCGACTTCCTGACGGTCCCTCACCCGGCCCCGGCGGAGGACGTGCGCGTACACGTCGTGGGCCAGCGCGGAGGCCGCCGCCAGCGTGACGCCCGCGGCCACCGACAGGATCGTGGCGAAGACCAGGCAGGAGAAGGCCGCCATCAGCAGGGTGCCGCCCACCGACTGCGCGAGCAGCAGCACCGCGGAGTTGCCGGTGGGGTCGCCGGCCCTGACGTTGTCGGTGCCGACGATCGCCGCCGTGCCCAGGCCCAGGACGCCGACCGCCAGGCAGACGGCGCCCACCAGGCCGACCGTCCACAGCACCGCCGTACGCAACTGGCGGGTGCCGGCCGGGGACAGCAGGCGCATGACGATGTGCGGGAGGCCGCCCACGCCCAGCGCCATGGACAGCGCGAGCGAGAAGAAGTCCAGCTTGCTGACGGTGCTGGCCCCGAACCGCAGGCCGGGCCGCAGATAGGCGTCCCCGTGACCGCTGTTCGCGGCGGCCGCGCCGAGCAGGTCGTCGCCGCTCCATGTGAAGCGCGTCAGCACCAGCACGACGGCCACCGCGACCACGACCACCAGCAGCACCGTCTTGGCGATCTGGATGAACGTGGTGCCGGGCATCCCGCCGACCGCGACGTAGAAGACCACCAGGCAGCCGACGGTGGTCACGCACAGGGCGCGCGCCGCGCTCCCGGGCATGCCGGTGAACTGGGCCAGCAGGGCGACGCTCGCCACGAGCTGGGCCACCAGGTAGAGGATGGACACCACCAGGGCGCAGATCCCGACGGCGAGCCGGACCGGCCGCTGCGCGTCCCGCATCCGCAGCGCGACGGTGTCGCCGAGGGTGAACAGGCCGGTGTTGCGCAGCGGTTCGGCGATCAGCAGCAGGACCATGATCCAGCCGATGGCGGTGCCCACCAGGTACAGCAGGCCGTCGTAGCCGGTGAGGCAGACCAGGCCGGTGCTGCCCAGCAGCGTCGCGGCCGAGATGTAGTCGCCGCACATCGCCATGCCGTGCCGCAGCGGCGACAGTCTGCGGCTGCCGAGGTAGAACTCGCCGAGCTCGTCGCGGTGCGGACTGGTGATGATGGCGGTGAACATGGTGACGGCCAGGAAGACCAGGAACAGCACCAGCGGCAGCCGCAGTTGGCTGAGGGACATGGCCCCGGCGGCGTAGGCGGTCACCGCTCGCCTCTTCTCGCGTCCGTCCGGTCCCGCTGCGCGCGCACCTCGTCGGCCAGCGGGTCGAACCGGTTGCGCATGTGCCGGTCGTAGCGCCACGCGGTGAGGAACAGGGCCGCGAACAGCGCCAGAGCCAGGGTCAGTCCGAAGGTGAGGTGTCCCAGCAGCGGAACGGCCATCAGCCCGGGCACGACGCCGGACAGCAGGACGAGCAGCAGATGTCCGCCGATGACGGTGACCGCGGCCGGTACCGCGAACGAGCGCCGGATACGGCGCAGTTCGCTCAGATCCCGCGGGTCGCGCAAGTCCCGCGGGTCGCGCAAGTCCCGCGGGTCGCGCAAGTCGCGTGGATCGCGCAGGTCGCCCAGGTCGCGCGGGGTGCGCGGGTCCCGCAGGTCGCCCAGGTCGCGCGGGGTGCGCGGGTCCCGCAGGTCGCGCGGGTCCGCGGGCGGCGGCCCGGGTCGGGCCGCCGCCCGCGGGACGCCGCCCGGCTCGCGGTGCGCGGCGGGCTGGGGATAGGGGTGGTGGCCGTTCACAGCGCCACCGCCGCGAGGGCCGAGCGCATCCGGTCGGAGACCTCGGCGACCGTCCCCATCGCGTCGACGTGCACCAGCAGGTCCCGGTCCGTGTACCACCGCAGCAGCGGCACGGTCTGCTCCGCGTACACCGCGAGGCGCCGCAGCACGGTCTCCTCGGTGTCGTCGGCGCGCCGGACGAGGGCGCCCTCGCACCCGTCGCACCGGTCCGGGACGCGGGGCGGCGAGAACACGGTGTGCACGGTGGTCCCGCACGCCGGGCACAGGCGACGGCCCGTCAGCCGCTGCACGATCTCGTCGTCCGGCATGTCGAAGGCGAGCACCGCGTCGAGCACGGTGCCGTCCTCCCCCAGCGCCTCCTGGAGCAGCTCGGCCTGCCGGACGGTCCGGGGGAAGCCGTCGAGCAGGAAACCGTCCGCCGCGTCGGGTTCGCGCAGGCGCTGCGTGACGAGGGCCGTGGTCAGCTCGTCGGGCACCAGCTCGCCCGCCTGCGTGTGCTGCCGGACCAGCTCGCCCAGCTCGGACCCCCGGCCGATCTCGGCGCGGAACAGGTCCCCGCTGGAGATCGCCGGGACGGACAGCAGGTCGGCCAGGACGCGGGCCTGGGTGCCCTTGCCCGCGCCCGGTGGGCCGATCAGAACGATGCGCATCTCAGTTCCCGTGTGTCGTGGTCAGTCTTCGGCCGGGGCGGCCGGCAGCTTCGCCTGGATCAGGTCCATGACGCCGGAGTCGGTGAGCGTGGTGACGTCTCCGAGCTGGCGGTTCTCGGCGACGTCGCGCAGCAGGCGGCGCATGATCTTGCCGGAGCGGGTCTTGGGCAGCTCCGCCACGGGCAGGATGCGCTTCGGCTTGGCGATCGGGCCGAGCGTGGCGCCGACGTGGTTGCGCAGTTCGGCGACGAGGGCGTCGTCCTCCTCGATCGCGCCGCGCAGGATCACGAAGGCGACGATCGCCTGCCCGGTCGTCTCGTCGGTCGCGCCGACGACGGCCGCCTCCGCCACCGCCGGGTGCGACACCAGCGCCGACTCGACCTCGGTGGTGGAGATGTTGTGCCCGGACACGACCATCACGTCGTCGACCCGGCCCAGCAGCCAGATGTCGCCGTCCTCGTCGCGCTTCGCGCCGTCGCCGGCGAAGTAGCGGCCCGGGAAGCGGGACCAGTAGGTGTCGATGAACCGCTGGTCGTCGCCCCAGATGGTGCGCAGCATCGACGGCCACGGCTCGGTGATCACCAGGTAGCCGCCGGAGCCGTTCGGGACCTCGTTCGCCTCGTCGTCGACGACGGTGGCGGAGATGCCCGGCAGCGGTGTCTGCGCGGAGCCCGGCTTGGTCTCCGTCACGCCGGGCAGCGGCGAGATCATCATGCCGCCGGTCTCGGTCTGCCACCAGGTGTCCACGATCGGGCAGCGGCCGCCGCCGATGTGCTCGCGGTACCAGACCCACGCCTCCGGGTTGATCGGCTCGCCGCAGCTGCCCAGCACCCGCAGGGAGGACAGGTCGAACTTGGCGGGCAGGTGCTCGCCCCACTTCATGAACGTGCGGATCGCGGTGGGCGCCGTGTACATGAGGGTCACGCCGTACTTCTCGACGATCTCCCAGAAGCGGCCCTGGTGCGGGGTGTCCGGCGTGCCCTCGTACAGCACCTGCGTCGCGCCGTTGGCCAGCGGCCCGTAGACGATGTAGGAGTGGCCGGTGACCCAGCCGATGTCGGCGGTGCACCAGTAGACGTCGGTCTCCGGCTTGAGGTCGAAGACGGCGTGGTGGGTGTACGCGACCTGGGTGAGGTAGCCGCCGGAGGTGTGCAGGATGCCCTTCGGCTTCCCCGTCGTACCGGACGTGTACAGGATGAACAGCGGGTGCTCCGCCTCGAACGCCTCCGGCGTGTGCTCGGCGGACTGCCGGCCGACGGCCTCGTGCCACCACACGTCCCGGCCCTCGGTCCAGCCGACCTCCTGGCCGGTGCGCCGGACGACCAGCACCTTCTCCACGCCGCCGGTGCGGCCGAGCGCCTCGTCCACGGCGGGCTTGAGCGCGGTCGCCTTGCCGCGGCGGAAACCGCCGTCGGAGGTGATGACCACGCGGGCGTCTGCGTCCTGGATGCGGGTGGCGATGGCGTCGGCGGAGAAGCCGCCGAAGACGACCGAGTGCGCGGCGCCGATGCGGGCGCAGGCCAGCATGGCGACGACGGCCTCGGGGATCATGGGCAGGTAGACGGCGACCCGGTCGCCCGCGCCGACACCGAGTTCGGTGAGCGCGTTCGCGGCCCGGGAGACCTCGTCCTTCAGCTCGGCGTAGGTGATGGCGCGGCTGTCACCGGGCTCGCCCTCGAAGTGGATGGCGACCCGGTCGCCGAGGCCCGCCTCGACGTGCCGGTCGACGCAGTTGTACGCGACGTTCAGCCGGCCGTCCTGGAACCACTTGGCGAACGGCGGGTTCGACCAGTCCAGCGTCTCGGTGGGCTCCTCGGCCCAGCTCAGCCGACGGGCCTGCGCGGCCCAGAAACCGAGCCGGTCGGCGTCGGCCTGCGTGTACGCCTCGGCGGTGGCGTTGGCGTTCGCGGCCAGGTCGGCGGGCGGCGCGAAGCGGCGCTCCTCCTTGAGCAGGTTGGCCAGGCTCTCGTTGCTCATGATGGCTCCCTCGTGGGCTCTCGGGCGGTCGGCAGGCGGCAGGCGGCAGGCGGCAGGCGGCAGGCGGCAGGCGGCAGGCGGCAGGGGTCGGCGGTCAGCGGTCGGCGGTCAGGCCGAGAACGGCCACGTCGGCAGGGACTTGGTCTTCCAGGTGGCGTTGGCCACCCCGGCGAAGGAGCCGTACCAGGCGAGCAGCGCGGTCACCAGGCCGGCCCAGCCGCCCGCCTGGCTCAGCTCCGGAGCCTGTCCCAGCGCTCCGGCGGTGAGCAGCACGAAGGTCACCGACAGCACCGAGAACACGGCGAGCAGCAGGCCGCTGATCCGGGCGGTGACGACCGTCATGTAGACCGTGAAGATCGTCCAGGCCAGCAGGAACAGGCCGGTCGCCTGGTAGGCGTGGGCCGCGGGCAGCTTCGGGGCGATGAACTGGACGTAGGCCGCGAAGGACAGCCAGAACGAGCCGTACGACGTGAACGCCAGCGCGCCGAAGGTGTTGTTCTTGCGGAACTCCCACATGCCGGCGAGGAGTTGGGCGATGCCGCCGTACCACAGGGCGATCGGCAGGACCACGGCCTCCAGGGAGCGGTCCGCGATCAGTCCGGAGTTGAAGACGGAGAGCACGAAGGTGGTGAGGGCGAAGCCCGCCAGGCCCAGCGGGCCGGGGTCGGCGATCTGCGGGCGCTGCGCCTCGGGCGCGGCCGGGGCCGGCTCGAGCGGGGCGAACGGGGCGGCGGTGCGCTCGTCGGTGACGGGCGTCTGGATCTGGGTCATGGCGCGCTCCTCGGGTCTGGGTGCCCGCTCGGCGCGGGTCCTCGGGCGGGGTGGTGCGTGCGCCGCCCGCTGCGGCGGACGGTCACGGAAGCCGGGGCGTGCGGTGTGCGGCTCGCGGTGCACGGTGTGCGGCTTCCTGCGGGGTACGGCTGACGTCTTGCGCTGTGCGGCTTGCGGCTTGTGGTGTGCGGCCGACGTCTTGCGTGGTGCGGGGTGCGGGGTGCGGGGTACGGCTGACGTCCTGGGTGGTGCGGGGTGCGGCTGACGTCCTGGGTGGTGCGGGGTACGGCTGACGTCCTGGGTGGTGCGGGGTGTGCGGCTTGCGGTGTGCGTTGGTGCGGCGCGTGCACGGCGCGGGTCCGGCTGTGCGGGTGTGCGGGTGTGCAGCGGGCGGCGGCCGGCTCGGGGTCGGGGCCGGGACGCGGTTGCCCGCAGGCTGAGGCGCGGGGCGTCCGGCTGCCGCTCCCGGTCAGGGAGCGCGGCTTGGCGGCCGGGCGATCCGTCGTTGTCTCGCTCTGGCCGGTTACTGTGCGGCACCCGCGGCGCGGCGGGGAGTCCCCGTGCGGGACTTGTCGATCAGTGGTGCCCGTCGCGCGACGGACGGACCCGGTCGCGGGACGAACGGTCGTCCGTCGCCGCCGAGCGGTGGGCGGTATCCGCGTCCAGCGCCTCCGGCAGATGCAGCCGCGCCAGCATCACCGAGGTCCCCGCGGGAATCCTGCCGGGCGTGGCCAGGGACACGCCCACCATGGTCAGGAACGCCGCCGGGACGCTCCACGCGGCGGGCCCGGCGAGCAGGACGCCGGTCCAGCCCGGCCCGGCCGCTTCCAGCAGCGTGACCGTCATCGCCGTCACCGACAGCCCGCCGCCGACCAGCATCCCGGCGACGGCTCCGGCCGGGGTCAGCCGCCGCCACCAGATGCCCAGCACCAGCAGCGGGCAGAAGGTGGAGGCGGCCACCGAGAAGATCAGCCCGATCTCGTGGGCCACCGACACGCCGCTCTCCGACAGCAGCAGCGCGATGGCGCAGGGCGCGAGCACGGCCAGCGCGGAGGCCCGGCGGAAGCCGCGCACGTCCCCGCCGAGGAGGTCCTGCGAGAGCACGGCGGCCACCGACAGGGCCAGCCCGGAACAGGTCGACAGGAAGGCGGCGAAGGCGCCCGCCACCACCAGCGCCGTCAGCAGCTGGCCCCCGGTGCCGGGCACCAGCCGTCCGGGCAGCAGCAGCACCACGGCGTCCGCCCGGTCGGCGGACGCCAGGCCGGGGGCGTAGAGGCGTCCCAGTCCGCCGTACAGCTCGGGCAGCAGGTAGAAGGCGCCGAGCAGGCCGAGGACGCCCACCGTCGTACGGCGGGCCGCCCGGCCGTCGGGGTTGGTGTAGAAGCGGGCGATGACGTGCGGCAGGCCCATCGCCCCGAGGAACGTGGCCACCATCAGCGAGTACACCGTGTACAGCGCCTGCCCGCCCTGGCCGGGCTCCGGGCCGGCGGCCGGCGCGGGCGCGGCGGGCGGGCTGCCGGACGGGTGCCAGACGCCCTGCCAGACGAGCAGCAGGGCGACCGCCGGGACGGCGAGCGCGGCCAGCTTCACCCAGAACTGGACGGCCTGCACGAGCGTGACGCTGCGCATGCCTCCGGCGACCACGCTCACCAGCACGACCGCCGTCACCAGTACCGCCCCCGTCCAGGCGGGCGCGCCCACGGCCGCGTGCAGGGCCAGTCCCGCGCCCTGGAGCTGCGGAACCTGGTAGAGCCAGCCGATGAGCACCACGAAGGCGGTGGCCGTCCGCCGCACCCCCAGGGAGCCCAGGCGCGCCTCGGCGAAGTCGGAGACGGTGTAGGCGCCCGACCTGCGCAGCGGCGCGGCGACCAGGACGAGCAGGACCAGATAGCCGGCCGTGTACCCGATGCCGTACCAGAGCATGGTGGAGCCGTAGACCACCAGCAGGCCGGCGATGCCCAGGTAGGAGGCGGCCGAGAGGTACTCGCCGCTGACCGCGGACGCGTTGCGCAGCGGCGATACGGTGCGGGAGGCGACGTAGAAGTCCGGGGTGGAGCGGGCCCGCAGCCCGTAGGCGCCGACGGCGACCGTGAGGGCGACGACCAGCAGGACGGCGATGAGGTTCGCGGCTGTGCTCATGAGCGGTGGACGTGCTCGACGAAGTCGCGTTCGTGCCGCTCGGCCCGGCGCACGTAGCAGGCGCCGGCCGCCACCAGCAGCGCGTACACCGGCAGCCCCAGGACCAGCCAGGGCAGGCCGATCCCCCACAGCCGCACCCCGTGCGCCGCGCCCGGGTGCCCGAGCAGCAGCGGCAGACCGACCAGCGGCAGGCCGACCGCGCCGCACACCAGCAGCGCCAGCCGGAGCTGGGTGCGCATCAGCGCCTTGACGTACACCTCGCCGAGCGGGGTCTGCTCGTGGACGTCGCGCACGGCGGCGTCGCGCCGGCCGGGGCGGGCGGCGCGGGTGCGCGGGTGGGTGACGGTCACCCGCGGGGCCGGCTCAGCCATCGGTGGTCCCTCGTGATCTCGGCGGGCCGGACGGGCGCAGCAACAGTTCCCGCAGCCTGCGGTTGCTGCGGCGGGCGACCGGCAGCACGGCGCCGGCCACGCGGACCGACAGCCGTCCGGAGTCGGCCAGCAGTTCCTCGATGTGCCCGGTGGCGACGAGGTGCCGGCGGTGCACGCGCACGAACCCGGCGTCCTGCCACTGTTCCTCCAGGCTGGACAGCGGCATCCGCAGCAGGCAGCTGCCGGATTCCAGGTGCAGGCGCACGTAGTCGCCGCACGCCTCCACGTGCCGCACCTCGGAGCGCCGGACGAACCGGGTCACCCCGGACAGCTCCACGGCGATCGTCTCGTCGTCGGCGGGGGCGGGCCGTGCGGGGGCGGGGGTGGGCGAGGGGGTGGGCGACGGCGCGACGGGTCCGGGGCGCGCGGGGGTGGGGGTACGGCCCGCGGCGGCCGGTTCGCGGCTCCCGGAGGCGGATTCCGGACCGGCGTCGGAGCCGGGGCCGGGGCCGGAGCCGGGGCCGGGGCCGGAGCCGGGGCCGGGTTCGGACGCGGCCGTTTCCGCCCGCCGCTCGGCGATGCGCCGGACGGTCTCGGCCAGCCGCTGGGCGCGCACGGGCTTGAGCAGGTAGTCCAGGGCGCGCACCTCGAAGGCGTGGACGGCGAAGTCGTCGTAGGCGGTGACGAACACCACCGGGGGCGGTTCGGCGAACCGGGACAGGACCCTGGCCACCTCAAGACCGTCCAGTCCGGGCATGCGCACGTCGAGGAAGACGGCGTCCACGGGCTTGTCCTCGCGCAGCGCGCGGTCCAGCGCCAGCAGCGCGGCGGCGCCGTCCGCCGCGGACTCCACGGGGCCGACGCCCGGATTCAGGCCGAGCAGATAGACGAGTTCCTCCAGGGCGTGCGGTTCGTCGTCGGCCACCAGGATGCGCAGCATGGGTGAGTGTGTACATTTCCCGCACAGCGGGTCAATCTCCCAGCCTATGTGGCATTCACCACATACGAGAGCGGGTACCGCTCACCTGAGCGCGCCGAACCCCTCACCCGGCCGTTCCCCGCCCCCCGCCGGGGCCGTCACCCCGGCCCGGTACTTCGGCACGCGGATGCGCACCTTGGTGCCCGCGCCGGGCGCGGTCTCGACCACCAGCCCGTACGCGTCCCCGTACACCTGCCGCAGCCTGGCGTCGACGTTGCCCAGCCCCACGCCGCCCCCCGACCCGGCGGACCCGGACCTTCCGGCGCCGCCGGCGGTCAGGATCCGCCGCAGCTCCTCCGGGTCCATGCCCACCCCGTCGTCCTCGACGGTGATGTGCGCCTCGGCGCCCGCGTCCCAGGCGAGCACCGTGATCTTCCCGGGCCCGGTGCGGCCCTCGAAACCGTGCCGTACGGCGTTCTCCACCAGCGGCTGCACGCACAGGAACGGCACCGCGACCGGCAGCACCTCCGGCGCGGCCTGCACGTCGACGCGCAGCCGGTCCCCGAAGCGGGCCTGCTCCAGCACCAGGTACTGGCCGATCGAGCGGAACTCCTCCGCCAGTGTCGTGAACTCGCCGTGGCGGCGGAACGAGTAGCGCGTGAAGTCGGCGAAGTCGAGCAGCAGTTCGCGGGCCCGCTCCGGGTCGGTGCGCACCAGCGAGGCGATCGCGGTGAGCGCGTTGCAGGAGAAGTGCGGGGAGATCTGGGCGCGCAACGCCCGCAGCTCGGCCTCCACCAGGCGGGTACGGGAGCGGTGCAGTTCGGCCAGTTCCAGTTGCCCGGACGTCCAGCGGGCCACCTCGCCGGTCGCCCGGACCAGGCCCGCCGACACGCCGGGGGCGTACGCGAGCAGCGCACCCTCGACCCGGTCCTCCACCACCAGCGGCGCGACGACGGCCTCCCGCAGCTCGCAGCCCACCTCGCCGCACCAGACCCGGTCGGCCTTCACCACGGCGGTCCCGCCGCCGGCCAGCACGTCAGCGGCCAGCTCCACCGCCGCCGCGCCGTGGTGCTTCCCGGCACCGTCCCAGGCGAGCAGCCGCCCGGTGTCGGCGACGGCCAGCGCCGGCACCCCCAGCAGCTCCCGCAGATGCCGCGCGGCCGCCCCGGCCGACGCCTCGGTCAGCCCCCCGCGCAGCGCCGGGGCCGCGAGGGAGGCCCGGTGCAGCGCCTCGAACGCCGCCTGCCCGGCCCGCCCGTCGAACCCGACGTGCCGCCGCAGCCATCGCCGATGGCCGAATATGCCCGTCATGGCGGACACGGTAACCCTGGGGATTCATGAGCGTGAACGCGTCATGGGCATTTCATGCGTACCGCGCGTGGAAACGTGGCGAGGCCCGGGAGTCGTATCCAGCTCCCGGGCCTCTGGGGATGCCACCCATTTGCGTACGCCGGCGGCGTTTAAGAGGACGGATCAGTCATCAGGCCGTCGCGTTCTTCCTTTGAACTACCGCACCGCGAGAGGTGCAGGCGAGAGTCGAACTCGCATCCGACGGCGTTCGTCCGTCCCCGGTCGCGCCGGCGATCGGCGGCGAATGCTGAAGCTTGAGCGAGAGTCTGAGATTGAAGCGGCTCGCCTCTTCCGGTTGGGCTACCCCGGCCCGTGGTGGTGCTGGTGCCGGGGGGAGGATTCGAACCTCCACTGTCGACCGCGTCTTCAGGCTGAACGTCAGTTTCAGCTTGCGCTCGTCACGCGGGCCGGTCCTCAATCCGGCCCGCGCCTGGGGCGCACCCCCGCGCTCGCACGCGGGGGCGATCAGTATGCCGCCCGCCGCCCGTGACGGGCGGGGGCGGGCTGCGGCGTCAGCCGAACAGGTAGCCGAACACCGCCTCACCGACGCGCTGGTCGGCGACCTCGGCGCCGTTGGCCTCCTCGCGGGCGAACTTGACGGCCTGCTGGAGCTTCTCGATCCGCTCCACCAGCTCGTTGACCCGCCGAGCGGGCAGCGCCCCGGAGAATTTCACGGTCGTCCAGTACCCGATGGGCACGTCCTCGTAGTACACCTCGACCTGCGCCGGGTGCTTCTCGGTCGCCTCGGCCTTGACGTGGTTGCGCGGGACCTTCTTGGTCCGGATGGTGCGGACCGGGTCCGTCTTCCACCAGTCCGTCGACGGGTCCAGCGACCAGGACTCGGCGGCGTCCAGCACGGGCAGCTTCTTCACGAAGGCGTGCAGGTCGGTGAGCTGCTTCTCCAGGAAGAGGAGATGGCCGACCGGGACCTCCGCGAGGACCGTCCGCCCGTCGACGGAGACGTCCGCGCGGGCGGTGCAGTTGGCCCAGTCCTTGGTGGCGGTGACGTCGAACAGACGGGTCAGCGACGCGGCCGTCTCGCGCAGCACGTCCTCGGCCTTGACCTGCACCCGCGTGGACTCCGGCGGCAGCTGCTCGCCCTCTTCGTCCTTCGGCTGGTACGTACGCGAGATACCGGCCAGCAGAGCCGGCTTCTGCACCTTCTGGTGAGCCGCGGTGACATCCTGCACCGACTTGCTCTTGACGCCCTTTTCGACAGCGATGATCTGATTGAGCTTCGCCACTGGGTCCCCCCTTCGAACAAGAGAAACGTACGCACCGCCCGTCGTCGACTGCCAATGGTTTTCGCCCGGTTGACGTGCGCTCGCGCGCTGAGGTCCGACGGGCGGCCGCATCGACGCCGGGGCGATCTCGGGGGATCATGTCGGCGGGAAGGCACTCTCTGGAGGGGGCGGGCAGTGGTGGGACGAAGGATCGGACCTGGCGTGCTCGCGGCCGTGTCCGCCGTGGCGGCGGCCGCGTCGGCGTGCACCCCCAACTCCCAGCAGGCGTGCGCCGGCTGGGGCGTCGAGTCGGAGATCAGCCTGATGTTCCTCCAGGAGGGGTACACCGGCCTCGCAGGAGCCTCGTACGAGCTGTGCGCACGGGGCAGGTGTACCGACGGCGAACTCAAGCAGGAGGACCTCACCCGAGTGCACCTCCGCCTCCCCGAGGACGCCGATCCGCACAGCGGCCCGGTCCGGTTCCGGGTCACCCGCCGGGGAAGCGACAGCCCCGTGATCGACGCCTCCTCCGACGTACGCCTCACCTACCAGTCCGACAACTGCGGCGGCGGCGCCTACAACCGGAGCCTCGCCTTCACCAAGGCCGACGGCCTGACGACGAAGATCCCGCCGAGCGTGACGGCGGCGTGGCGCCACCAGGCCGAGGCGCCGGACTCACCGTCTCCGTCGGCCTGACCTGGCGGCCCGCGAGTGGGTCAGCGCCCGACGGCGAACCGCACGAACGCGGCCCACTCCGAGCGCGGGAAGGCGAGTTGTGCTCGGGCCGGCACCTTGGAGTCGCGGATGTGGACGGCACCGGGTGTGACGGCGGCTTCGAGGCATTCGCCGCCCTCGTTGCCGCTGTAGCTGCTCTTGAACCAGGCGAGGGGAACGGATTCCGCAGCACTCATAGCTCTGCCACCATCTTCTCGATCAAGGCAAGGGACTCCTGCATCGTAAGCGCCTGCGCCCTGATGCTTCCGTACCGTGCGGCCAGGATTCGAACTTCCTCGGCGTCCGTGACCAGTCGGCTGGAGCTCTGCGCCTCGACATATCCCAATTGCGACTTCCCCTTGGGGGTCAGCAAGATGAAGGAGCCGCCCATCCCCGCGTGCTGGGTGCGTTCGGTCGGCATGACCTGCAGTTCCACGTTGCGCAGCCGGGCCAGTCGGAGCAGTTGGTCCAACTGCTCCCTGTGAACGTCCCGATCGCCCAGCGGACGCCGGAAGACCACCTCCTCGACGACAGCCGTGATCATGGGCGGGGGCCACTGAGTGAGAATGTCCTGCCTCGCCAGCCGAGAAGCCACCCGTTGCTCCACCAACTCCTCTTCCAGCAAAGGCTTGCGCATCTCGTACAAGGCCCGAATCCGTCGTTCGGTCTGGAACAAGCCCGGCACGTCATGGCAGTTGTAGAAGTTGATCTCAACGGCCTCCCGCTCCAACCGCGCATAGTCCCGGAACCACGCCGGATGCCGGACCCGCGCCTTCGCCTTGGCCCGCTCGACGTCCTCGATCGTGGCGCGCAGCAACCCGCCCGCGCCCAGCAGTTCGTCCGCCGCCTCCAGGAACTCCCGCTGCGGCGTCCGCCTCCCCCGTTCCAGCGAGGAGACGAGGTCCTCGCTGTACCCGAGCCGGTCCCCCAGCTCCCGCTGCGTGAACCCGGCCCGTTCCCGGAGCAGCTTGACCTGCTTGCCCACCGCCCGCATCAGGTCACCGCTCAACTCGGCCTCGTCGTAGGCCCCTTGCGTCTCATCCGCCACTTCGGACACGACTGCCCCCTTTCCCAGGTCACCACCGACACCCCGCACGCGACACTTTCCGTGTCGGTACAGGCACCCTCCGTACTGATGGATGTGCTGGTCAGAGTAGAGCGAGCCGACCACGCTCGGTGACGTGAAGACGCAGATCTCCCCCCTTCGATTCAGCCAGCTCCTCAGCTCCACCCCGCGCGGCGCCCGCCTGGCCCGTCTGCTGACCGTGCAGCAGCTCGACGCGTGGGGCTGGCCACCGGCCTGCACGGTGAGCGAGTCCGCCGCGCTCGTCGTCGCCGAACTGACCGCGAACGCGGTGACCCATGGCCGGGCGCAGGGCCGGGGGTTCCGGCTCACGCTCACCGTCGGGGCGTCCGACGGTGACACCCTCCGTGTCGAGGTCACCGACCCCCGGGGCGACCGCGCGCCCCGGCCCCGTACGACCGCACCCGAGCCCGTCGCCGATTCCGGCCGCGGCCTGCTCCTCGTCGAAGCCCTCGCCATGAGCTGGGGATGGGAGCCCTGGCCGCCCTCCGGGAAGACCGTGTGGGCACGCCTCCCGCTCCACTGACAGGGCGGGATTCGGACAGCGCGTGGTCGGACCGGAGCGGCGGCTGCGCCGTTCGGCCCTGTCCCGATTGCCGCCGTCGCGGTGACCCTCTGTGATGATTCATGACTTTCCGATCACTCGGGGACGAATCTTCCGGAGGCATCAGTGACATTCCGTCAATGGAGTGCGGCCCTGGTCGCGACGACCGGCCTCGCCGGCGGCGCGCTGCTCGGCGCACCCTCGTCCGCGGCCGCGGCCACGGACACCCAGGACCGGGTCGCCGACCGGCCCATGACGCAACAGCAGAAGGCCGCCGGAGGGGTGGGCGACTCGAACGACTTGGGTTACCCGGGCTCGGACACGAACCCGGCGCTGCTGCCGCACGGCGGGTCGGGGCGGGACGGCTCGCGGACGCGCTGTCTGGGGCTGGTGCCCTCGCCCTACCCGTTCGCGCACACCCCTTTCGTGTGCAACGACTGGCGGTTCGGCCCGGCCAAGCTGCCCACCAAGGGCATCCTCGGCCGGATCCTCGCCGGGTACAACCGGTTCGGCAACCTGACGCCGGTGGAGTTCCTGAACAAGTGGTGGGACCCGAGCGCGGACCTGGGCCAGGGCGACTGGAAGTACTCGCTGCTCCCGGACGACGGCTTCGACCACAACGCCCAGGGCACGCCTCTCGCGGAGGAGTACACCCTGCGAGTCGGCCAGTTGGTGGACCGCTTCGGCAACGAGTTCGGCAAGTTCCTCTCACCGGCCGGCGACGCCTACGGGAGGCGGTCCATCCCGCCGTCGGCCCTCAACACCCAGGACCCGCGTCACCCGTACGACTACGCCATGTACCGGGTGAAGAAGCCGACGCTGGTCTGCGCCGGCCCGGCCGCCCCCGGCTTCGAGCAGCCGGGGCAGGGTACGCAGTACGTGACCTCGGTCGCGGCGCAGGCGACCTACTGCCCGCACGTGAAGACCGGCGCCACGGTGGGTTCCCTGGTCAAGAGCGGCAACCTGGAACGCGCCAACTGACACGGACGGAAGAAGGGGCCGGGGCATGGATCGACGCGAACTGTGCGATGCGCTCCGCGCGGCCGGCGTCCCCGCCGGGCTGTACGAGATCGCCGACTGCCCCGCCCCGCCCGGCACGCCCCGGCCGGAGGACCGCCTCTACCTCGATCAGGACGACGGCGGCTGGGTCGTGGGCGTGCGGCAGCGCGGCGTCCGCACCGCCCTGGAGCGGTTCGACGACGAGGACCGGGCGTGCCGCAGCCTGTACGCCAGGCTGACCGACCCGGGGCCGCCGCCCGTGCCGCTCACCCCCGAGGAACGGGCGCGGCTGCGCCGCCCCTGACGCACCTCGGCCCCGGCCCCCGGTGCGTTGACCGGACCTTTCGTCGCCGCGGTGATCATGTCCCCCCTGTGCGGGTGCGCACGTCCGGGCTCGCCCTTCGGTTCGAGAGATTCGAGAGGGCGGGCACGGCAATGCCTTCGCTCCGGGCCATGCCCGAGCGAAGGCTCCCGAACAAAATCAGTCCCCGGTAGTGCTGCACGTGTCCTGAGGCGTCAGTCGTCACTGCTGCCTCGGTATCGCGCCGGCTTGCCGGGGGCCTGAACCACATCCTGTCCGAGTCACTCCGCCGACTAGACGTCCTCACCGGTTTTGTGGCTCTTTCGGTGTTGTGGTCTATCTCCCATGATGGCCGATATTCGGCACGAATCAATACCTATCGGACATTTTTCTCGACATGCGTGCAGGGAAGGCCGGGGCGGACCGCGGCCGGCCGTGCGGACGGGCCCGATGAGCGCGAGTGTGGAGAGCGGGACAGACAGCGCAAGGAGGCTGCCATGAAGCGATCGGCACCACAGCGGGCTCCCGAGATCCAGGTGGAAACCCAGGGGCGGATGCCGCCCGGAGCCGTCGAATACGCGCGGGAGAAGGTACGGGCGCTCACCGGCCGGACGCGGGAACCGGTTCTGTACGCCCGCGTCAAACTGACCCACATGGCCAACCCCGCCATGGAGCGGCCCGCGATCGCCCAGGCCAACGTGGACGTCGACGGGCGTCCGGCTCGCGCGCACGTCGCGGCCACGACCATGAGCGAGGCCGTCGACCTGTTGCAGGACCGGCTGGCCGTGCGGCTGACGCGGCTGGAGGAGCACTGGGAGGCCCGGCGGGGCAAGACACCCGTGCCACATGAGTGGCGTCACGGCAGCGAGCCCACTCACCGCCCCGACTACTTCCCGCGCCCGGCCGAGGAGCGGCAGGTCGTCCGGCACAAGTCCTACTCGCTGGCCCAGGAGTCGCCCGACGAGGCGGCCTTCGAGCTGGAGACGATGGACTACGACTTCCACCTCTTCACCGACGTGGGTACCGGAGAGGACAGCGTGCTGTACCGGGCGGGCCCGACGGGCTACCGTCTCGCCCAGGTTCATCCGCAGCCTGACCTGGTCGGCCCCGTGAACGTGCCGCTGACCTCGAGCGAGCTTCCCGCCCCCCGGATGGGCGTGGCCGAGGCGAAACAGCGGTTGGATCTCACCGGGTTCCCGTTCGTGTTCTTCGCCGACGCGACCACCGGGCGGGGAAACGTCCTGTACCACCGCTACGACGGCCATTACGGGTTGATCTCTCCCGTCGAGTAGTGGTCCGTCGGGGCGCCGACCGCCCACTCGGGAGTGGCCGTGAAACTCTCCTTCCTGGAACCTCTCTACAAGCAGTCCGGTCCTTTCGCGTCCGTCTACCTGGACACGTCCCGCGACGCCGCCCTCGAAGATCCCCATGCCGCCGTACGACTGCGCTGGCGGCGTCTTCGGGACGCGTTGGAGTCCGAGGGAGCGGACCGGGACTCCGTCGCCGCGGTGGCGGGCACCGTGGGCAGCGACATGGACGTTCCCGGCACCCACGGTCAGGCCGTGTTCACCGCCCACGGACGCCTGGCCCTGCTGGACGAGTTGCCCGCCCCGCCCGCCCGGGACACGGCGCACTTCGGGACGCTGCCGGACACCATGCCGCTGATCGTCCAGCACGCGCCGGGGATTCCGTACCTGGCGGTGCACGTGCATTACGGCGGCCGTCACTCGACGGACGCCACCGGCACCGTGCGGATCGAGGCCGAGGCGGGTGCGTGGCCGCTGACCAAGGTCACGCCGGGCCACCGCCTGGACGAGGAGATCCCGGTGGCCGACTGGGCCCGCGCCGCCGGAGAGGTCGGCCGGGAGCTGGAAGGTCACGCACGGCGCATCGACGTCGAGACGGTGGTCGTCGCCGGAGACGTCTGGGCCCGCGGCATCCTCGTCAACCGGCTCCCGGCCGCCCTGCGCGGGCAGGTCACCACCGTGACGGGCGTCGGCGAGTCCGAGGCCGGGCGGGCACTGCTGGAGCACCGCCTCGAAAGCCTCTTCGAAGGGCGCATGGCCGCGCACGACCGGGCGCTGCTGGACGCCCTGCTCGCCGAGCGGGCCCGCGACGGAGCGTCCGCGGAAGGCCTTGCGCCCGCCGTGTCGGCGCTGCAGCGCGGCAAGGTGAAGGCCCTCTTCCTCAACGACCACCCCGAGTCGCCGCTGCGCCTGTGGGTCGGTCCGAAACCCGGCCAACTCGCCCTCGCCGAACAGGAACTGCGCTCCTACGGCATACGGGAGGTCAGCGAGGAACGGGCCGACACGGCCCTGGCCCGCGCCGTCGTCGGCACAAGAGCCGAACTGGTCGTGGTGCCCGAGCAGGAGCTGCGGCTGAGCGAGGGCGTGGGCGTACTCCTGCGCTACGCCGAGCCCGCATCCGGCACCTGAGCAGGCCTCCGGGACACGGCTCGACGCCGGTCCTCCGGCCCGCGCTCAAGGTCGTACACACAGTTGGTCGTGCCGTGGAACGGGGTCGCCGCGGAACGGGGCGCCTGTCCGACCTGACGGAGGAGGCCCAGTACGACACCGGCGCCTATCCGAACTCCGTCGCTGTCGACTCCCACGGCACGGTCGCCGCGGGGGTCGTGGCGGGAGGGGAGTGCATCTACGTCTACCGCCCGGGCGAGACCGCCCCGTACCGCACGGTCGCGTTGTCCCCGGGATACGCGGATCTCCTCGACCGGGGCGTGGCCTGGGCGCCCGATGGCGACAGGCTGTTCGCCACCCGCTTCCCTTACTCGGGCGAGGTCGTTCTCCACGTCGTCACCGACATCGCCAAGGCGTCCAGCACGATCACTCTGTCCGCTCCGGCGACGAACTCCGTCGGCACGCCGGTCACCGTGACGGGGAAACTGACCTCGCTGGTCGCCTTCCCTCAGCACAGAGCGGTCACGGTGACGCGCAGCGGCGTGGAGCTGCCGGATGCGCAGGTCGGCCGGGACGGGACCTTCAGCTTCACCGACACCCCGCCCAGCTGGAACACGTATCCCCAGTACACGGTCACGTACGCGGGTGACGCCCGGCATGTGCCCGGCACGGCGACCGTCATGGTCGAGTTCGTCGACTGACCGGGCCGGGTGGGCGTCCGCCGGGGCGTGGGACGTTCCGGTACGCGCCGCCTCCTTCCGTGCGCGCTGCCTCCTGCCCCAGTGCTCGGGAAGGGCCTCCGACACAGGTCGGAGGCCTCGGCCGCCGCGGACGCCGAGACCGACCTCGACGAGGTGCTCGGCCGTTTCACGCGGCTGCGCGCGGGCGTCCGGCCGCTCGT
>NZ_JAYMHD010000028.1:0-75343 GCF_035656535.1 Streptomyces sp. H51
ACCCGGCCCTCATGGCAGACGGCGCGTTCGTCCACACGGCGGCCATCTCCGGCCCCGAAGGGAACTCCCCCACCCCCTACGTCCACGCCTACAACGCAGCAGGCCAGGAGATCTACAACCAGCAGACGGAACCCACCGCCAAGCAGTAACACCCGTCACCGCAAGCCCTCACTGCGGCCCCGGCACTCTGCCCGGGCCGCAGCGACCACAACGACCACACCCCCACCCTCAAAACACGGGTCCGGTGCGCCCAGCCCTGCTCCCCATCCCCCTCGGGAGCCACTGCGAAGCTTCGGGCGCCATGGCCTGTCACCGCGACGGTGAACCACCACGCCCCTGCCTCGTGACACCCCGTCACCACACCACAAGAAGTGGACCAGAACCGGAACTCGTGAATAAAGCCATTCTGGACGCCTTCGCCGCGGCGCTGAGCGTGCGCACGGGCGATGCGGACGTGGCCCGACGGCATCCAGTGGATGTACCCGGTGGGCACGTGGGACGAGGCGCACCCGGAGGTGGCGCTCATGCCCGGCGGCGAGGAGGTGTGGCTGCGGATGTCCACCGACCGCTCCAGCGTCGCCGTGTGGACCGTCGAGCAGTGGTGGGCCTTCTCCGGGGAGCTGCCCGGCGCAACGCCGCCGCAAGCCTGAGACGCGAGGCCCACGGCGGTTCGGACGGGGCACGGACGGCGGAGGCCGACGTGGCTCCGGCGGGCCCGTGTCGTTGAGCATCCGGCCGCGCCACAGGCCCTGCGGTGGGCTGGCCGCCGTAGCAACGCGAACGAGGACCGATGTCGCACGCCTCCGGGGACGATCAGGTGGACCACTACTCGAACACGGCGCTGTGCGGGTTCTACTGGGTGAAGGGCGACAGTCCGCGCCGCGTGGAGGGCCTGCCGGACTGCCCGGGGTGCCGGCGCGAGGTCCAGCTCGGTGCCGAACGGCCCCGCGGCAGCTGGTGACTACCGGTTGCCGCCCGGGTGGCAACCGGTGGATACGGCCGTGGCTACGATCGGAAACGCCCTGACCCCGGCAGTTGCGATGCCGGGGTCATAGCGCCTGCACGGGTGGCTGTCCGAGCCGGGTGATGGTGAGGACGGACAGGCGGCGCAGGGGGCGGTTCACCCAGTAGGTGAGTGAGAGCTGGCCGACGGAGGCGTGACGGACGTCCTCGCCCTCGGGGTCGTCGGTGTTCCACTGGCCGAAGCCCCACGGATCGCCGGCGGCGGCGTCCGGGACGTCCCACACCATGTCTTCGACGTGCTCGGGCAGGGTGTCGAGGACCTTCGCGGCCGGGGCGGAGAAGCGAACCGTGTAGGGCTGTCGGGTCACCGGCGCCTTCCCCGCAGCTCCGCCATGTCGATGAAGTCGCTGTCGTCGTAGCCGGAGGCGACGAACGCGTCGACGGCCGGGGCGGAGGCGAGCCGGCACTGCCACTCCTGGACGACCTCGTACAGCCCACCGAGGGAGAACGTGCGCCGGGACTCCTCCAGCGCGGCCGCCCACTCCCGCTCGAAGGCCGGCACCCAGGTGTCCGCGCGCCGGTCGGCGCGCAGCTGGGCGAGGAGTTCGGCCGGAGCTCCCGGGGCGGGAGCGTACGGCGTGACGGGGGCGTGGTCGGGCTGCGCGCTCATCTGGTCCTCCCGGCGGGTCGTCACTTCACGGTACGCGGGCCGGATCGCCGTGGATGCGGGCATGGGCAGATCCCTACGGGGTGAGCGGGCGGCACGAGGGCCGGGCCCCGGCAGTTGCGATGCCGGGGGGCCGTCGGCCGGGGCCGGAGCACCGGTCGGGTTGTAGAACACCTCGCCGGTGCTGCTGCCGGGCAGCGGGGGAAGATCTCCCTGTTGCCGGGCGGTGGGCAGTTGGCCGAGCGCCAGGAGCAGCGGCCGGTCCGCACGGGGAAGGCGCTGCAGGTCGTCCTCGAGCTCGCGCTGGTCGGATGTGGTGCGCAGGTAGATGAACCGGCGCGGTGTGCGGGGTCTGTCGGGCCATTCCGTCCCAGCTTGGCAAAGGAGCCGGCAGCGTCGTGTGATGAGGGACAGCTGTCCACAGCCGTCCCGCGCGGATCCGGCTTTGCTCACCTCGCTGGGCATCTGCTGCAAGAACGCCCGCCCGTATCGGCGAAGACGAGACCGTGGTGGAGTGACGCAACATCGCGGCCTCCTGAGGACTGTTCCCCTGCGGGGGGACGATCTCGTCGCCGATCTGCCGCATCGTGAGCCGCTACGGGCTGGAAGCGAAGGTGTTGCGCTCGTGCTGGCGGTGGCGCAACTGCCCGCCCGCGCATGAGGGCGGCGGTGCCCGGGCCGATGCCGAGGTCTTGCTGAACACGGCCGGACAGGAGGTCCTGGCAGAGCTGTGCGGTGTGGGACAGGACGTTCTGGCGCGGGCGTTGCCGTCATGGGGGCGGGAGGACGCCAAGCTGGCCGCCGGGCAGGACGGGGCGCCGGCGGCGGCGTGGCGGATCGGCGGTGCGGTCGCCGGGCCGGTGGCGTTGGGCTGCCGCCTGTGCGCCGCCCGGCGAACCGGTGCGGCCGTGCGGGTGGTGCGGTACGCGCCGCTCTGGTCCCAGGTGCGTTGCAGCTAGAACGCGCGGGGGCTTGACAACCGTATTGGTCTGGACCAAATTGAGCGCGCTCCACCCCTCCAATTCCCCCATGCCCGGAGGCCCTTGTGGATCGCCCTAGGTCTATCGCGCGCCGGCCCCTCGTCGCGCTGCTCACCGCCACCGCCCTCGCCGTGACCGGAATGACCGCGCTGTCGTCGGCCGCCCGGGCGGCCGACGTGGACCTCGCCAGGAACGGCGGCTTCGAAGCCGGCCTCGACGGCTGGAGCTGTTCGGCCGGTACGACCGTGAGTTCGCCTGTTCATAGCGGGAGTTCGGCTCTCATGGCGACCCCGTCCGGTATGGACAACGCCCGTTGCTCGCAGGTCGTCACCGTCAAACCGGACTCCCAGTACACCCTCTCCGGCCAGGTCCGCGGCAGCTACGTCTACCTCGGGGCGAGCGGCACGGGCACCACCGACGTCTCCACCTGGACCCAGTCCGCGCCCGACTGGCAGCCGCTCACCACCACCTTCCGCACCGGCCCCTCCACCACCCGCGTCACGATCCACACCCACGGCTGGTACAGCACCGGCGCCTACTACGCCGACTCCATCACCCTCGTCGGCCCAGGCGGCGCGACCGGGCAGCCGCCCGCCCCGCCCACCGATCTGCGCGCGGGCACCGTCACCTCGACCAGCGTGGCCCTGTCCTGGTCGCCCGCCGCAGGCGCCACCGGCTACGCGGTCTACCGCGACGGCACCCGGGTCCAGACCGCCACCGGCACCTCGGCCACCGTGTCCGGACTGTCGCCGAAAACCGCCTACTCCTTCCAGGTCACGGCCCTGAACGACGCGGGAGAGTCGTCCCGTTCGGCCACCGTGACCGCGACGACGGGTGACCCCGGCTCGGGCGGCGGCCCCTCCGGCCTCCCGCCGCACGCGCTGGTCGGCTACCTCCATGCGAGCTTCGCCAACGGCTCCGGCTACACCCGTCTCGCCGACGTCCCCGACAGCTGGGACGTCATCGACCTGGCCTTCGGCGAGCCGACCTCCGTCACCTCTGGCGACATCCGCTTCAACCGCTGTCCCGCCTCGGAGTGCCCGGGTGTGGAGAGCGACGCCGACTTCAAGGCGGCCATCAAGGCCAAGCAGGCGGCCGGGAAGAAGGTGCTGATTTCCATCGGCGGTCAGAACGGCCAGGTGCAGCTCGCCACCACCGGCGCCCGCGACATGTTCGTCACCTCCGTTTCGAAGATCATCGACGAGTACGGACTCGACGGCCTGGACATCGACTTCGAGGGCCACTCGCTCTCCCTGGACACCGACGACACCGACTTCAAGAACCCCAAGACCCCGGTGATCGTCAACCTGATCTCCGCGCTGAAGACCCTCAAGGCCAAGTACGGCGCCAACTTCGTGCTGACGATGGCCCCGGAGACCTTCTTCGTCCAGCTCGGGTACCAGTACTACGGCACCGGCAAGTGGGGCGGGCAGGACCCGAGGGCGGGCGCGTACCTGCCGGTCATCCACGCCCTGCGCGACGACCTGACCCTGCTGCACGTCCAGGACTACAACTCCGGACCGATCATGGGTCTCGACAACCAGTACCACACCATGGGCAGCGCCGACTTCCACATCGCGATGACCGACATGATGCTCACCGGCTTCCCGGTCGCGGGCGACGCCAACAACGTCTTCCCGCCGCTGCGCGCCGACCAGGTCGCCATCGGGATGCCGGCCACGACCCAGGCGGGCAACGGCCACGTCTCCCCGGCCGAGGTCACCAAGACCCTGGACTGCCTGACCAAGCGGACGAACTGCGGCTCGTACGCCACGCACGGCACCTGGCCTGCGCTGCGCGGGCTGATGACCTGGTCGATCAACTGGGACCGGTTCGGCGGCTGGGAGTTCCAGCGGACCTTCGACTCCTACTTCGGCTGACGGCCAGCCGCACACCGGTGAGCAGCACCGCGCCGGGGCACCGACTGGCCGCCACGTCCAGCGGCCAGTGGTAGCCCCGGCGCACCAACCCGTACGAGGCGCCCAGGACCAGCGCGTAACAGAGCACGACCGGTCCACGGCGTACGGCCGGCGACCGCAGCAGCGGTAGGAGCAGCAGCGTCGCCGCGCCGTACGCCACGACGGCGGTGGCGGTGTGGCCGGAGGGGTGGTAGCCCACGGCCGGGGTGCCCTGGCGGTCGGGGTCGACGACTTCGCCTTACGCCGCCGGCACCGCTACGCCACGAGCATCATCAACGCCCGAAACAGGCGAGCGCACCGATGTACTGCCCGGCCGCGAGGCCGCCACCCTCACGGCCTGGCTGTGCGGGAAGAAAGGAAGCGAGGCCGTGTGCCGGGACGGCTCGGCCACCCACGCCGAGGCGATCCGCCGGGCACTGCCCGACGCGGTCCAGGTCAGCGACCGCCGGTACCTGTGGCACAACCTCGCCGAGGCCGTCCGCAAAGAAGCCGCCGCGCACAGCACCTGCCGGGCGACTGCGGGCCCGCCTCCGGTTGAGGGGAGACAGGCCGCCACCACCCGCGAGCGCCGGCATCAAGTCCACACCCTCCTCGACTCCGGCGCCGGCCTGCTCGACTGTTCCCGCAGGCTGAACCTCGCCCTGAACACCGTCAAAAGCTGCGCCCGCGCCCCCGAACCGTCCGCGGACCGCATCGCCCCCGCTACCGGCCCACCCTGGTCGACCCCTACCGCGACCACCTGCGCCGGCGCCGGTCCGGCAATCCGGCCGTCCCCGTCACCCACCTCCTGCACGAGATCAGGGAACTGGGCTGCACCGGCAAGGGGAACGGTCCCCCGCACCCTCCCCGCTCCCGGGTGGCCCCGGGGCCGGACGGCCAGTCGTCTCCCGGCGCCTGGCACGGTGACTTCGTCGTCCGTCCCGCCGGACGGTCCCCGGTCATCACGGCTGGATGCCCCGGCCGGGACCGGGCTGCGGGTGCTCGTGCTCCTGGCGGCGCGGATCGACCGGGTCGGCGGCCGGGGCCAGGAGCTCCCAGTCCTCGAGGGCGCGGCGGCAAGCGTCGGCAGCGCGGGTGATGGCGGCGAGCCGCTCCAGGCCGGCCGGTGTGCGCATGCACGTCGCCGGGTCGGTCGTACGGTCCTCCAGGTACTCCTCGGGCATCGCGGCCTGCTGCTGGGTGTGGACGGCGGCGGCCCGGACGGCGGCGGCCCGCTGCGCCGGGGTGAGCGCGGCGTCCCGCCCGGGGTGATCGACGCCGTGCGGCGCGCCGGTGTGGTGGTCGGCGGGCGTGGCGGCTGGCGCGGTGTGAGCGGCACGGATCACGTTCCGCACGGCGAGGCTGGCGGCCCTGGCCCGCTCGTAGCGGGTGGCGGCCCGCGGCGGCTTGCCGTCGGCACCGGCGATCCGCCAGCGGCCGGGCCGGGCGAAGTCGGCAGTGCAGGTCAGCTGGTCGAAGGACGGGGTCCGGCGGCCGGGCTGGGAAACGGTGAGCTGACGGGAGTGGTTCCGCGACATCCTCACACCTGTCCGATGCGGCTTCGCTCGTGCTCCCGCCCGCGCCGCGGTTGCGGCGCGGCTGCGGCGCGGGCGGCGCTGCCGGGCGCGGGCCGTCTCAGGGCCGTCGAGGCGACCCTCAGTGTGTGGCCGACACGGGTGCGGCGGGGTGGTGCGCCCGACGGCTCGGCCGTCTGATCCGCCGCGCTGCGGCCGGCTGGGGCCTGCACGCGGGGCGTGATCCAGGGCAACCCACCGGTGAGTTTAGCTGCTAAACTCACCGCCGTGTCCGAAGACTCCCTCTCTCAGATCCACGGCCTCCTGATCGGCCTGCTCGACTCCGTCCTCTACTTCGACAAGAAGCAGATTGCGGAGGCGGGGGGAACACGGCTCCATCCATCCGAGACGCATCTCCTGATGTGTGCGCTGGACGGTATGAACTTCACCGAGATGACCCGGCGCTTCGGCATCTCCAAGGGAGCCGTCTCGCAGGCGTTCGCGCGGATGGTGGCCAAGGGTGTCGTCACGGTGGAGAAGGACCGGTCGCTGAAGAACGCAGCACGGGTGACCCTGACCCCGCTGGGTGAGGAACTGCGTGTCCGTGTCGAGGCCGTGCGGGCCGAGCTCGGCAGCCGTCTCGGCGAGCACCTGGCGGACTACTCCGAGGCCGAACTGGCGACCGTCATCCGCTTCGTCCACGACCTGCAGGCCTTCATCGACCGCTCGATGAACCCCCCTTCTCACACCCAGAGGTGAACACCCGTGAACAACCCGGTGCGACTGCTGCACATCGCGTACTGGACCGGGGCCGTCGCCGACGGTGCCATGCTCGTTCCGCTGCTGGTACCGAAGGCCGCCGGGGCGATGCTGGGCATCGATCGGTTCGCCCCCGGCTCCGACTACCGGTACGCCACGGCCGTCGGCGCCGCGCTCATGGCCGGGTGGACCGCCCTGCTGGTCTGGGCCGACCGCAGGCCGGTGGAACGGCGCGGAGTGCTCCTGCTCACCGTCTTCCCGGTACTGGTCGGGCTGGTGGCCGCCGGGGTCTACGCCGTCACCAGCGGATTCGTCGAGTTGCCTTACCTCATACCGGTCTTCGGGTTCCAGACAGGTGCCTGCACCCTGTTCGGCGTGGCCTATCTGCGGGCGCGGGGATTCGAGCACGCCGGCCCGCCCGCCGACAACCCCACCGCTCGCGGTTGATCTCCCGGTTGGTGCAGCCGCCGGCCCCGGCCGCGCTACCTCGCTCCTCGGCTCGACGACCCCGCAGAGGCTGAACGCTTGCGGTCACGGGCCATGTCCCCCGTGCCGAGGTGATGGCGGAACCGGTCCCTGTCTCCGCACCAGCACTTCAGGGAGTCCCCATCCCGCAAGGCGTGGACGTCAGCGCGTACCAGTCGTCGTATGACACGGATGGGCTCTCCTTCGCCTTCGTCAAGGCGAAGGAAGGGCGTTCGTATGTGCACCCCGGCTCACCGCCCAGACGAAGACCGCCCGTGAACCAGCGTTCCACCATGTTGAGCCAGGAGGACCCGGTGGGTGTGAAGTGCAGGGGGAAGCGTGGATGGGCCGGCAACCAGGTCTTGATGGCCGGGGTCTTGCGGGTGGCGTGGTTGTCCAGCACCAGGTGCACGTCCGGGCCCTGCGGGACCTCCTGGTCCAGCTTGATGAGGAACTTCTTGAACTCCTCGGCCCGGTGCCAGGCCAAGAAGCCACCATGGACGCGGCCCGCCGCACCGGAGGCCCGGCCAGGACCAGCCAGCCGGTCAGGCGGATCACGTCCCGGAAAAGCCTATGGACCGCTGCACGCCGCCCAGGCAGCCAGACCCACGGCGAGCAGCGGCTCGAAGAGTCACGCTTGTGGCTGCGGCAGCACGCGCCGCCCCAGCCACAAGCGTGCGGATCCTCCTGGGTCAGGAGTAGTCGCCGCGTGCGGCCCGGCGCAGGATGTCGCGTTCCCGGCCGGTCTGGGTCTCCAGTGAGTCCTCGTGGTCGATGACGATGGTGTCGTCGGCCGGTCGGGCTCGTACCTGGGCTCCGTAGGCGTCCGTCGCCGCCAGCGAGGGCAGGTCTGCCGGATCGTCCATGAAGGACGTCACGAGCAGTTCACCAGAAGGGCAGTTGCATGAGATCTCAGCGATCTCTTCCCAGCCCGGGGCAGGGTCGGTCCGCTGGGACCGCCGACACTGCTGCGGCTGAGTCAGCTGTCCTGGCAGCCGTGCCGGGCGCTGGTCAGGCTGGACCGGAAGCCATGGCGCAGACGGCCGCGGAAGACGGAGCCTCGGGATGTGACAGAGCAGCCTGTTCATCGGGGTTGAGCTCGACCGCCGGCTCCAGGGCCGGCGCGCAGGCCGTGTACTGGGCGCCGGGAGTGCCGGCAGCATCCTTCATCCGCTCGTCGCAGGTGACCTGCTGACCGGCGATCAGCCCGGCGCGCTCTCCGTCCTCCGCGGTTTCCGGGGCCGCCGCCGGTTCCCCGACCGCACTGTCCGCCCCAGCGCCGAGTCTTCCGCCGAAGGGACGGTCTCCGGATCACCGTCGATGGCTTCCGGTGCCGGTGGTGATCCGTCAGCGGCTGCATCGGCAGCGCCCACACCCGTGGTCAGTGAGGTGTTCGCAGCCGGGTCCGGGCACGCCCGCCGCCCGCGCGATGCCCAGAAGGCCGCCCAGCAGCCCCGCGAGGTCGGCGGCCGTAGGGGTGGCGGCGTCGCCCTGGCCGACCCTCTCGAGGCATCGCGCACCCGCTCCGTCCCAGCCCGCGCCAACAGTCAAGTGGGGGTGCACGGTCACTCGCAGGTCACCGGAGTCGGCGCCGGAGCGTCGCGTCCTCTTCCGGTCGGGTGCGTGGGGGCCGGTGGAGTTCGGCCACGGCGGTGATCGCGCGGGCGGCATGCCGCACGACCTCCAGGACGGCCGCGGCCGCCCGGTCAAGGAATGCCTGCGGATGCATCCGGGACCTGACGGAGCACCAATAGGACCCGTCCGGCAAACCGTGCCGGGCTCCCCCTGGGCACAGCCGGTGCTGTGGCGCTTGGCGGCGCTCCCGGTCAATTGGGTCGACGCCCGGTTGCGACCTGCGGGAAACTCCTCGCGATGACTCGACGAACCGACACGCCTCCCGCGTGGGACGAGCGTACGCAGCTAGTCACCTTCCTGGACTACGCCCGTGACACCGCGCGGGCCAAGTGTGAGGGTGTGTCCGCCGAAGACGCCCGCAAGGCCCCGCTTGCGGGTTCACCGCTGATGACGTTGTGCGGGCTGATCAGCCACCTGCGCTGGGTCGAGCACTACTGGTTCCAAGTGATGTTTCTGGGCGAGGAGCTCGCGGGGCCGCTCGCTGACGCGACCGATCATGATCCCGATCCTGAGATGCGGACGGCGGTCGACATCCCGTTGCCCCAGCTTCTTGCCGAGTACGAGGAACAGAGCGCCCGCTACCGTCGTCTGGTGTCAGAGCACGACCTGAACTCAACGGCCAAGCGTTCGATCAGCGACGGCCGCCACGTCGACCTCCGCTGGGTGATCCTCCACCTCATCGAGGAGACGTCCCGCCACAACGGCCACCTCGATGTCGTACGTGAGCTCGTCGACGGGCAGACCGGGGCCTGAGACCTGTCGGTCACGTCCGCTGGAGTGGTGTACCGACGGCCACTCGGTGATCTCGTGTCGAGGCCATGGGTGGCCGTTCGTCTGTGCGGGCCTCATCCCGGTGCCGGAGCAAACCTCCGGCCCAGGTCGAACCCGTACACCGCTTCCCCGGACGCAATCCCACGCAGGTCGAGAGAGCCGAAGCCGGTCGCCGTCGGTGCTTCCGTCTCCTGAAGCGGCGGCCCTGAGGCGGGACCAGGACGGGCCCGCGCAGGAATACGGCGATCAGGTGCGGAAAGACGACGGCTTCTCACCGGGACCGCTCAGGGGGCCTGACGCCTGGGCGGGGTGTGGATGTCGAATACGGAGCGGCGTTGCAGGCCCACGTGGCAGGGGGCCTGGCCGGCAGAGACGAGTCCGAGATCGGTGAACACCTGGCTGTGCGCGGATTCCACGTCCGCGCCTTCCAAGGTGAGGGGTTCGTGCCACACCGAATAGCATCCGGTTCCGGTTCCGTCGCGGCGGTCGTACCAGCCGAGGGCGGGATCAGTCAGTATCCGGCTGACCTCGTCGGCGGTGGCGAAGCCGGCCGGCGGCGGCGCCGGCCGACCCGTGCCGCGCAGTGTGACCGCAGCTGCTCCCCAACGGCCGTCAGCGTGCAGTCGCCAGGTGCGGACCTTCTCGTCCTCCCAGGCTGCCTGGACGTCGACGGTTTCGTGGTGCCAGGGCATCTTCCATGCCGTGGCCGGCAGGTGAACAAGTCTGCTGGCCAGTGAGGTCCCGAAGAACCAGACCCCGGTCCGCCCCTTGTGCCGCACGTAGGTGCGGTAGTTCACCTGTCCTGCCGTGAGCCTGATCTGCCGGGCGAAGCGGAAGTGGAAACGGTGGTCGCGAAAGGCCACCAGGGACACCAGTGTGACGCCCTCTCGTACGTCGGGCTCGAATCCGTCCGGGAGTCGGGCCGCGACTCGGTCGGGGTCCGCGGCCCAGCTGACCATCGCGAAGTCGGTGAGGTCGGCCGAAGCATGATGCCATCGGACCTTCGGTCGCTTTTCCACGGTTGTCCTCTTCTCTTCCGGTGCGCTGAGTGCAAGCCCGATGCCCGGCCCGGAGCCGGTGTCGTCCGACACTCGCAGGACCCACCCGCGCTTTCCCTGCCCCGGCTGGGCGCCGGGCGGAAGGCATCACAGGTCGGATTCTTCCCGCGCATCGAAGTCTTCGCGTGCGGCTTCGATGGCGGGCATGTTCTGCGAGGCCCATGCCAGCAGTACGTCGATGGGGTGCCGAAGTGTCTTGCCGAGGGGAGTGATCCGGTAGCTGACCGCCACCGGGCGGGTGGAGACGACCTCGCGCTCGATCACGCCGTTGCGTTCGAGCCGCCGAAGCGTCGACGTCAGGGACTTCTGCGTGACCTGGGGGATGGCCCGGCGCAGTTCGTTGAAGCGGCAGGGGCGTTCACACAGTTCGTTGAGGACGCTGAGGGACCACTTGTCGAGGATCTGGTCGAGCAGTTCGCGGTGTGGGGCATCGATGCGGAGTTCGTCGTCGGTATCCATGGCGAAACCTGGTCTCGTTGAAGTGTCCTTCTTTCACTAGGTATCTTACAGATACCTACTTTGAAGGAGAGGGAGCCATGACTGTTCGGCACTTCACCCCGGAAGGCATGCTGCAGCCGGTCCCGTACCACCACGTCGCCGTGGGCACAGGGACGAAGCAGGTCCACGTCAGCGGCCAGGTCGCGCGCCGGGCCGACGGGACTCCGGTGGCGCCCGGCGATCTGGCCGGGCAGGTCGCCCAGGCTCTGCGCAACACGGAGATCGGACTGGCGGGCGCGGGCGCGTCGTTCGCGGACGTGCTGCGCCTGACGTTCTACGTGACCCGGTGGAGCCCCGAGAAGATCGGCGACTTCATGGCCGGTGTGGAGGCCGTCGCCCACGAGATCGGGCTCCGGCTCCCCATGCCGCCGGCCTCACTCATCGGCGTCGACCACCTCTTCGAGCCGGACGTTCTCGTCGAGGTCGAGGCAACCGCGCTCCTCGACTGATCCCTTCGGGCGAGCGCCTCCCGGACTCCCGGCTTGCCGGCCGCGTGAAGGGGATGACGGGTGGCCCGGACGCTGCCGTGGCCGAGTTCCGTGGATCCCTCGTTGGGGCCCACGAGTTCCGGCTCCACGGCAGCCTCGGCCACGCCGAGGGCCAAAAGGCGTATCAGACGTACAGAGGTTCGTCTTGACCACGGCCGTCACCCGAACCGCTCATCGCAGCGCGGCCGGGCGCTCCTTGCCCAGGTCGCCCGCCGGTCCCAGGAAGCCGCCCGAACCTTCCCGGCCGAGGTCCCTCAGGACGGTGCCCGGTCGAGGAGTCTTTACGAACTCGGCCACTTCCTGACGGCCCGCCGGGGATTGCACAGCTTGTCCTTCGGGCACTCGCTGCACCTCCCGAACACTCACCCCCGTTGGCCCCTTACCGCGCCGGGCCTCTCCGCTGGGACGGAATCCTTGTGGTCTCGGCGGGTCTGCCCGAGCCGGCCGAACCCCCGAGTGTGCTCTGCTCCCCCGGGTACCGGCCCGGTTCGCACACCGCGAAAGGCCGGGGGGATCCCCGCCCCGCCAGTGCGGCGGCCGACTCGTCTGCCACCGCATGGGAAGGCCGGCCGGTCAAGGCTTCGCGGCCACCGGACCAAGCCCTGCCGCCGGGCACCGCCCGGCGGCAGGACCCCGGGATCAGGAGAAGTAGGTCTGCCGGACGCGGTCGAAACGGCGCGCCAGAAGGTCGTCACGGAAAATGGCCCAGCCCACCTCTCCGTCGCCCTGGTCGAAGAGATTGTCCTCGCCGAACTCCAGCAGGTTCAGCCACGCTCCTTCGGGCCCCTCCTTCAGAGCCTTGTCGTACAGGTCGTCGAACCTGTCCGGCTCGGACCTGCATATGACCACCGCTTCCTCGCCCTTCTGCTGGAAGTCCTCCACGTAGTAGTTGCTGTGGTAGGCCGGGTTCAGCTTCACCCCTCGCAATCCGCAGCTCCGGTTCACGAACGGGATGGCCCCGACCCGCTCGGCATACTCCGTGACCGCGTCCAGGAGCGGACGAAGCCGTTCCCTTTCCTCCGCGTGCACGTCCTGGATGTCCGGCATCTTGGCTGCTCGATCCGGATCACCGGTGTTGTCGTTGTCCCACATCCAGTCGAGGACATCCCACGCCGTACCGGGGCGGCAGACCAGCGCCCGTCGTTCGAGGACCTCCGGCCCCTCCATTTCGCCGAAAACCTCTTCTACAGGCGCCGGGCGTTCGGCCGTCTCGGTTCCCGGCGGTATGTAGAGCACCGGCGCCTGTCCGCCATGCTGGTATTCCAGACTCGTGAAGAACAGAAGGCGCCCCTCACGGGGGAGCCCGAGGTCCAGTGGTTGCTCCGGAATCGCGGCCAGGTCGAGATCCGCGACGAAGGTGCCTTCTTCCCACGGGGCGTCGGCAGGCATCTGCGGCAGACCGCCGACGTGACCCACCACGTGGTCTCCGGGGCCGACCGCGGACAGATCGGGCGTGGACAGATGGACGGAGGGCTGCAAGTTCCACATGATGCGGGTGATGGCGTCGTCGGAGACCCCGTGCCGACGGGCGAAGGCCCGGAACTCAGCTGTATATGACATACCGTCATCCTGCCTTGTGCCACTGACAGTCACCGGTCCGGCGGTCCTGCCTCACGCGTCGGAAGCGGGCCGACAGGGCGACGACAGCCGCCCCCGGCACGCTTCACCCGTGGCGGCACGCGCCCTGGAGCAGGCTGGGGCGGCGCACCTGGCACCAGCCCGCGCCCTGGCCCACGGCCCGCCTCGGCGCGCGGATCCGTCAGCCGTGGGTCGGTAATGCGACCACCCTCCGCTCCCGTTGAGGGGGCGGGTGCCGACGGCTGCGACGCAGATCTGTCCGCGAGACGAGGGAGTGCCGCCGAGCAGGATACGCAGCGTCCCGAGGAGCTTGGCCGCCTGGCTCTTGACCGTGCCGGGTCGGCCTCGCAGGATTTCCGCGCTCTCCTCGACGGACAGGTCCTCGAAGTAGCACAGCACCACCACGGGCCGCCGGCCGGGCGAAAGCTGCCGCACCGCGGCAGCCGAGACCAGCTCCAGGTCCACCTGCGCGGAGGAGTCGCCGGCGGCCCGCACGCCTCGACGAACTCCTCGAAGTCCGGTGCGCCGCCGCTGTTGCCTCTCGCGCCGGCCATGCCCGCGTCATCGGCCCTGTGCCGTACGGGTGTCCTTCACACCTGGTCAACCAGATGGCCTTCCGGTCAGGCTGCCTCGCGGCGAGAAAGATCTCGATCAGCCGTTTCGGCCGCCTGGCGCCCAGGATCCGGCGACCGCACAGCGGTCCCCGCCGCGGTGCGTGAATGCCCGGCCCCGCCAGGAGATACGCGGATCGGCGTGAGCGCGCAACAGGAACGCGACCCAGCTGCGGTAGGGCCTCCACCGCTCCGCGACGCGCACCAGACGCGGTACACCCGCCGCTGCGCCCTCGAGGCCGTAGGCGGCGGCCATGGCAGCGTGCAGCCGGGGTTCGTGGCGGGGGAAGAGGTCGGGGTGTCCGGCGCCGCGGATGAGGATCAGCTCGGCGGAGAACGGGCCGATGCCCGGTAGCTCCTGCAGCGCTGCAAGAGCCTCCTGGGCGGGCAGGGCGCGCAGTGCGGCGGCGTCGAGATGACCGGCCTCCGCCGCGTCGGCGATCGCGTGCAGCCGCTGGATCTTCAACTCGGTCAGGCCGGGGAAGCTCGTGACCGTGCGCAGGACGTGCGGAGCGGGGAAGGCGAACAGCTCCTGCCCGGCGACCTCGACACGCTGCCCGTGCCGCTGGGAGACCAGGGCTTTGACGGCGGCAGCGTGACTCATGCGGACCCGGTGGCCGATGACCGCCCACGCCGCTGCCTCGTAGGGGGAGTTGAAGCACACCGGCCGCAGCCCCGGGAACTCCTCCAGGAGACCGGCCACTCCCGGGTCGGCCGCCGCGAGGGCCGCAAAGCGCGACCCGTCGACGTCCAGGGAGAGGATGCGGGCGACCCCGGCGGCGGCTGGCTGCCCGCGGTCGCCGTCGGCGGATGCCTCGGCGCCGGTGCCGGGGGCCGGGTGGAAGGCGATGTCGGCGTGCACCGCGCCCGAGCCGGACTCCTCGGTCCGTGGTTCCTGCCGCACGGCGGCGGTGACGGTGTGGTGGCCGTCGTCCGAGGGGAACGCCAGGCGCAGTACCCCGTCGTGGCCCTGTCGGTAGGGGGCGGGGGTGAAGCCTTCCAGGAAGCGCAGGCTCGCCGCGAGGGAGAACGGGCCCCGGGGGGTGAGGACGACGGCGTTCACGGTCAGCCTCCGTGCACGGTGAGCCGGTAGCCCTCAGGGCCGGTGAAGGAGAACGTCGGCCCGAACGGGCTGTCCTGCAGCGGGGTGACGTCCTGGATACCGGCGGCGAGGAGCTGTTCGCGCAGTGCCGGGGCGTCGGTGGTGCGCAGCCACAGCGCCACGCCCAGGCCGGGGCGTGTGACGGTGTCCAGGTCGACGCCGGGCAGCGGCTCGCGGACGGCGAACGGGATCGGGGTGGTGGCGAAAACGACCGCGTGGGCCGGCCCGGGGGCCCGGCGCAGTCCGAGCTTCTCCTCGAAGAACGCGGCAGCGGCCGGCACGTCCCTCACCTGCAGGGCGACGAAGTCGGGGCCTTCGACGGTGGCGGTCATGGTGTCTCCGAGAGGTTGGGTCTGCCAGAACTTTGATGTCAGAGGTTTGACATGGAGGGACTGTAGGCACCACCTCGCCCACATGTCAAAATGCTGACATGGAAGACCGTGCACCTGTCCCCCCGCCCCATCCAGCCAAGGACGTCACCGAGCACGTGGGATACCGGCTCAAGAAGGCTTCCGCCGCTCTGCGCGGCGCCATGGACAAGGCCCTGCGCGAGCACGACCTCACCGTCCCGCAGTACTCCTGCCTGGAACTCCTCGACGAACAGCCCGGCCTGTCGAACGCCGGCCTCGCCCGGGGCACCTTCGTCACCCGGCAGTCCGCCAACGTCGTCCTGCGCGGCCTCAAGGACGCCGGCCTGATCACCCAGGCGACCAGCACCGACCACGGGCGCGCCCTGCCCATCCACCTCACGGAGGCCGGTCGGCAGCGCCTGCACGCCGCCCGCGGCGCCGTCTACGCCATCGAGGAACGCATGATCGAAAGCATCCCCGCGCGCCGGCTGACGGCGCTCCTGGCCGATCTCGACGCCATGACCGAAGCCCTCGGCACATGACCGCCCGGCCCCCTCCCGCGGGCGGGACGGGGCCGGGCCGGCGCGGATCGCTTCTGCCCGGAGGACCGAAAGACCCCTCCGGGCAGAAGCGATCCGCAGGTCAGCCGGCCTGGGCGGCAGCCCCGGTCTCGGAGCCGACGGCCCCGGAGTCGGTGGCCCCGGCCTGAAACTGTGCGAAGATCCACTTCCGGGCGCCATCCCCGAAAAAGTGGATCTTGAGACACCTCACGGGCACCGGCCGCTACGACCGGATCGACGGTCACGGCCGATTCCCGTCCGCCCGCGGTGAGCAACCGGTGGAGATGAGGGTCAGCCGGCCTGCCCGCGACGTCATCGCCGACATCGAAACCGCCCTCGACCTCACCAGCCACAAATCAGGCACGCTCCCCCGCCACGCTCCTCACCTCCACCAGCGCACCGCCGGCCGCATCGGATCCCTCACCGGGCTCATCCACCAAGCAGCCATCACCGCCATCTGCGACGGCACCGAACGCATCACCAAGGCCTCGCTCGACACCATCCGCCTCGGTCACCTCGCCGAAACCCACCACCGCCCCCGAGGCCGTTAACCCGGCGCGGAGGCCAGGGGGCGGCCAGGCTGCAGGTGCAGTGCAGGGGCAGGGGCAGGGGCAGGGGCAGGACAACGGGTACGGCCTTCACCGGGACGAACCGGGCCACGGCGACGGTGCCGGTGCCGGAGAGGTGCCGTCGCCGAGCGGGGAGCCGACGAGCGGTCCTGCCACTCAGGCCGGTGTCACGAAGAGATCGATCTCGGGTGGCGTGCCGGGAAGCAGTTCGTACTCCGCCAGGTCGGTGTCGGTGGCGCCCTCCTGGCGGAGTATTTCCTCGTCGAGGAAGAAGTTGCCGGTGCACTCGGCACTGGGCCGGGTGAGGACGGCGTGAGCCGCATCCGACATGATGTCGGTGGAGCGGCAGCCGGCCGGGCCGAGTCCGAAGACCGCGGAAGCAGCTGTGAAAATCATCGTCTTCGGCCACAGGGCGTTGACGGCCACGTTGTCCGCGCGCAGTTCTTCGGCCAGTCCCAGTACGGTCATGCTCATCGCATACTTCGACATGGTGTAGGCGGTTCGGCCGGTGAACCAGCCGGGCCGCAGGTCGATGGGCGGCGACAGGGTCAGGATGTGTCCGTTCGGGGAGTTCTTGAGGTACGGGATGCAGGCCTGCGAGGCGGCGAGCGTCCCCCTCACGTTGATGTCGAACATCAGGTCGAAACGTTTGAGCGGGGTGTCCTCGGCCCGTGCGAGGAACACCGCACTCGCATTGTTCACCAGCACGTCGATGCCGCCGAAGTGGTGTGCTGCCGCCTCGACGGCATCCGCGACCTGGCTCTCCTCGCGCACGTCGACCGCCACGGGCAGGGCGCGCCCTCCCGCCTCCTCGATCTCGGCGGCGACGGTGTGGATGGTTCCGGGGAGCTTGGGATGCGGTTCGGCTGTCTTGGCCGCGATGACGACATTGGCGCCGTCCGCGGCGGCCCTGAGCGCTATGGCTCGGCCGATGCCGCGGCTCCCACCGGTGATGAAGAGCGTTCTGTCCTTCAGGGAAGTCATGCTTCCGTCCGATCCGTGGTGCCCGGTTGCGGTACTTGGCTGGTGCGGCTGAGATAGTCGTCGCGAAGCGCGAACTTCTGGATCTTTCCCGACGCGGTCTGCGGAAACTCGGTGACGAATTCCCAGACCTGCGGAATCTTGTAGCCGGCGATCCGGCCGGTGCAGTGGCTGATCAGGTCGCCCTGCGTCAGGGTCGCCCCCTGCCGGACCCGGACGAACGCGGCGGCGATCTCGCCCCATTCCTCGTGCGGCAGCCCTACGACGGAAACGTCGGCGACCGAGTCGTGAGTGAACAGGAAGTCCTCGATCTCGCGGGGGTAGATGTTCTCGCCCCCGCGGATGATCAGGTCCTTGACCCGGCCCTTGATGCGTATGTATCCCGCCGCGTCCATGCTTCCCACGTCGCCGGTGTGGAGCCAGCCGTCCTTGTCGATGGCGGCGTCGGTTGCCTCCGGGTTCTCGAAGTAGCCGCTCATCACGCACGTGCTCCGCGTGCAGATCTCGCCCGGCTCACCCAGGGGCACCGGCTCCCCGGTGTCCTGGTCGGCGATCTTCACCTCCACCTGCGGCAGCGGCCGTCCGACCGTCTCCTGCCACTCCGGATGGGTGTCGCCGGGGAGGGTGTGGGTGATGTAGGGCGCCGCTTCGGTCTGTCCGTAGCCGATGCCCACGTCCACGCCGAAGTCGTTCCCCGCCCGTCGGATGAGCTCGACCGGGACGGGCGCACCTCCCAGCGTCGAGAGTCTCCAGGAGCTGACGTCGCGCGCCGCCTCACGCTGGGCGTCGAGCATCCGGATGAGCATGGTGGGCACTGACAGCAGGACGGTCCCGTGGTGGTACTCGAAGAGGTCGAGCATGAGATCGGCGTCGAACCTGGACGGCAGGACGTGGACGCCGCCCGTCTGCAGTGCGCCCAGGGTGACGAGCCCGCAGCCGGCTGTGTGGAACAGCGGCATCGGGTTGACCCATACGTCCTGGGGCGTCGCTCCGATCGTCTCCGCGTAGAGACGGCTGTTCACGGCGAGTGCGCGGTGCGGCAGCACGGCGCCCTTGGGGAAGCCGGTCGTCCCCGAGGTGTACTGGATCTGGGCCGGATCCGTCGGGTCGACGTTCGGCAGCGCGGTGGTGACGGCCGCAGACCGGGTGGCACCCGCGATCCATTCGCCCAAGGTCTGGATCAGTCTCAGCTCGGGCAGCCGCTCGGCGACCTCCCGCGCTGTCGTCAGCAGGTCGCGGGAGTTGAGCCGCGCCTGGCAGAAGATTCCCTGTGCCCGCGACTGCTTGAGCACGAACTCGAGTTCAGCGGACCGATAGGCGGGGTTGACGGTCACGAGGGTGATGCCGGCCAGGGCCGCACCCAGTTCCAGCAGGATCCACTCGGGGGAATTGGCCGACCACACGGCAACCCGTTCGCCGGGGTGGCAATGCGTCAGGAGGGCATGTGCCACCGCCTCCGCGTCACCGAGGAGTTCGGTGTAGGTCCAGCTGCGCGCGTCGGGCGAGGCGACGCCCTCGACGAGTGCGGTCCGGGAAGGCCAGCGGGCCGCGGCTCTCCGAAGGGCGTCTCCGACCGTGCAGTCGTCGAGGGCTGTGCCGGTGCTCGGCCAGTGTGATGTCCTGGCCCGGTGCTCCGTCGAGGTCACGTCTGCGTCATCCCTTCGCGGCGGCGGGCGGGGCAGCGGTGTCCTGTCCGGTCCGGGGTCCGGGGACGATACGGTCGGTGTTCCCGTCCCACACGCGCAGCGGCGGATAGGAGTCGGGGTCGACCAGCACGTCGAGGACGGTCACCTTCGAGGAGGCCAGAGCCTCCTCCAGCGCGGGCTCCAGCTGGTCGGGGCTGGTGATCCGGGTCCCGGCGGCCCCGACCGCCCGTGCTATCGCGGCGTGATCGACGGGCTGGAAGTCGACGCCCGTGGTCGTCTGCCCGAAGACGAGCAACTCCACGTGCTTCTGCGCGCCGAGAACCTGGTTGTTGAGCACGATCACGGTCAGGGGGAGGTCCTCGCGGATGGCTGTCTCCAGTTCCGACCACACGTGGGCGAATCCGCCGTCCCCGACGACGGCGACCACGCGTGTGTCAGGAGTCGCCAGCTTGACCCCGAGTCCCAGGGGCAGACCCCACCCCAGTCCTGCCAGACCACGGGGGAGGATGAATCGCTGGCCGGCCCGCTTGGCCGTGAGGTGGCTGGCCACCCAGAACGAGGAGTAGCTCGCGTCCGCGACGACGACGTCGTCCGCGGTGAGCGCCGCGTCCAGCTCCCTCATCAGCCTTTCGGCGGCGATGGGGCGAGCGTCGAAGGACACCGTCGCCTCGATCTCCTCCGTCCGGCGTCGCCGCCCTTCGGCGATGCGCCGGCGAAGCCCTTCGCCGGCGTGCTGACGCTGGGTGAGGTCGCATGCTTCCAGGGCGTCGGTCAGGTCGCGAAGAGCCGACCGCGCGTCACCGACGAGCCGCAGCGCTTCGTAGGTGCGGCCGACCTCCAGCGGGTCCATGTCGATGTGGATGTACGTCGCGTCGGGGGAGGTGAGAGTCCACCCCTCCGTTCCGTTCTCGTTGGTCCGCGTCCCGACGAGCAGAACGACGTCGGCCTCCTGGACGAGGGACAGATGGTGGTGCGCCGGGCCGTGCCGGCCCGTCACATTCGCTGCGACTCCCAGCGACAGGGCGTCCAGCTCGCTCACCGCCCCCTTCCCCATGTTCGTCGTCACGACGGGCAGGTGCGCGACGCGCTGGAGCGCGGTCAGTTCCTCCACCGCCCCGGAAAGGTGCACCCCGCCCCCCGCGACCACCAGAGGTGAGCGGGCCTCGGCGATGAGGCGGGCCGCCTGCGACACGGCCGCGGCCTCGGGCCGCGGCCGGTCGAGGGGAAAAGCGCCCAGGTCACGTCTGCGGGGGAAGCGGGACGGCGCCGCCGGTGCCTGCAGGACGTCCTTCGGCAGCAGCAGGACGACGGGCCCCGGCCTGCCGCTGTTCGCGACGGCGATGGCCATGTCGACGTTGTCCTCCACCCGCGAGGGGTCGTCGACGCGGCGCGTCCACTTCGAGACGCCGGCGAAGAGCGCGAAGTGGTCCATCTCCTGGAAGGCGTTCCGGTCCCGGGCCGAGGACGGCACTTCCTGCACCAGGACCAGCATCGGGACGGAGACCTTCTGGGCCTCCGCCATGGGCGGCACCATCAGCGTGGCGGCCGGCCCGTTCTGGGCGGCGACGACCGCGATCCGCCCGCCGACCCGGGCGAACCCGTCAGCCATCGCACCTGCGGCGTTCTCCGTGCGGTACAGGACCTGGCGGATACCGATCCGCTCGGCCGCCAGCATGAAGGCCGTCGGGTTGCTCTGACCAAAGATCGATGTCACGCCGTGCCGGGCCAGGGCGCCGGCGAGTGCGTCGGCAACCGTGTCACTCATGATCTTCCTCCTCGTTATGGCGGTGATGTTTTCACAGTATGAAATACAGGTCAACTATTGAAATACACTCGGCCGACCGTCGAGGCTTCGGTGAGGCCGGGGCCGCTGCCCGACCGGGCCCTGTCCGCGGTGCCGAGGGGCATCTCGCGGGCCGGCCCGTCCGCGGTGCCGAGGGCATCTCGCGGGCCGGCCCGTCCACGGCCGGTCCGTCGGCGGCCGCCGATGACGCACGGTCCCCGCGTGCTAATTTCAGAATGTGAACAAGAGGTCAAGCAAGCAGCCGCCGCTCCAGACCGTGGAGCGCGCGTTGAATTTCCTCGAGTGCGTGGCGGGGCGCGAATCACCGCCGACGGTTCAGCAGGTTTCGGCCGAGCTGGGCTTGAACATCACGACCTGTTACCACCTGATGCGCACGCTGATCGGCCGTGGGTATCTCGACCGGCGTCCCGACCTGACGCTCACCCTCGGCCCGGGCGTCGGGGCCCTGTTCAATCAGTACCGGCGCAGCTTCAACGTCAGCGAGAAGCTGTCCGAGCTCGTGGCCGACCTCACGCGGAAATCCGATGAGACCGCCTTCTACTCGACGCTGGAGCCCGGCGACCGGGTGATCCTCAAGGTGCTCGTCGAGGGATCGCAGCCTCTGAGGGTCAGCGGCCTGTACGTCGGTCTGACGGGCAGGGAGTACACCCGGGCGGCGGGCAAGGCCGTACTCGCCCATCTGGATTCCGAGCGGCAGCGTGACATGGTGCTCAAGGACCTGGGCGACCGCACGAAGGCGCAGCAGGAGGACCTGCTCGCCGCTCTGGACCGGGAATTCGAGGAGATCCGCCGTCGGGGCTGGGCGATGGACGCGCAGACGAAGCAGGGCGTCTCCGCCATCGGCTCACCCGTGTTCGACAAGGACGGGAAGGTGTGCGGCGCCGTCGGCATCGTGGCCCCGACGTCCAGGATGACCGGCGCGGAGTCCGAGCGGGTCCGCGAGGTGCTTGACGCCGCCCGTCAGGCGACCGAACTCATCAGCAGCTGACACGAGGGGCACGTGCGGGGCCGCGCGCCTGGCGGGTGCGCGGCCCCGCGTGTTCCTCCACCGCCGCAGACGGCTCCTCGCGGTGCGCGGCCGCTCAGAGCCCGACGATCACCGACTTCGTCTCCAGGTACTGTTCGAGCACCTCGTCGCCCTTCTCCCTCCCCCAGCCGCTCTGCTTGTAGCCGCCGAAGGGCGTTTCGGCCGCGAAGACGTGGTACGTGTTGACGTGGACCGTGCCGGCCTTGAGTCGCCGCGCGAGGCGGTGGGCCTTGGAGATGTCGTTCGTCCAGATGCCCGCCGCGAGGCCGTAGATCGTGTCATTGGCCTGCTCGGCAAGGTCGTCGATGTCATCGAACGGCAGAGCGGTCACCACGGGACCGAATATCTCCTCGCGCACGAGCCGGTGGTCCGCGTGCGGCCGTGCGATCACGCTGGGCTGCACGAAGAAGCCCGGGCCCGCCATCGGCTTCCCGCCGGCGAGTACCTCACCGCCGCAGTCCTCACTCAGCTCCAGGTACCGGCTGACGCGCTCCAGGTGCTCCTTGGAGACGAGAGGTCCCATCTGGGATTCGGGATCGAGTCCGTATCCCACCTTGATGCCCGAGGCGTACGAAGCCAGTGCGTCGACGACCCGGTCGAACTGCGACTGCTGCACGTACAGCCGGGATCCCGCCGAGCACACCTCCCCCTGGTTGTAGAAGGCGCCCAGCGCGGCACCCTCGATGGCGGCGTCGATGTCGGCATCGGAGAAGACGATGTTCGGTGACTTCCCTCCGAGCTCCAGCGAGACTCTCTTCAGATTGCCGGCCGAGGCGCGGATGATCTCCTTGCCGATCCCGGTCGAGCCCGTGAAGGCGATCTTGTCAACGCCCGGGTGCCGGGCCAGGTGGGCGCCGGCCGTCTCCCCGAAGCCCGGCACGATGTTGACGACCCCGGGGGGAATGCCGGCTTCGAGGAGCAGTTCGCCCAGGCGGAGCGCGGACAGGGGGGTCTGCTCCGCCGGCTTCAGCACCACGGTGTTCCCGGCCGCGAGGGCGGGGGCGAGCTTCCAGGAGGCCATGAGGAGGGGAACGTTCCAGGGAATGATCTGCCCGACGACTCCGACGGGCTCGCGCAGGGTGTAGGCGTGGAACTCCTTGCCCGGCATGTAGGGGACCGACGGCGTCATCGTGGCGCCTCGCAGGCGCGTCGCCGCGCCGGCCATGTAGTGGAACATGTCCGCGGACAACGGCACCTCGACGCCGAGCGCGGCGCTGAAGGGCTTGCCGTTGTCGAGGCTCTCCAACTGCGCGAACTCCTCGGCATGTTCGATCAGCAGATCGCCCATCCGATGGATCATGCGGCCACGCTCGCTGGGCGACAGGCGCGACCAGGGGCCGTCGAGTGCCCGGCGTGCCGCCGCGACGGCGCGGTCCACGTCGGCTGCCGATGCCTCGGCGACCTCGGCGAGGGGCTCGCCGGTCCCCGGATCCACGGTCGTGAAGGTGCGCCCGTCCGCGGCGTCGACGAACTCGCCGTCGATGAGCAGCCTGACAGGCTTGGACAGGAAGGGCGTCCGTCGGGCCGCTGCCAGCGTTTCTGACATCCTCGTCTCCTTACCGCGACAGCACGGTGCCGTCCTGGGCGCCGACCGTACGTCCGAGATGTTGGCGGAGTGTTGGTGCGGGGGACGACGCGGCCGACAGCCGCCCCATCAGCAGGGGGATGGCCGGATCCCCCTGCGGTGTGCGGTCCATCGCCGTGCGCAGCACCTCGTCGTCCCAGGGGAAGATCTCGGCGTACCGAAGGGCATCGACGGCGCACCCTGTGAGCAGCAGACGGTTGCGCAGTGAGACGCACACATGGGTGCAGACCTCCCGCAGATACGGCGAGGCCGACCCGGGCAGCGGTTCTCCGTGGAACAGGTCGAGGACCTGGCGCGTGTCTCCCGCCGCCAGGTACGAAAGAGCCCGGGAGAGGTCCAGATCCACCTGGGCGTTCAGCCGGTAGGGCCGGCTGACCAGCAGGTCTTCTCCCAGGATCGCCCGCAGCTTCGACAGTTCGGCCCGCAGTGTCGTGGCGGCGACGCGCCGGTCGCCGTACAGGTGCGTGTGCAGTTCGTCGAACGAGAAGCCCTCGGGTCTCATCGCGAGGATGGCGACGATCTCCGTCTGCCGTGGGGAGAGCTGAACGGGCACTCCTCGCAGGGTGACCCGGACCGGGCCGAGCAGGCGTACGGACAATCGGCGCGGTTCCGGGCGGGCGGGGAACCCCGCCCTGTCCATGGCGTCCTCGGTCAGGAGGGAGACGCTTCGGGCCAGCGTCGTACCCATGGGTGAGGAGTGGTCCCACGGGGCCGAGATGTTGACGACCCCGCACACGGCACCCGTCGTCCGGTTGTGGACGGGCACCGCCCAGCAGGTCCAGTCGTGGAGCTGCCGAGCGGCGTGCTGGGTGGCGAACACCCGGGCGGGACGCCCGGTGCGCAGTGCGAGGCCCAGGGCGTTGGTACCCATCACGTGCTCCGCCCAGACGCTCCCGGGCACGGCGTTCACGCGCTCGGCCTGGTCGAGCATCTCCCGCCCGGCCGAGACATGGATCAAGGAGGCCGTCGCGTCGGCGACCGCGATCAGGTAGCCGGACTCGCTGGACAGTTCACGGATGCTCGGTGCCGCCTGCCGTACCGCCTCCGACAGTGCCAGGCCCTCGTCGCCGTCGGCGGGCAGGTGCGCCGCCGCCTTCGTCGCCAGTGGTGCGGCGGACGCCAGGGTGCGGCGCCAGCTGTCGAGGAGGGCTCGCGGCAGGGCGGGCGGCGCTTCTTGGCCGTCCGTCTGGAAGAACCTTGTCCAGTGCGCGGCCCAGGTGTCACGCAGCGCGCGCAGCTCCACCGCTGAGGCCATTGGCCGTCCCATGACCGCCCCTCATTTCACTATATGAAATCAATGGCATATATTGACCTGTCAGGAGGCGTGACCCTACTCTGCCAGGGGCGTGGTGAAAACCACCCAACACGCACCAAAGGCCGGGCGCCCGAGTGATCAGGAGCGTGAGGGCCGTCCGCAACGGGCCGGTTCCGGCTTCGTTTCCGGCCGCCCGAACGCGGACGGGAACCGGGCCGGCGGATTGCCGTCGCCCCTCCGTCGTGTCGCGTATCGGGCGATGCTTCGAAATTGCCCCGCAATGCCCACTCTTGGTCGCCGCGGGCCCGGATTCCCGGTCCGTCGGCCCACCGCAGCAGCGACTGATCGACGCAGAAAGAAGCGCACCATGAGCACAGCTGGAACTGTCCAGGTGGCAGGGACCTCTCTGCATGTCGACGACACCGGTGAGGAGTCGCTGGACGCGGTCGTCTGCCTCCATTCGCTCTTCCTCGACAACCGGATGTTCGACGGCCTCGTCGAGGCGGCGGCAGGTTCGTTCCGGCTGATCCGCCCGGACTTCCGAGGTCAGGGCCGGAGTGCCGGTGCGGACGGTGCCGAGGTGATCACGATGGAGCAGTGTGCCGGCGACATCGCGGCTCTGCTGGACCGGCTGGCCGTCGCCCGGGCCCACGTGGTGATGTCCTCCATGGGCGGAGACGTCGGTGCCCGGCTCGCCGCCTACCGTCCCGACCTGGTGAAGTCCCTGGTGTTCGTCGGCTCCTCGGTACGGTCCGAACCGGCCGAGGCGGTCGACGCCTACATGACGTGGATCGAGGACGTCACCCGGAACGGCTTCACCGGGGAACGGCTCGCGTTCCTCCAGCAGGTGATGCTCGGAGAGTCGACACGTACCTCGGAGGAGATGAAGGAGACGGTCGCGTTCTGGACCGACCGCCTGGCCCGGCTCCCGATCGCCCTGCGGCCGGCCATGGTCGGTGTCGCGCTGCGGGGCGACGCCACGGGCCTGCTGAGTGAAGTGCGGGCTCCGGCACTGGTCATCAGCGGCGAGGAGTGCCCGGTGCGGCCGAAGCCCTGGGCCGAGGAACTCGCCAGGGGCCTTCCCGGCTCGGAGCTGGTGATGGTTCCGGCCGCCGGACACAGCCCCCTGCTGGAGCGGCCGGACTTCGTCACCCCGAAGGTGCTGGACTTCCTGAAGGCGCACAGCTGAGTCCCGGCCCGCACCCGGCCGAGGAGTTCTCGATCGTCATGCCGTACAGACCACCCGTCGAGGTGGCCGGCCGCTGACCGAGGACCGGGGTGCGGGCTGCTGTCCGCTCGCCCAGAGACAACGGGCCGCGCCATCCCCTCCGGGCCCGGCCCGGGTGGTGTCACCCGACCGACAAGGACGATGTCATGACAACAGAGATACACACAGCAGCCGGCCCGATCCGCCCCGAGGAGCTCGGCAGGACACTCGTCCACGAGCATGTCTTCGTTCTCGGTGAGGAGTTCCGCAACAACTACCAGGCGGACTGGGACGAGGAGGAGAAGGTCGCCGAGGCAGTGCGCGACCTGAGTGAGCTCAAGACGCTGGGGATCGACACGATCTTCGACCCGACCGTGCTCGGTCTGGGCCGCTACATCCCGCGCATCCAGCGGATCGCCGAACAGATCGACCTCAACATCGTCGTCGCGACCGGGCTCTACACCTTCAACGACGTCCCGCACCAGTTCCACTACCAGGGCCCGGGGCTCATGTTCGACAGGCCCGAGCTCATGACCGAGCTGTTCATCAAGGACCTCACGTCCGGTATCGCCGACACCGGCGTCCGCGCCGCGTTCCTCAAGTGCGCCATCGACGAGCCCGGCCTGACACCGGGCGTCGAGCGCACGATGCGCGCGGCGGCGCGAGCGAGCGTCGAGACGGGAGCGCCGATCACCGTGCACACGCACGCGGCAAGCCGGTCCGGCCTGGTGGCGCTGGAGGTCCTGGAGCAGGAAGGCGTCGACCCGTCGAAGGTGATTCTCGGTCACTCCGGGGACTCCGACGACATCGACTACCTCACCGGGCTCGCGGAACGAGGCACACTGCTGGGCATGGACAGGTTCGGCCTCGACCCGTTCCTGCCCCTCGACCGGCGCCTGGACACGATCGCCGAACTCGTGCGCCGTGGTTTCGCCCAGAGCATCGTGATCTCGCATGACGCCCACTGCTTCATGGACTTCTGCGATCCCGTCGAGGAGCGGGCCATGCTGCCCAACTGGAACTACCGCCACATCAGCCAGGACGTCATACCCGCTCTGCTCGACCGAGGGCTCAGCGAACAGGACATCGACACCATCCTCGTCGCCAACCCCCTGCGCCACCTGACCGGCTGAGCCGACGCCGGTTTCCTCAAGAGCCTGCGTGGCGACGGTCCCGCATCACCTCCCCTTGCCAGGAGACCTCCCTGGCACACCCGCCGGGGACCCCGCGTCCCGGAGCGGCGACCGGGTCACCACACGCAGGCCGAGGTGACACTCCGCACCACCAGAACGGAACGAGCGCACCAACGCACTGCACATTCCGCCCTCGGACACACCGCGGCCCCCGACTCGGCTGCCTCCTGGCCGCGCTGCCGTGCCCCCCTCTCGGCAGCGCTGACGCGGCGACTCGCAGCCGCGCAAGCGTTCCTGACGCACACCTCAGCTGACCAGCGCGCCCCGATCTGGCTGCTGCAATGCCGGGGGCGGGGCGTTTTGACCAGCTGGCTGTCCGAGCCAGACGATGTTCAGGACGGTCAGGCGGCGTAGGGGGCGGTTCACCCAGTAGGTGAGGGAGAGCCGGCCGACGGACGCGTAGCGCACGTCCTCGCCCTCGGGGTGGTCGGTGTTCCACTGGCCGAAGCCGCACGGGTCACCGGCGGCGGCGTCCAGGACGTCCCACACGGTGTCTTCAACGTGCTCGGGCAGGGTGTCGAGGACCTTCGCGGCCTGCGCGGAGAGGCGGACCGCGTACGGCTGTCTGCTCACCGGCGCCGTCGCCTTCCCCTCAGCTGCGCCATGTCGATGAACTCGCTGTCGTCGTAGCCGGAGGCGACGAACGCGTCGACCGCCGGGGCGTGGGCGATGCGCCCCTGCCAGTCTCGGATGACCTCGTACAGCGGCGCGAAGGAGAACGTCCGGCGGGATTCCTCGAGGGCCGCCGCCCACTGCCGCTCGAAGGCCAGCGCCCAGGTGTCCGCGCGCCGGTCGGCGCGCAGCTGGGCGAGGAGTTCGGCCGGCGCCCCGGGCGCGGGGGCGTACGGGCTGACGGGTGCGTGGTCGGGCTGCGCGCTCGTCGTGTCCTCCCGGCGGGTCGTCACTTCACGGTACGCGCGCCGGGTGGCCGTGGATGCGGTCAGGGGCGGATCCCCTCCTACTGGGTGCGCAGGGTGCGGGCGATGGCCTGGGCGTGCTCGCGCAGCGGGTGGTCCTGCTTGTCCCGGGTCGCGGCCACGTAGTTGAGGAGTTCGGCCGTGGCGCGCTCCGCGTCGCTCGGGACGCCGGCGAGCAGCTTGCCGGCGGCGAGGGCGGCGTCGACGGCCGGGGTGGACAGGTCTTCTGGGGCGAGGGCGTTGCCGCGGTCGGCGTCCAGGACCAGGAGGTGGCGCAACGACGACCGCCGGCGCCTGGCCGTCAGCGCCTACATCTGGACCCGCGTCACCGAAGGCGAGCCCGACTTCGTCCCCTGTCCGCCGCGCATCGCCCCCGACCCGGAACTGCGCTCCGTCTGGACCCGGGAGCGACACAACGTCTTCCACTGGCTCCGCAAAACCGACCACCAGCCCTGCTACGGCGCTCTCAGGCCGCTGCTCGAAGACCACGCCGAGCACCTGGCCAAGGAGATCGACAGCCGCTGAGCCTGAGCGTGATGGGCAAGGTCAGGACCGCGCGGTCCGGAACGCCAGATACCGGCTGAAGGCTTCGTTGCTGTCGGGAGTGAAGCGCCACTCCAGCAGGGCCGACCGCAGCTCCGGCTCGGTCAGCCAGCCATGCCAGGCGACCTCGTCGGGATCGGGGACCACGGCGTCCGGCACCACGGCTTCGTGCACGCCGAGCCAGTGAGGGCTCAGGCCGCTGCGGTTGATGAACGTGAACAGCAGGCGCGGCAGCGCACGAATGCCAAGCTCTTCGGCCAGCTCCCTCGCGGCGGCCTGTTCGTAGGACTCGCCGACATTTGCGGCGCCACCGACCTCGACCTCATAGAGCCCGGGGAAGCGCGATACCTGCTCCGACCGTCGGTGGACGAGGATCCGTCCACGCTCATCACGACACACCGTCACGGCGACTCGGTGCAGCCAACCCTCCTGGATGGCCTGCCGGCGGCTGACCACCATCCCCAGCACACGATCTTGATCGTCGACATGCTCCACCAGTTCGTCCACGACGCACACCCTGGCAGAGCCCACTGACACAGACGCTTCTCCGAGCCCGCAGAGGCCGACCCAGGAGAACCAGAACTGGGAGGCCGGACACGGATGACCACAGTTGTCGACCTGTCGCGCTCAGGCTCAACCGCCCACACCACCGTCGGTGACAACCATCGTGCTTCGGCACATCGGGTGTGCCGAAGCACGATGGTTGTCACCATCGGCATCCGCTGGCCTGCGGCTTCAGCAGGACAAAGCATGGTGGTTGCCACCGATGCGGCGCGCTACCTGTCACCAGCGGCAAGCGAAGCAGGGGCGATGCCACCGCGTTCGGCTTCTGGTGGGTGCCGGGCGGCGGCCCTCGGCGATCACGGGCCATACTTCGCGCGCCCTACGCGAACCCCGCCCCTACGATCACCTGGTACGACTGCTTGAGGGGCGGGAATGCTTGAGGACGTGGAGGACGGGACAGCGGCAGCGATGCGGCTCGCGGGCGGTGCGCCGCTTCACAGCACGCTGGATGTCGCCGACCCCGCTGACTGGCTCGCGCTGGACGCAGGAGTGCGCGAGGTGGCCTGGCACCGCCCGCAGTTCCTGCCGGGGTGGGAGCACTCCGCCCCACTGCCCGCCGACCTGACTCAGCTCGGCGAGTCTCGGCTCGCACTCGCCCTCTGCCACCGCGACGGGCGGATCCGTCAGGAGGCGGTGCGCCAGTCGGCCCGATACCCCGGTCTGCTGCCGTTGGTCGTGATCCGCTGCGCCGATTGGGCTGGCCCTGTGCGCGAGCACGCCCGGCAGTTGCTGCGCGAGGCCCTGAACACGGACTCCGCCCTCGACCTCGCGCCGCTCATCCTCCGCGTCGGCCGCCGCTGCAGAGGTGCCTTCGGCGTCGATGTGCTCGGCCGGATCCTGCGCCAGGCATCCCACGGGCAGCTCGCTGTTCTCTTCGCTGACCCCGACCGCATCGTCCGGCGGTTCGCGTACCGGCTGGCCATCGAGGGCGGGCTGCTCCGTCCCGCCGAGCTGGCCCGTGCGGCTGCCGGGGACCAGGACACCGTGGTCCAGGACCTGTGTGCCACAGCGGCGCTCACGGCTCTGGGGGATGAGGACGCCTACGAGGGTGTGCTGCCTCCACTGCTGTCCGCACGCAGCCCGCGTACCCGTTCGGCCGGCGTCACCGCGCTGAGACGGACGGGGCGGTCAGAGCAGGCGGAGCCGTTTCTCAGCGACCGTTCCGCGCTCGTGCGTGCTTGTGCCCGGTATGTCGTACGACAGCAGGGTGGTGACCCGGCGGCCTGGTACCGGGAGCGGTGCACGGCACCGGACGACCCCGAGTTGCCGCCCGGTGCGGTCATCGGGCTGGCCGAGTGCGGGAACCGCGCGGACGCCGGGCTGCTGCAGCCGCTGCTCGCGCACCCGGCGGCCGGGGTGCGGGCGCGAGCGGTGGCAGGGTTGCGGGCGCTGGACTGCGCGGATGCGGAGCAGATGCGGCCGCTCCTCGACGACCCTGCCGCCGGGGTCGTCCGCGAGGCCACCGCCGCCCTGTTGCCCTCGGCCGAGGAACTGCCCGCCGACTGGCTATTGGAGCGCACCAGCTCCGAGCGGCCGCGGCACGTCCGCGTCGGTGCCTTCCGGCTGCTCGACGCGCGCGGCGGCATCGTGACGCTACGGGCGGCGGTCGGTCTGTTGGAGGACCCCGATGTGAAGCTGCGCACCTGGGCCGCGCAATCAGTGCAGCGCTGGCGTCCGTCGCCGGACGGGCGGCGCGGCGACGCGGAGGTGGGTGAACTGCTCGACCGGAGCCGACACCTCTTCAGCGACCACATGCTGCGCCGGCTCAAGTGGGAAGCCGGGGTGGACAGCTGAGGCTGCACCGCGGTCCAGAACTCTGCTCAGCACTCGCCGCCCGGTGGCCCTGGTGACAGCATGCCTGCCTTGGTGACCAACTATGAGTAATTGTCAAAAGCTGAGTAGCTGTTCACGCTGTACTCGTGGTTCAGGTGGGTGAGCCCTTCGACGGAGTCCAGGCGGACCTGCAGGGCGGGGTCCGGGGCCGGTGTGGTGATGAGCAACAGCACTCGGGCCGCCGGGTGTTCCGGGGCGTAGAGGTCGTCTTCATCGTCGTCGCCGGGGATCGGGTTGGGCTGGATCTCGATCCGCCCGTTGGGGATGCCGGCGAGGTGGTAGACGCCCCGGTAGTCGCTGTCGCGTTCGGTGAAGACCAGCCCGAGGCGGTCACTGACGAGCCGGACCAGCTCGCCGGCGGTGTGGGTGCTGGTGCCGTAGGTGTGGTGGTCGCTCATGATGCACCAGACCCTATGCCGCAGCAGTGGCGGGGCGCTCGACCGGCTGGCCGCGTTCGAAGCGGGCTCCGGCACGGACGAGGGCGACGAGGTGGGGTGCGTTCACGGCTCGCCACCGGGCCTGGGCGGACTCGACGAGCTTGAAGACCATCGCCAGGGCAGCGGTCGGGAGCCGGCGCCACGGGTGACCTCGGTGCGCAGGCGGACGGTGGCGATCGTGGACTCGATGGGGTTGGTGGTCCGCAGGTGGATCCAGTGCTCGGCGGGGAAGCCGTAGAACGCCGGCAGCTCGGCCTCGTAGTCGGTGATCTTCTTGACGGCCTTGGGGAGCTTCGCGCCGTAGAGCCGGGTGAACATCTTGATCGCCTTGACCGCAAGGTCGCGGTCCTCGGCGTTGCAGATGTCCTGAAGCGCCTTGCGGGCGCCGGGCTGGGCCGACTTCGGCAGAGCGTTGAGCACATCGGCGGTTTTGTGCACCCGGCACCTTTGATGACGGGAGGCAGGGAAGACCTCGGCCAGTGCCTTCCAGAAGCCGAGAGCCCCGTCGCCGGCCGCCAGGACCGGGGCTCGCATCCCTCGGCGGGCGCAGTCACGCAGCAGGTCCGCCCAGGACTCGCCCGACTCGCGGTAGCCGTCCTTGAGCGCGACCAGTCCCTTGCTGCCGTCGGCGCGCACGCCGACGAGGACCAGGGCGCAGGCTTTGACCTCTTCCCGGCGGACGTCGAGGTGGATGCCGTCGGCCCACATGTACACGTAGTCGTGGCTTTGTTCACGAGCGCAAGCCGCTGCCGCCGCGGCCGTCGGCGCTGGATCCGTACAAGGCGGTGATCGACGGTGCAGGACTCGAAGGCCGGATTGCTCGGGAAGAGCACGTAGCCGCCGTTGGCCGCGAGTTCCTCCTTGGTCGCCGGGCCGGTGCCCGGGCGGAGCAGGAACACAAGCGGAACAGGGATCGCCAATCTCCCAAACGTCTCAATTTCGCCTCAAATACACCTTGGGAACCATCCCCCACGCCTGCTAGCTTTCCCGTTTGATTCCGAACTGCCGTGACACAGGGGCAACTTCGGACGACAGGCATGTCTTCAGACATGGGAGGCCCCATGAAAAGAAGCGCCGCCGTGCCCCTCGGCGCGGCCTTACTCCTTCTCCTCGGCACGGCCGTGCCCGCCGCCGCGGGAGCCCCCGGCGACGGGGCGGCCACCGACGGGGCGACGCTCTACCGCGACAACACGGTCGACGTCTCCTACCGCCAGGTCGCCCCCGGCGACGCGGCGTGGAGCCAGGTCCCGGCCGCCCTCCGCGGCCAAGCGACGGAGGGCTCGTACGTCGCCCGGCTCCAGCTCGAGAACGTCTCCGGTCACCCCGTCTCCAAATGGTCGCTGACCTTCGAGCTGTCTGACCGCATCACGGACACCTCCGCCGCGAAGCTCGCCGCCCCCCAGGACGCGCGCACGACGCTCCAGGGCGTCGGCCCCACGAACACCCTCCAGCCGGGCAGGACCGAGACCGTCTGGTACCGCGCCGAGCCCGGCGCCGAGGCCGATGCCCCGACCTGGGCGTCCTTCGCCGAGCACGGCATCTCGCCGACGGAGGACACCGACGGCGACCGCCTCCCCGACGACCTGGAGGTGCGCGCCGGGCTCGACCCCAAGTCCGAGGACACCGACGGCGACGGCCTCTCCGACTTCGCCGAGCTCGGCTACCGCTTCAGCAGCCCGCTCAAGGCCGACACCGACGGCGACGGCACCGAGGACGGCGCCGAGGACCCCGACAAGGACGGCCTCACGACCGCCCGCGAGCTCAAGCTCCGCACCACGCCCACCCGCGCCGACACCGACCAGGACGGCCTCGCGGACGCCCGCGAGCTGACGCTGCGCACGGAGCCCACCAGGGCCGACACCGACGGCGACGGCGTCCAGGACGGCGAGGAGACGAGGCTCAACACCTCCCCCCGCGCCAAGAACTCCGCCTTCGACGTGACCCGCCGCGCGGACGGCGGCACCACCGCCGCCGAGGCCACGCTCAACGGCCTGCGCGCCAAGCAGGTCGGCGGCTTCCAGGTCACCAGGCTCCCCGCCGAGCAGCGGGAGTTCCCCGAGTCCACTCCGGGCTACCTCGGCAACGGCTTCCAGGTCTCCGCCCCCGCGGACGGCGCCGCAAGGCTCACCTTCCGCCTCGACCCCGACCGTACGGAGGGCACCGCACCGGCCCTCTACCGCTACGACGAGAAGGCCCGCCACCTCGTCAAGCAGCCGGGCCAGCAGCGCAGCGGCAGCACGATCACGGCCACCGCCACGGCCTACGGCTCCGCCAAGTACGTCGTCCTCGACAGCCACGCCTTCGACAAGGCAGGCCCCAGGGCCCCTGGCAAGCGAATCCTCTCCGACGGCCCCGGCGACGGCGGAGACCCGGGTGACCCGCCCCCGACCGACATGCTGATCCACCAGTCGTCCTTCCGCGAGGGCCGCCGCAAGGCCCCCGACCCCCAGCACCCGCCCGTCCCGGCCGACCCGCGCGTCGCCGACGACCTCACCTTCAACGACTACGACTTCGACGAACTCACCGACCTCGGCTGGGAGTTCTGGGTCGCCCGCATCACGCCCGAGTCCTGGATGTGGGCCGAGTTCAACGACATCATGAACTTCGGCAAGCTCGGCGCCGGCACCGACTACGCCCAGTCCGTCGACGACCTCCGCAACGCCTTCCGCTACGGCCGCGGCGGCCAGAGCGCGGGCACGGTCACCGTCGACGACAACTTCGACCCCGGCCGCTACCTCTACCGCGGCTCCGGCACGGCCCTCTCCCGCGCCGTCGGCGCCTCACCGCAGGAGAAGGCGTACACCGACAAGGCCGGCCAGATCATCAAGCAGTCCCTCATCGACAACAAGGGCCGCACCGATCAGCTCAAGGTCCAGGAGGACCTCTCCAAGAACTTCCTCTTCCAGGAGTTCCTCCGCCAGGACGTGAAGTACCCGGTGTACGACTTCTCGCTCTGGGACGCCGACCAGCGCGCCCTCTCCATCGCGGTCCACCAGTTCCACGGCCACACGATCGCGCTGAAGGACTACAAGGTCGAGGGCAACTCCTTCTCCGGCAAGCTCGTCTTCCACTCCTACGACCACTTCGGTCTCGACCCGGACGACGAGATCACGGAGTACGGCTTCATCGACTGGTTTACGCTCCAGCACTATGACCGGTTCGACGGGAAGTACCCCCCGCCGATCGCGCAGGCGGACATCGAGATCCCCATCAGCGGCACGTTCTGACCTCGCCGGCCTGATGCCCCACAGGCGCTCGCCGGTCCGGGTCCTGGTCGTCACGCTGCTCGTCGTGACGGCCGGGTACCTGGCCTGGTGGGTCGCCGTCCTCGCGGGCCTGGAGGCCCCCTTCGGCAGCGGCCTCGACGAGCAGCGCTTCAACCGGCTGCAGCAGGAGTACGACCGCCGCGAGGACGCCTTCGCCCGGGCCGACGCCCGGATGCGGAAGCTGATCGCGGAACACCCCCGCGCCGAACGCATCGACTGGAGCCTGTACCGGACCTGCGTCCGCGAGCCCGGCCGCCCCTCCGACACGTGCACGACGACGCCCCCGCGCGACCAGAAGGTGTACGACGCCCTCTGGGGCGTCAGCGTGATCCTCTACCAGCGCAAGGACGAGGGCCGCACGTTCTACCGCTTCTACCACGAGGATCCCCCGCGCTACACGATCATGCGCGCCCCCGAGGACACCGCGGAGGAGGCCGAGGAGTACGCGGACGCCCACGGCTTCCGCTCCACCCGCGCCCTCGGGCCCGGCTGGACGATCCTCGGCCCGATCGACGACATCGGCCGCGAGGAGAAGCAGTTCCCGTAGGAGGGCCGACCTGGATCGAGCGCACCTGTCACCGGCGCCGACGGCAAAGGCGCCTGGGCCGATCGACCCCCGTCGAGTACGAGACCGTCATGACCCCACCCGCAGCCCCGGCCGCACAGACCCGCTGGCACCCCGCCCTGCAGCAGTCCCTGTGGCCGACAGCTGGTGACCGAGTCTCAGCGACACGCCGTGTACGAGGCGTGCCGCTGAGACCGAACGCGCACGTGGCTCGCGCTCCCGCCCGCGCTGCCGGAGGACCGTCAGAACAGCCCCTTGGCAGTGTTGAGGCCGATCTTGACGCGGGTGCCGTACCCGCCCTTGCCGTCGCCGGACTGGCGGTAGAGGTTGCCGGCGGTGTCGCGGGCGATCAGGTCGTTCTTGCCGTCGGCAGTGATGTCGCCGACGCCGACCACCACGTTGTAGGAGCCGCCCCAGCTACTGGCGATCTTGACGCGGCCGGCGAAGGTGCCGTCGCCCTTGCCGTAGTAGCGGTACAGGTTGTTGGAGGTGTCCTGGGCGATCAGGTCGCCGATGCCGTCGCCGTTGAGGTCGCCGGCGCCGACGACCTTCTTGTACGTCTTCCAGTTGGCGTACAGCTTCACGCGCGCGGAGAGGGTGCCGGTGCTGGTGCCCTTGTAGAGGTAGACCGCGCCGGTGGAGGAGTTGCGGGCGATCAGGTCCGGGCGGCCGTCCTTGGTGATGTCACCGGGGTGGGTCAGGATGTCGTACTGCTTCCAGCCGGTCGTGGAGACCGTCTTGTACGGCGTGCCGGCGGCCGACGGCGCGTTGCCGCAGCCCGGCCGGTAGGCGCGCAGGGCGTCGCCGACGCGGACGAGGAAGTCGTTGCAGCGGTCGCCGTTGAGGTCGCCGAACGGCACCGCCTTGATGCTCGTCGACCAGCCGCCGCCGATCTCGCCTCCCGTCAGGTTGCCCCGGCCCGTGCCCAGGAGCCACTGGAGCCTGCCCGAGGTGTCGAGTTGGAGCAGGTCGCCGAAGCCGTCGGAGACGATGTCCGCGCCGCCGCTGAAGTCGCGGAAGGCCGGGCGGCCGCCGGCCACCGCGATGGTGCCGGTCTGCAGCGTCGACGGGGTGCCGGAGCCGTACTGGACGGCCTTGAGCGTCCAGGTGAGCCTGCCGTTGACGGCGATCGCGCCGGTGGTGGTGCGGCCGTTCCAGACCGGGGCGATCGTCGTGGCGGAGCCGGGGTTGCCGGTGAGGGTGCGGACGGTCCGCCCCGCGGTGTCCTTGAGCGTGAGCGTCCAGGAGGCGACGGCGGAGTTGGTGGTCCAGGAAGGCGTCCAGGCGGCGCTGGAGGAGGTGGTGCCGTTCAGGAACACCTTCGCCGGGACCGTGCTGTCGGTGACCTTGAGGGTGGGCCAGGCCATGGTGGAGGCCATCACCTCCGTGTCGGAGGAGATGGTGGACGACGGCCCCCAGACCGCGGTGGCGGAGCCGGCGGCGTCGGCCGCGATCTCGGTGTGCACCGACAGTCCGCCGCCCACGCGGCGCGCGGACGTCCACTCCCCGCCGGCCAGGGTGGACTCCCACACGGACTCGTGCTTCTGGTCGGCGTCGAGCTCGGGCCACAGCACATGGACCGAGCCGTCGGGGGCGATGACCGCGTCGGAGGTGTACTGGGCGTCACCGGAGGACAGCGTCCTCGGCGCCGACCAGGTGCCGCCGGCGCTGTCGAAGGTGGTGGTCCGTACGGCGCCCGCGCCCGTGGTGGCCTGGTCGGTCCAGACGAGGGTGACGTCGCCGTCGGGCCCGACCAGCGGCTCCGGAACCTCGGCGGGCTTGCCGACGGCGGTCGCGGCGGTCTGCGGCTGGCTCCACGCGGAGGCCGCGTCGGCACGACGCATGATCTGGAAGGTGCCGTTCGCGTCCTGCCACACCAGGTGGACCGAGCCGTCCGGGGCGGAGGCCAGCGTGGGAGCGTGGCTGGCCGCGGTGATCTCCTGCGGGGTCGGCCAGGTGTAGGTGTCGAACGGCCTGGTGTTGGTCATCACCCGGTAGTACTGGGAGTTCACGCTCATCCAGTAGGAGACGACGAGCCCGCCCTGTCCGTCGTAGGCGATCTGCGGGTGCCCGACGGTCCCGTAGCCGGAGACGCCCGCGTAGGTGGCGGCGTTGCTGACCTGCGCCGGGGTGGACCAGGTGCCCTCCCCTACCAGGGTGGCGGCGTACGCCTCGCTCCTGCCGGTCCGCCACACGCGCTGGCTCCACACGGCGGCGATCGTCCCGCCCGGCCCCACGGCGAGGTCGGGGAAGTCGAAGTCCGTGCTCTGGTCCGAGGCGATCACCGTGGGCTGCGACCAGGCGGACTGTCCGGCGCCCAGGGTGGCGGAGGCGATGTGGTCGGTCGTGGTCCACACCACGGCGACCGAACCGTCCGGCCGGGCCGCGAGGCGCGCCTCGCTGACCGTCTCGGAGGCCAGGACCCCGGTGGTCCACGTCTCGCTGTTGGCGGGGCGCGTCGCCCAGTGGAGGAGGCCGGTCGTGTACTGGGTCCACACGGCCACGGCGGTGCCGTTCTTGGCGATGACGACGTCCTGGACCGCGGACTTGTAGCCGTACAGCGATACCGGGCTGCTCCAGGGCGGCTGCACGGTCGCCGCGGCGGCCGGTACGGCCGGGAGGGTGCTGCCCGAGAGGGCGAGCGAGACGGTGACGAGTGCGGCGGCCGCGGTACGACGGCGCGACGGCAGCGCTGATCTGCCCATGTGTGTGGATTCCCCTCCCCGTAGGGGCCGTTCGCCCCCCCATGTGCACCTTAGGGGATGCGTGAGCAAATCGTGAAGGCGGTTGGTTGAACGGCGGAGAGGGGCGAAGGCGAGTCTTTCAACGGCGGCAGCCCTTCACGGTCCGGCGGCCACTGACAGGGCGTGAACCCGCTCCGCCCCGTGAGGAACCCCGAGGCAGAGGCTTCCACCGCCATGCCGTTCAGGAACACCTTCGCCGGGACCGTGCTGTCCGTGACCTTGAGGGTGGGCCAGGCCATGGTGGAGGCCGTCACCTCCGTGAGGGCGCCGGCCGGGACGGTGATCGTGGTGGGAGTGCCGCTCGACGTGCCGTCGGCCACGTCGGCGGTGAAGGACTGCGAGGCGGTGCACGCCGGGCATCGGCCGGTGCGGTCACCGCGCCGAGCGTCGGCCGGTGCGGTCACCGCGCCGAGCGGGCACGGTGCGCAAGCTGCCTACGTGGTGCTCCGGGGCCGGGTTCCTCGGGCTCGGCACGTCGTTGTGCGGCCTCGCCCTTGCCGCTGAGCACGCTGCCGGGCCCTGCGCGCCCGGTGAGGAACCCGCGTGGGGCCGACGCGTGCACGCGCGCCGGCGACCGACGAAGGCCGGGGCACCGACCGGGGGCAAGGACCGCCATGTCACAGGTCCGTCCCGGCGGGCCGTGGCCGCGCGCGGGACGGAGCGGTGCGCAAGCCCCGTCCCGTCGGGCCTGTGGCCCGGTGGCCGGCTTCGTCTGTAACAGGCCTGTACGGGCGGGTGGTTGGGCGAAACGCACCACGGAGGGGACGGCTCTTGATGTGCAGAACGGCCCGGACTCAACGGGCCGTCACACCGACCGACATCGAGGAAGACATCATGCGCGCAAGCAGGATGACCATCGCCGCCCTGGCCGTCGTCGCGGGTCTCTCGCTCACCGCCTGCCAGAACGACGACGCCGCCACCGACCGCAACGACTCCGGCGCCTCGTCCGCCGCTTCCGCCCCGTCCTCCGCGAACGGTGGCTCGAGCTCCGGCGACTCGGCGCAGGACCAGGGCACCGCGAAGGACTCGAACCAGGACCAGGGCACCGTCGCCGGGACCGGCTCCAACAGGGGCGGCACGGTCGGCAAGTGCCGCACCGACGAACTGGAGGTCACGGCGAAGGACGCCACCGTCGGCGGCGACACGGACGGCACCGTCGCGGTGGAGTTCACCAACGGCGGCGGCCGGGACTGCGCGATCTCGGGTTACGCCGGTGTCGACCTGAAGACCAACGCGGGCTCGCTGTCCGCCGAGCGCACCGGGGAGCAGGCCCCCTCGGTCGTCCTCAAGGACGGCCAGTCGGTGTCCTTCGCCGTCACCTACCCGGTCAACGACTCCGGTGGCTCCGGCGTCCGCATCACCGGGCTGGTGGTGACCCCGCCGGACGAGACGAAGTCGGTCTCGCTCGACTGGCCCGGCGGCGCCTCCCTGCCCGTCACGGACGGCTCCGGCACCCCGGTGAAGGTCGGCCCGATCGGCAGTGCCGGCCAGGGCGGCTGACCCGCGCCCCGGCCCCCGCCCGACCCACAAGATCAAGGTGAGCGTGCGGAGGGTGCCCGGCCGACCAGGGCCGGGCCGCGGCCGAACCGCTCGCGCAGGCCGGCCGCGACGGACGACGTCCCCCGGGGGGCGCTGATACCGCGCGGCACGATCAGCCGGGTGTCTTCGCCGCCCACCATCACGGCGATCACGCTGTCGCTCGCCGTGACCGCGCCTGGGCGTTCCGGGACGCCGCCGGCACCGACGTCCGGACGGGTGACGTGCGCCGGTGCCGGTCATCGGCGCAGTGGCCGGGTTCGTCGAGCAGGCCCGTGTGCGCAGCAGTGAGCGGGGCCGGGGAGGAGGCCGCGGTGGGACGCACGACACGGGATGCCGGCCGGCCCGGAATGCGGCTGCACCGGTACCCGGACAGGCACCAGGCACCGAACGGAACGCGTCGGCGGGGCCGGCCCGTCCGGCGGGCGAGGGTCACGGTCCCGCGCCGAACGGTCACAGGGCCACGTCGATGACGACCCGTGCGTGCGCTGCGCCGGCCTCGATGTCGGCCGTGCCCCAGCACGGCTCCGGACGACGGCAATCCCTTCGATGACGGCGAACGCAGCGGGAGAAGACCTGTCCTCGGTAACGATGACGCACGGCTCCAGGAACTCCGCGGGCGTCGTGGTGGGGGCGTCATCCGTGTCGCCCCGGTACCGCTTCGGCATCTCCGGGTCGGTGTGCAGGATGCGCCGGGTCCGTCCGCACCGGCTCCGCGACGGCCACCCCCGCGACGGCTACCAGCGGCGACGGATCGCCGAACCGGCCGAACCGGCCGGGCCGCCGGGCGAGGCCGGGCAGGCCGGGACGGACGGCCCGTCGGGGGAATCCGGGCCGTCCGTCGCCGCTTCCCGGGGTGTTCCGGGAAGCGGGTACCGCGTACCGGCCTCCGGCGCGGTGGGCGGTGGCGCGGGGCGGCGGCGGTCTTCGTGGCGGTCGCCGTGGTTCAGCAGCCGTCGATCCCGCAGGCGTTGCCCTGGCTGACGGCCAGGAAGGCCTGCTCGTCGAGGACCGCCTTGCGCAGCTGGGCCGCGTTCGGCACGCCCTCGATGCGGTGCCGGTCGTTGACGATGATCGTGGGAACGGCGGAGATGCGGTACGCCTGTGCGGTGCGCAGGGCCTCCTGGTGGGTCTCCCGGTAGGTGCCGTCCTTCAGTGCGCGTGCGTAGTCGTCGGCGTCGAGGCCGAGTTCGGAGGCGATGGCGGTGAGCACCTCCGGCCGGCCGATGTCCTGGTTTTCCTGGAAGAACGCGCGCAGCATGCGCGGGGTGTACTCGGCCGCCTTGCCGTGCTCGGCGGCGTACTGGTAGCCCTCGAACGCCAGCCGGGTGTACGGCTGCGGCGAGACGGTGGGCAGGGTGATGTCCACCCCCATCCGGCGGGCCATGGGGTAGACCGAGCTCGCCCACACCGAGGGCAGGTAGTCGTCCTCGGGGCGCAGTGTCGGCTTCGGGTAGGGCCGCAGTTCGAACGGCATCCACTCGATGTCGACGTCGAGGTCGTGCGTGGCCTCGTGCAGAGGTCCCTCGGCGAGCATGCAGTACGGGCAGACGTAGTCCGACCAGACCTTGATGTTCACCCGGTCGTCGGTCGCGTCGTTCATCGCAGCTTCCCCTTGTTCATGAGGTACACCTCGAACGGCTTGGTCGCGTCCGGCACCTGCAGGTGCGTCACCTCCACCGGCCAGTCGGCCGGGTCCTTCGCGAAGATCGAGTACGAGCCCGAGTAGTCGAAGCCGTACTGTGCGGCCGTCTTGCGGTCGACGGCGTAGACGATGTGGCTGACGTTGAAGTACAGCGACGCCATGTAGCACAGGGCGCACGGCTCGCCGGAGGCGATCAGTGTGGCTCCGGCGGTCGCCCACACCCCTCGTTCGGCCGTGGCGTTGCGCAGTGCGACGACCTCGGCGTGGGCGGTGGGGTCGTCGTCCTCGCGCACCCGGTTGAATCCGGTGGCCAGGATCTGCCCGTCGTTGACGACGATCCCGGAGAAGGGGATGCCGCCTGCGGCGACGTGCTCTGTGCTGATCCGCACCGCCTCTTGGACGTGTTCGGCCAGCCGGCTCTCGGCGGGTGTCATGGCTGCACTCCTGTCAGAGGATGGTCGGGCGGAGCGGAAGGGCGCCGCCTGTGGTCGGGCCGGAGCGGGCCGGCCGGGACGGTCTTGCCGGTACAGGCCCCGGCTGTACAGGCCCCGGCTGTGCGGGTCCCGGCTGTGCGGGTGCCCGACGGGGCCTGGACTGGTCCCGGAGGGCGGGGGCGGCCGGGCCGGCGGGCCCTGCCCCGGTGGACGGGACCGCCCGAGGGATGCGCGCCGCGTCCTCCGGCGCGGAGACACCCCTTCCCCGCTTGCTTGTACTTACAAATGATCGCTCTGCGGACACCCCCTTGCAAGTTCGGAGGACCGGAGCAGAAGATTGCATGAACATGTATCTTGTTGTCAACGCCGCTCGGGAGGAGCCAGTACCCCATATGACAGTCATCCCTCAGGCGCCCACCGCGTCCTCCGATCAGGCCATGTGGAACAAGGTGCTCACCTTGCATGCGCATGTCGAACGCCGGCTCACCCAGGTGCTGCAGCGCAAGCACGGTATCGGCCTGTCCGAATTCCGCGCCCTGGAATGCCTGGTCCAGGCCGCCGAGGGCGAGTTGCGCATGCAGGACCTGGCGGACAAGGTGGGTCTCGGCCAGAGTTCGGTGACCCGCCTGGTGGGCCGCCTGGACACGGCCGGGTTCGCCTTCCGGGACCTGTGCCCCGACGACAAACGCGGTGTGTACGCGGTGATCACCGACGAGGGCCGGCAGCGCTACGCCGTCGCCCGCGGCACCTACGGCGAGGAGCTGAGCGCGGCACTGAACGCCGCGGGAGCCGTCCCCGAACTCACCCGCACCGTCCAGGCGCTGCGCAGCGGCGCCTGACCTGCGCTTTCTCCGGCATCCGCGAGCCCGGCCCCGGCAAGGGGCCGAACGAGAGCCGCCCGGTCCCCCGGGCGGCTCTCGGCGTTTCCCGGCTCCGGCGCGGCGGACGGCGGCATACGCCCGGTTCCTGAGGCGAAGCGCCCCGTGCGCCTGCGATGCCTCGGCCGTACGTCCCTCACACCTTCGAGTGAACAGTCGATGAAGCAATTCCGTCACTCCGGGGGGAAGTGAACTCTCTCACACCCGTCACAGACGGTACATGCTTGACTCTGCATACATTCCCGCTACGGTGAATGACCGAACGACCACGGGGGGCGTAAACGGAGCCGGCTCGATCCGGTGTGCCCCGGGCTCCGGACACGTGCTTTCCGGCGCACCTCATGTGCCGTCACCCCCTTGGGGCCGCAGATCGCTGTTCCCGTCGTATCCGGGATGAACAAGGGGGGACCCATGCCATCCTCACGTCTGTGTGACGCGCTGGCCGCGCATGCCCGGCACCGGCCCGAGGCCGTGGCCCTGGTGTGGGGCGGGCGGCGCACCACGTATCGCCGGCTCGCCGGCCTCGCCGGGGAACTGGCCGCCGCGCTGGACCGCCTGGACCTCGACCGCAGCCGCCCGCTGTGCGTACCGGCACACAAGACGCCGGAGACGATCGCCCTGCTCATCGGGGCCTTCCGGGCGGGGTACGCCGTCCTCGCCCCGTCTCCCGGGCTGGGCGCCGCGGTGCTGGAAACGCTCACCGCGCAGGCCCGGTGCTCGGCGGTCCTCACCGTCGACGACCGGGGCGGCCTGCACCACGACGACGTCCCGCAGGACGAGGCGGCCGCCCGCGGATTCGACGCCGTGGACCCCGCCGCCGCCCGCCTGCTGCTCACCACCTCCGGGTCCACCGGAACGCCCAAGACCGTGCCCATCGCGGCCGGCGCCTTCGACCGCTTCGCCGCATGGGCCGCCGTACACTTCCGGCTCACCGAGCGGGACACACTGCTCAGTCACGCCCCGCTCAACTTCGACCTCTCGCTGCTCGACGTCTGGACGGGGCTCCTGCTCGGCGCCACGGTCGTGCTCGTCGAGCAGGACTCCAGCACCGACGCCCGGCACCTGCAGGACCTGCTCGCGCAGCACGAGGTCACCTTCGTGCAGGGCGTCCCCATGCTGTACCGGCTGCTCGCCCAGGACGACGCCCGGCACCCGCATGTGCGCACGGTGATCTTCACCGGGGACGCGATGCCCCGTCCGCTGCTGGCCCGGCTCGGCGCGGCCTTCCCCGGCGCCCGCTTCCACAACGTCTTCGGCTGCACCGAGACCAACGACAGCTTCCTGCACGAGGTCGACCCCGCCGCAGCGGCGGACAAGACCCCGATCGGCCGGCCGCTGCCCGGCGTGCGGGCCCTGCTCCTCGACGGCGAGGGGAAGGTCCTCGACGGGCCCGGCACGGGTGAACTCTTCGTGTCGACCCCGTTCCAGACGGCGGGATACCTGCAACGGGAGCGCAACGAAGGGGTGTTCGTTCCCGCGCCCGACGGCGGACCCGAGGTGTTCTACCGCACCGGCGACATCGTCTCCCGGGACGCCGAGGGCCTGCACTGGCTCGACGGGCGGACCGACTTCCAGGTCAAGGTCCGCGGTGTGCGCACCAACGTCCAGGAGGTCGAGAACGTCCTGGCCGCCCATCCGGACGTCGCCGAGGCCGCCGTGGTGGCCCTCCCCGACCCGGAGGCCGGCTACCGGCTGCACGCCCAGGTGACCCGGCGGCCCGGCACCGCACTCACCTCCCTGCGCCTGCGCACCCACAGCGCGGCGCACCTGCCCCGGCACGCCATCCCCTCCTCGGTCCAGGTGAGCGACACACCCCTGCCGCGCACCGCGACCGGAAAACCCGACCGCAACCTCATAAAGGCACTGCGTCAGAAGGGAAACCACGCATGAGCACGCTGACGGACGAGATCCGCGGCTACGTCGTCGCCGAATTCCTCGACGGAGAGGACGCCGCCGACCTGACCACCGAGTTCGACCTGATCGCCAGCGGAGTCGTCGACAGCCTCGGGCTGGTCCGGATCGTCTCGCACCTCTCCACCGCCTACGCGATTCCCGTCGACGACATCCCGCTGAAGCCGGAGCACTTCCGCAGCATCGGCGCCATCGTCGCCTTCGTCGAGAACGCGACCCGGGCCGCCGCCGCCTGATCTTCCGGGCCAACCCCGGAGACGGAGAAACGAAAACCCTCACATCCCAGAAGGAGTTTTGCGGTGATCGTTCGGAGCATCAGTGACATCGCCCCCGTGGAGTGGGGCAACGGTACCAGCCACCGTCTGCTGACCGAGACCGACGGCATGGGTTTCACCGTGTGCGAGACCCTGGTACGCAAGGGCACGTCGAGCGCGCTGCAGTACCGCCGGCACCTGGAGGCCTGCTACTGCATCAGCGGTTCCGGCGAGGTCGTCACCACGGACGGGGCGCGCTTCAAGATAACGGAAGGCACCATCTACGCCCTCGACAAGAATGACGCGCACCACCTCGTGGCGTCCGACTACGAGGACCTGAGACTGATATCCGTCTTCAGCCCCGCCCTGCGCGGCGACGAGAAGCACACCCTGTCCCCCGACGGCTTCTCCCAGTACTGAGTCCCGTGTTCCGGGGCCCGCCTACGGGCCCCGGCCCCTCACTCACCACGTACCGGAAGGCCGACACAGTCATGACATCCGCACCCGCGCAGTCCGCTCCGCAGACCCCCGACCCCGGCCCCGACCCGTATGAACTCGCCGCCCCCTGGGCCGGGGAACTCAACCGTGACGTCGAAGAGTTCGACGCCCGCGCCGAATTCCCCTGGGACAAGTGGAAGACGATCCGGCGCTCGGGAATCCTGGCGGTCCCCTTCGAGACACGTTACGGCGGCCGCGGCGGCACCCTGACCGACACGATGCGCGCCCTGGAGGGACTCGGCCACACCTGCCGGGACGCAGGCCTCGGCTTCAGCGCCTCCACCCAGATCGTCAGCGTCGGCGTGCCGCTCCAGGCGTTCGGCGGCGAGGAGCTCAAGTCCCGCTTCCTGCCGCGGATCATCTCCGGCGAGCTGATCACCGCGCATGCCATCACCGAGCCGGAGAACGGCTCGGACGCCATGAACATCACCACCACCGCGCGGCGGGACGGCGACGACTACGTCATCGACGGCGGCAAGACGTTCATCACCAACGCGCCGATCGCCGATCTGTTCCTGCTGTACGTGCGCACCGGCGACCCCGGCCCGTTCGGCCTGAGCGTCTTCCTCGTCGAACGCGGCACCCCCGGCCTGCGGATCGGTGAACCGCTGGCCAAGATGGGCCTGCGCACCTCCCCGCTGAGCGAGGTGACCTTCGAGGGTCTGCGGGTGCCCGCCGCCCGCCGCATCGGCCAGGAGGGCGCCGGCTTCCTGATCCTCGACCACGTGATGAAGCGGGAGATCCTGTTCTCCTTCTCCCTCACGCTCGGCGAGATGAGCCACCGCCTGGAGCGGGTGATCCGCCACGCCAGGACGCGCCGCCAGTTCGGCCGGCCGGTCGGCCGGTTCCAGGGCGTCTCGCACCGGATCGCGGACATGAAGATCGCGGTGGAGACCTCGCGCAAGTGGCTCACCGACACCGGCGCCAAGGTCGAGGCCGGCCAGGACGCGGCGCTCGACATCGCCGCGACCAAGACGGTGGTCAGCGAGGCCAACAAGACCACCGCTCTGGACGCGGTGCAGATCTTCGGCGGCCAGGGCTATCTGACCGGCACCGGCATCGAACGCGACGTGCGCAACGCCGTCGGCGGAACCATCTACTCCGGCACCAGCGAGATCCAGCGCAACCGCATCGCCGCCCTGCTGGGCCTGTGAGCGGCGCCGACGAAAGGGTGACCATGAACGCCATCACGAGCGCCGAGCACGCCCGGCTCACCGCGCCCACCGAGTTCCTGGACCACGACACCGACGCCGTCCAGGCCTTCGTCGACCACGCGGTCGCCGACCGGGCCGCCGACAAACGCCGCCTCGCCGTCGAGCTGTACTACGCGGTCCGCGACGACGTCTTCTACGAGGTGTACGGGGCCGATCTGTCCCCCCGGGGACTGCGGGCCAGCCACATCGCGACCACCAGGAAGGGCTTCTGCCTGCACAAGTCCGTACTGTACGCGGCGGCCTGCCGGGCCGTGGGCATCCCCGCCCGTCTGCACTACGGCGACGTGCGCAACCACCTCGCCTCCGACCGGCTGCGCGCCCACATCGGCGGAGACGTCTTCTTCCACGGCCTCAACTCCGTTTACCTGAACGGAACATGGGTGAAGGCCACCCCGGTCTTCAACAAGATTCTGTGCCGCCTGTACGGGATGACACCGCTGGAGTTCGACGGCACCGCCGACAGCGTGCACCACCCCTTCGACGACCAGGGCAGGAAGAACATGGAGTTCGTCGCCGACCACGGCGGCTTCGACGACGTGCCCTACGAGTTCGTCATGTCCCAGATGCGCCGCAAGCACCCCCGCTTCCTGGACGGCAGCGGCACGGTCCGCGGCGGCTCGCTGGCCGCCGAGGCGACGGCCTGACCCCGAGAGGAGTCGACCATCATGAGCAACATCCAGGCCGAGAAGGACGGCTGGGAAGCCCGGGCACGGATCGGCGTGGTCGTACCGCACGCGGACGTCGGCCCGGAGTCGGAGTTCCAGGCGATCGCCCCCGACGACGTCTTCGTCCACGGCTCACGCGTGCACTTCGCGGCGATGCGGCCCGGCGGCGAGATGGACCCGAAGATCCCGCACGACCCCGTGCGCGCCTTCGTGGAACCGCCGCACATCGACGACGCGGTGGAACTGCTCGCCGCCTCCCCCATCGACGTGATCGCGCTCGGCTTCACCAGCTCCGCCTACGTACTCGGCGCGAGCGGCGAGAAGGAACTGTTCGACCGGCTGGCCGACCGTACCCGGGGCATCCCGCTCACCGGCACCACCGCGGCCGCCGTCACCGGCCTCACCGCGCTCGGCGCCCGCAAGGTGGCGATCGTCAACCCGCCGTGGTTCGACGACCGGCTCTCCCGGCTCGGCGCCGGCTACTTCACCGAGCAGGGCTTCACCGTCGTCCACCACGGCCCGTGCGGCCTGCCCAGCAACCAGAAGCTGATCACGCCCGAGGCCCTGTCCGACTGGATCCGCACCACCGTTGCCGGCCACCGGCCCGACGCCGTCCTGGTCGCCGGCAACGGCATCCGCGCGGTCGGCGTCATCAACGCCCTCGAAAAGGAGCTGGACTTCGCCGTCCTGACCGCCAACCAGGTGCTGTTCTGGCACGCCCTGCACCTGGCCGGCGCCGGCGAGACCGCAACCCGGATCACCGGCTACGGACGGCTGTTCGGCACGGCACCCGGCAGCGGCGCGTCATGAGCCTGCTGGCGGCCGACGGCCACATCGCCCTGTTCGGCACCCCCGAGGGAGACTCCTACAGCCTGCCCCTGGTCTGCTGGCGCGACGACGGCACCACCGTCCACGGCATGGTCCTGCACCGCGGCGCGCTGCGCCAGGCCGAACTCTTGTCCGGCTTCCGCCGCTACGCGCACAGCAGCGAGACCATCCCCTCCTTCACACCGGAGCAACCGCAACGGCGCTACGCCGGCACAGCCGGCTGAAGCCACCCTGGGCCCGTCCGGCACCACCCGCACGGGCCCGCCAACACCCACACCCACGGCACCGGCACCGGCACCGGCACCGGCACCGGCACCACGACGACGGCGTCCCCCTCACACGCACCCGGACAACCAGCGGCAGACACCCCCTGCCGCCACCCCGGACAGCACGGACCCGCGAACCGCCCCGGCCCGGCCCGGCCGTGCCGGCCGGCGCGCAGGGCGTGTCCCCCGGCCCGCGCCGGTCACTCCCGGCGCTCTCCCCAGCGAGATTGACAGCAAGATACATGTTCATGCAAGCTTTATCTGCCTTCGCGAAGGCTCGCGACGCAGCCTTATGGGCGTGATTAGCATGCACGTACAAGCAAATTCTGTGGGGGAAGTGCGGCCTGGCCGCTGTTCCTGCCGCCGCCACGGGCCACCGCCGCCCCACGGCGGCCCGGCCCCTGACCAGGCCGGCCCCCACCGGACGAAAGGACCGCCATGCAGTGGCTCTACCTCGCCATCGCGGACATCTTCGAGATCGTCGTCGCCATCGCGGCCGGCAAGGCCGAAGGCTTCAAGAACCGCCGGTGGACAGCCGTCACCCTGATCAGCGGTGCGCTCGGGACCTACTTCCTCAGCAGGGCACTGCTGACCTTCGACGTCGGCGTCGGCTACGCCATCTGGACGTCCATCGCCGGCGTCGGCATCACCGTTCTCGGAGTGCTGCTCTTCGGCCAGCGCCTGAACTGGCGCAAGGCCCTCGGCATCGCCGTCATCATCGCGGGAGTCGTCGGCCTCCAGCTCAGCGGTGCCGCCTAGAAATCCCGCCCACACCTGATCCGCATCCCCCGAAAGGACCCCGGTACATGTCCCGCACCGAGCGCTCCTCCGCCAACTCCTGGCTCATGCTCCTCCTCGCCGGAGGGTTCGAAGTCGGCTACGCGCTCTCCGTCGGCGGCAGCCACGGCTTCACCCGCCTGTCGTGGTCACTGGTCGCCGTCGTCTTCTTCCTCCTGACCCTCTGGGCCCTGAGCGTCGCACTGCGCACCATCGACGTCGGTATCGGCTACGCCGTCTGGGCGGGAATCGGAGCAGCCGGCGCGGCCCTGCTCGGCCCGGCCTTCTTCGACGAGACCCTCACCCCCGTCCAGGCCCTGTGGCTCGGGGTGATCATCGTCGGAGTGGTCTGGCTCAAGCTCGCCGACAGGCCGCAGGAACCCCAGCAGGCCGCTGTCAGGCCGCGGGAAGTCCAAGCCGCAGAGCGCTGAAGGGTCTCCAGCCCGGCAGTCCCCCACCCCGGTCCCCTGTGACGGTCCGCCGGCGGAGTCCCTGTCCGCAGAACCCGCCCGCGGTGCCGTGGCCGGTGGCCGGGCAGCCGGGTGCCGAGGACCCGTCGGTGGTGAAGCGGTACACCGGGCGGCGCGCGCTGCCGGCACAGCACGGACAGCGCCCACCACCCCCGCCAGGAGGGCGCGACAGGCACCTCGCGGGCGGAGTTCGCCGCCGGGCACGGCGAATCCGATGATCTGCCCCACGGCTTCGTGATGGCCACACGCGCCGCTCCCGCCCCGCTTCCTCAAGGGCTCCGGGAGGGTCATCGGCGGCTTTCCGCGCCGGTGAAGTCGGCACCCGAGCCTGATCCCCCGCCAGAGAGGAGAATCATCATGCTCCGTACCACCCCCACCAGCGTTGCCGGAGCCGACCCCGCGCTGCTCGCCGTGGACGAGGAGGTCGCCGAGGCCCTGCACGAGGGACGGCCGGTCGTCGCCCTCGAGTCCTCCGTGATCCCGCACGGTCTTCCGTATCCGGCCAACCTGGAGTTGGCCCACGACATCGACGCGGCCGTGCGAGCCTCCGGTGCGGTTCCCGCCCGCGTCGGCATCCTCGACGGCCGGATCGTCGTCGGCATGAGCAAGGAGCATCTGGAACGCTTCGCCTCGGACCCCGGGATTCCCAAGGTCAGCACACGCGACCTGGGCATCGTCCTGGCCGGCGGGGGCGCCGGGGCCACCACGGTGTCCTCGTCGCTGGTCGCCGCCGGCCTGGCCGGGATCCGGGTGTTCTCCGTGGCAGGCATCGGAGGTGTGCACCGCGACGCTCCGCACAGCTTCGACATCTCCGCGGACCTGGTCCAGTTCACACGGAGCCGTACGGCCGTGGTGTGCGCCGGCGCGAAGTCGATGCTGCATCCGGCGTGGACCCTGGAGTGGCTGGAGACCGCCGGCATACCCGTGATCGGCTACCGCTGCGACGAGTTCCCCGCCTACTTCAGCGTCAGCAGCGGTGTCCGCAATCCGCACCGGCTCGACGACCTCCGGCAGATCGCGGCAGCCGCCGTGGCCCACTGGGACACGGGCGCGGCCACATCGGTCCTGGTCACCCACCCGATCGCGGAAGCCGACGGGATTCCGTCCGAGGACGTCGAAGCGGCCCTCGCCGAGGCCACGACGCTGGCGGAACGCGACGGCGTCACGGGCCCCGCCATCACGCCGTACCTCCTCAAGGCGATCGCCAAGGCCACCGAGGGCCGCACCTCCGCGGCCAACCGTTCGGTGCTGCTGTCGACCACGGCGCTGGCCGGCGAGTTCGCCGTGCAGCTGTCCCTCGAACTCGCCGCGCGTGAGGAGACCGGCCGGTGACCCGGCAGGCGACCGCACCGGTCCTGTTCGACCTCGACGGCACCCTGCTGGACACCCCTCGGGCCATCGTGTCGGTGCTCGACCGGGTCCTGGCGGAGTCGGGCCGTCCCGCACCACCGCGAAAGCAGGTGCGGGCCACCGTCGGAAGGCCCCTGGCCGCGGCCTTCGGTGAACTGCTGGACCTGCCGCACGAGCACGCCGAGGTGGAAGCCGCCGTCGCACGCTTCCGAGAGCTGTTCCGGGAGACCGTCGTGCCCGAGGCGAAGTCCATGGTCTTCCCCGGCGTACCGGAACTCCTGGAACGACTGCGCGGTGAGGGCCGTCCCCTCGCCATCGTCACGAGCAAGATCCGCGCCAGCGCGGAGGAACTGCTCGAACCGACCGGTCTGGCCGGCCACTTCGATGCCGTCGTGTGCCACGGTATGGCCCCACGGGGCAAGCCCCGTCCTGACCTCGCCCTGCTCGCCGCACGACAGCTGGGCCGAGCCCCCGAAGAGTGCCTCGTGGTGGGCGACGCCGTCGACGACATGCGGATGGCCCACGCGGCGGGCATGGGGGCGATCGGGGTGTCCTACGGGGTCGCGACGGCCGGGCAGCTGCTCGGCGCGGGAGCGCGGGCGGTGTGCGACACCGTGCCGGCGCTCGGCGAGACGCTGGGGGTTCTCCGGTCTTCCGCGGTGACCGCGCCTCGCGGCTGACCCGCCGCGTCGGGCCCGGACCACACCGCGCCACAACATGCACCTCCTCGCCAGCACGAAGACCTGAAAAGGCGGTTGGAAAAAGACATGGCATCACCGACGACACCCGACACGGCACCGCCGAGAAGTCCCTTGGCAGGTCTGGTCACGCTGTCCGCGGCCCAGTTCCTCATCGCGCTCGATTTCTCGGTCATCTTCGTGGCCCTGCCCAGCATGGGCTCGGACCTCCAGCTGTCCGGCAGCACCATCCAGTGGGTGGTCAGCGCCTACGCCGTCTTCTTCGCCGGATTCCTCATCGTCGGCGGGCGGGCCGCCGACCGTATGGGCGCGCGCAACATGTTCATCGCCGCTCTGCTGCTGTTCGGCGTCGCCTCGCTGGCCGGCGGCGTCGCCGGGAATGCCTCCCTGCTGCTGATCGCCCGAGGGGCGCAGGGCGTGGCCGCCGCCACGCTCCAGCCCTCGATCCTGGCCCTGGTGAACACGACCTTCCGGCCGGGACGCGAGCGCACGCGCGCCCTCGCCGTCTGGGGGACGGTGGGCGCCAGCGGCCTCGCCGCCGGCGTCGTCATCGGCGGCCTGCTCACCACGGTGTCCTGGCGCTGGGCGTTCTTCGTGAACCTGCCGTTCGCCGCCGTGTGCGCGCTGGCCGCGCCGCGGCTGCTGCCCGGCAAGACCGACCGGGGGAAGGCCGTCCCCCTCAACGTCCTCAGCGCCGTGCTCTGCACAGCGACCGTGCTCGTCTCGGTGCTGGGGCTCACCCTGGCCGCGGATGTCGGCTGGACCGATCCGCTCGCGCTGGGCAGCTTCGTCGCAGCCGTGGTCCTGCTCGCCCTCTTCGTCACCCGGGAGCGCGGCAGTGCTCAGCCGCTCGTCGAATCCTCGCTGCGGGGCACTCGTACTCTCCTGGTCGGGTGCGGCGCCTCGGCGCTGTACATGGCGAGCGTGGCGGGATCCGAGTTCTACCTGGTCACGCTCCTGCTCCAGGAAGGGCGCGGGTTCGAGCCGCTGGCCGCGGGCATCGCCTTCCTGCCGCTGGCGGTGTGCATCACGCTCGGCAACATGATCGCCGGCCGTCTGCTCGGCTCACTCGGCGTACAGCGCACGCTGCCGCTGGCCTTCGCCATCGGAGCGGCCGGCCTCGTGCTGCTCGCCGTCTCGGTGCACGACCACTCGTATCTCGTGGGCCTGCTTCCCGGCCTCCTTGTGAGCGGCATCGGCCACGGCATGATCTACACCTCCATGTTCGTCGGCGGGACGCGTGACGTCGCCGACCACAACCAGGGCGTCGCCGGTGCCCTGATGACCACGACCCAGTACGCAGGCGGCGCGTTCGGAGTGGCGGTCCTGGTCCTCGTCCTGGGCACCGACCCCGGTGACGGCCGCTTCCTGCCCGCGTTCCTGCTGGCCGCCGCCATCGCGCTCGCCGGGATCGTGTGGTCCTGGGCGGGATTCCGCGCACCCGCGGCCCGGGCCGGAGCGCCGGAGCCGTCCGCGATCGGCGAACCCGCCGCGGCGCCCGAGGAAGAGAGGGCCGGATGACCACCGCGGCCCGGCTGGGAATTCTCGTCATCCACAACGACCCCATGCCCGAGACGGAAATCTGGGGCATGGCTCCGGCAGGCGTCTCCATCCACACAGCTCGCTTCGAGTGCCCTCGTCCCGCCGACACGGAGTACGTCGGCAGCCCTGCTCGCGCCTTCGCGTCGTCCGCCGAGGTCGCCCGGGGTCTGGACCACCTGGGCCGGCTGGGCACCGACAGCATCGCCCTGTGTTTCGGATCGAGCAGTTTCTTCGGAGGACCGTCCTTCGACACGGACTTCGTCGCGGAGGCCGAGTCGCACTCCCACGGCACGCCGGTCTACACCGCAGCGGTGGCCATGACGGCCGCGCTGAAAGCCGCCGGTGTCCGTCGGCCACTGGTGATGATGCCTCCCTGGTTCACTCCCCCGACCTTCGAGGCGACCGAGAGGTACCTCACCGCGGTGGGCATCGAGCGCATCCGCATCGCCCAGTTCGACCTCGGTCCGAAATGGGCGGCCGTTGCCCGGTACAACGCCTTCGACGAGGGCGCCCGATGGGCCGTGGATCCGGACGACGTCCGCCGGCAGACACTCGCGGCGTTCAAGGACGCCGAGGACACCGCTGTCGACGGCATCCTCGTCCCGGGCAGCGGGTTCCGCGCCCAGGGTGCGGTGGTGCCGCTCGAGCAGGAACTGGGGATCCCCGTCATCACGGCGAACCAGTCGGTCCTGTGGTACGGCCTCAACCGGGCCGCTCCCGAGCCGCGGGCGGACACGGGACAGTCCCTCCACGGCAGCCTCTTCAACCTCCGCCTTCCGACGGGCGGTCAGCGGTGACGGGAGCCGAGGCCGCCCGGAGGGCCTGTCCGCCGGCACGTCAGGAAACAGTCCTCGGGATCGTCCGAGGCCGTGGTCGGCCGGCTCGGCGAGGACGCCGCCGGGCGGTTCCTTCCGGGAGGTCCCCCCTTTCTTTCGCCGCTCCGGCGGCGTGCCGGTGGGCCGGCGGACGGTGGCGCCGACGCTGACGTCCCGGCTGATCAGGGCCTTCGCATCCGCCTCGGCCCGGGGCTCGGTGGGGATCCTTCGCTCAGGTGCCGTCCCGCTGCCCGCGCCGGAACAGGTCATGGGCCCCGTTCCACGGCCCATGACGTATGGCGTCCCGGCAGCGGCGTGCTCGGGCGGCGGCCCAGTTCCTCGGACCGGGTTGGGAGTGAGGCGGCGAGGCTGAGGTTGTCCCCCGCGGCTCACGGTCCGGAACCGCGGGGCGTACACGGTCGCTTCGATGCCGAGGCCGACCGGGCTGCCCAGGACGGGGAAGACGGCGCGGACACGGGCGGGGGCGTCCGGCTGCAGCAGCGGGGCACCGTGCAGAAGCTGTGGGGCCCGGGCACGTCGGCGCTCGCCCGGGCCGGCTTCAGGAAGCCGGCGGACTCGGCCGGGCTGAGAACCGAGTGGACGTACGGCGGGATCCGGCCGTATGTTCCGGTGTCCGCGCGCGTCCTCGCACGCGCGCCGGCACCAGTTGCACGCGCCGGTTCGGGGAGAACCGCGTGCCGGCTCGGATCTCGTCTTCTCGGGGGGACTTTCTCATGACCACGCCCATGCCGGATCCGCCGTCCGCTGCCCCGCCCGGCGCCTGGCTGCGCTCGCCGGCCGCGCTCGGCCGCGCCACCGCCGTGCTGCTCGGCCTCGTCATCGCCACCGACCTGTTCGCCTGCTACGCGGACCTGCTGGAGATGGACGTCACCGGCGACCTGGCCGACGGCGTCACCGGCGCCGAGGTGATCGACCGGGCGGACCACGCGGACGCCCTCTACGGCATCGCCGGCATCGCGCAGGGTGGCGCGCTGGTGGCCACGGCCGTCGTCTACCTGTGCTGGCTGTGGCGGATCCGGGTGAACGCCGAGGTGTTCGACGCCTCCCGGCATCGCATGAAGCGCGGCTGGACCATCGGGGCCTGGTTCTGCCCGGTGGTGAACCTGTGGTTCCCGCGCCGGATCGTCGCGGACAGCTGGGACGCCAGCGCTCCCTGGGGCTCGCGGTCCAGGCACACGCCGGTCAACGCCTGGTGGACGCTGTGGCTCGTCAGCTTCTTCGTGGGCCGGTTCGCCGAGCGCAGTTCCCGGCAGGCCGAGACGGCGGACGAACTGCGCGAGGCCTCCGGCACGATGCTGTTCTCCGACTGCCTCGACATCGTGGCCGCGGTCCTCGCCATCGTGGTGGTCGTGCGCCTGACCCGGATGCAGGAACGCAAGGTCCACTCCGGCGGGCTGCCGGCTCCCGCACGCGATTGAAAACCCACGGCCGGCCCTCCCGCCCCGGTCGTAGCGCCGCCGCTCCACCGCCATCGGCGACGGCACCGGCCGCATCACCGAAATCACACTCGAAGCCGGCCGGCTCCTGCGGTACGGGCGTGTGCGTCTCATGGCCCGTCCCGTCGCATGGAGGCTTTGATCGCCCGGCATGCGTCGCCCGCCGGCCTGCGGGTATTGCCGAGCGGTCCACGGGAGAGGATCTTCCCGCGCCCCGGCCTGTGCCGCGGTGGCCGAAGTCCGAGTCCGTACTGCTCCCCCGTCGAGGGCCCGCTCGCCCGCTCGGATCGCTGCAGATCTCAAGCGGAACGCGGCAAGGAGAGAGGTTTTGCGCGAGGAGGGCGGAGGACCAGCGGGAGTGCCGTGGGCGATGGCGGCCGGCCCGGTGAAGCGGACGGCGTATCTTCATCCGTCCGGGGTCCGGTACGGGACGAGGCTGCTCGGCGTTCCGAGGGCGCGCCGGTACGGCCGCCGTCTGCTCGCCGTGCCGGCACGGAACTGCGGGCTCACCGCCCAGGCGGCGCGTGCGGTGTCACCGGCGATGTACGCCGCCCCGGGCCGTCCGGACAAACGGGTGGTCGGGGGCGGGCGGGAGGGGGCAGGATGCTCCGCATGACCTTGCCCACCCCCGAGCTGCACACCGCCCGCCTGCGACTGCGGCCGTTCACCGACGCCGACGCGGCGCCGCTCTACGCGCTGCACAGCAGCGCCGACGTGCTGCGCTACTGGGACTCCCCGCCGTGGACCGAACCGGCTCGCGCTGAGCGTTTCATCGCGGCCTGCCGGACGATCGAGGAGGAAGGCACGGGAGCGCGGGTGGCCGTCGACCGCGTCTGCGACGGCGCGTTCATCGGCTGGTGCGGTCTGACCGGGTGGAACCCGGACTTCCGCAGCGCGTCCCTGGGCTATGTCTTCGACTCCGCCGTGTGGGGCCACGGCTACGCCACGGAGAGCGCGCGCTCCGTCCTGCGGTGGGCGTTCGACACCCTGGACCTCAACCGTGTCCAGGCCGAGACCGACACCCGCAACGTGGCGTCCGCCCGGGTCCTGGAGAAGCTCGGTTTCGTCCTCGAGGGGACCCTCCGCGAGGACTGCGTCGTCAACGGCGACGTCTCCGACTCCTGGGTCTTCGGCCTCCTCCGCCGCGAGTGGCACCCGACGGCCGGCCGTTAGGAGCGAGACGCGTGGGCATCGGTCCCACCGAGAGCTGAAAGCTGTCCGGGGCGCAGCTTCTACAGGTCGAACTCGAGGTGCTCGATGTCGGTGAAGCGGACCTGCTCCAGGCTGCCGGCGCGGTGGCCGCCGTCCTGGAAGTAGACCTCCTTGAGTCCTTCGGCCGCGATCTCGCGCAGCTGCTGCTCGGTGGCGCCCTGCTCGCGGGCCTCGAAGAGGCGGGCGGCGTAGCGGGGCGGGAGGGCGACGGTCAGGTGGCGGATGCGGGCGTCGTCGGTGGTGCCGATGGGGGCGGTGTAGCCGATGCGGGCGCGGGTGTCGATGACGATGCCGTCGGTGGTCGCCGCCTTCCGGCGGGCCCTGGCGCGGATCTGGGGCTGCCAGCGTTTGTTCACCTCGCGCTCGAGGCGGGCGGCGAGGTCGGGGCGGGGTTTTTTGATCTGGGCCTTGACGTAGCGTTCGACGGTGCGCTGGGAGATGCGCAGCAGTCGGGCGGCCGCTCCGGTGCCCTTGAGCTGTTTGACCAGGTAGCGCATCTGCGCGGGCGCGGTCCTGGGTGCCGGGCGGGTGAAGGTTTTCTGTACGGCGGCGTCCAGGCCGTCCCCGAACAGGGTCATCGTCGCCGTCTCCTACTCGCCGGTGTCGGTGTCGGTGATGGTGCCGTCCTTGATGTAGCGGGCGAGGTTGAGTTCCGGGGCGTCGAGGCGTTCGCGGACTTCCTCGCCCCACAGGACGGTCTGGGTGCCTTCGTGTTTGACCAGGCCGGGGTTGACGCCGAGCTTGAAGCCGCCGGGCAGCGGCTTGCCGTGGCGGTAGGGCAGGAAGTCGAGCGGGGAGGGTCCGTCGGCGGCGTAGACGACGCAGTCGGAGAGGATCGCGACCGGGTACTGGCCGGTGTGCGCCGCGTGTTTGACGATCTTGCGGTGGAGGTTGACGCGGGTGCGGGAGATGACCGCGGCGCGGATGTCGGGCCGCCAGGTGGGGCGGGACAGGGCCCGCCACGGCCCGCCCGGCTTCCAGCCCTCGCCGCGCGGGCGTTCGCGCAGTTTGCCCAGGCCGCCTTTGACGGTGGCCTTGATCGCCGAGGCGACGATCGCCAGTTCGGGGTCGCGCTGCCGGTAGCCGTCCATCGCCGTCAGGAAGGCGGCCGGGTCCATGTCGGGGTGGACGCCGAGGTCGGCCATCGTGGCCAGGTAGGCGTCGCGCAGCCGCTGGTACCAGCCGTCCAGGTAGCGGCCGTTCTCGTGGCGGACGTAGGCGGCGGCGGGGCGTACCTGGTAGCCGAGTTCCACGGCGTAGGCGACGGTGGGTGTGGCGTACCAGGCCGGGCCCTCGGGCCGGTCGCCCTTGGGGGTGAAGGGGCTGGGCAGCAGGCCGGCGTCCAGGTCCGCCCACTGGTCTTTGCCGGTCTTCACCCGGGAGAGGTCGACGTGGGAAAGGTCGACCAGCCATGAGCCGGGCAGTTTCGGGTCGAACACCGGATTCTTGACGTGCGTGGGCGCTCCGAGGCCGACGACCAGGCCGTTGGCGCCGGCGGCGAAGGCCATGTTGACGTCGATGCCGACCAGGTGGCGGCGCATGCATTCGTCGTCGGTGAGCGGCCGCGCCCAGTCGTAGGCTTCCTCGAACAGTTTCTCTGAGGGGCCGCGGACGTGGAAGCGTGGCAGGTCCGCCAGGAGCGGGTGTCCGTCGGGGGCCTCGCAGGGGGCGCAGTCGACCGGGTCGCTGCCCAGGCTGCCGGGGTTGGGTGCGGAGTGCCGCCTGCCCGCCGCGTCGGGTTCGGAGGCGCGGGTCGGCGGGTGCAGCGCGGTCATGAGTTCCAGGCCCGTGACCGCGGTGGAGCCGCGCGGTGTCATGACGCGGGAGGCGTACACGCCCAGGACGCGGGCGAGTTCCGGCGGCGGAAGCTGCGCGGCGTCGCCCCAGTGGCGGGAGTCGAGCGCGTTCCAGGCGGGGATGCACACCTGTACGCAGGCCCGTTCCGAGCCCTGCGCGGGGCGGTAGATCCGCGCCCAGGGTCCGAAGCCGCGTTTCGTCAGTTTCCAGTCGGCGCGTGTGAGCTGTTTGACGGCCTGGTGGGTCTCCGGGATCCGTCCGGCGAGCCGCTCGTCGTCGGTGAGGGCGGTGGGCAGGCCGTAGCGGGTGAGGGCGGCTGCGGTGAGCACGAGCAGCGGGTCGGCGTCCTTGCCGGGGCCGGACAGTTTCGGCTGGCCCAGCCTGGCTTCCTTGAGTGTCCAGTCCACCAGGGCCGGGAGGGATGTGGCGGGTACGTCCAGGACCAGGCCGCCGGTGCAGTACGCCAGCGTCTGCCCGTCGGCGTCGGCGTCGATGACGGCCAGCGGGCCGTTCTCGAAACGCGCGCCGGTGCCCCCTGCCGGGGGTCCGGCCGGGGCTGCCTTCCGCGTGGCCGGGCGGCGTGAGGCCGGCGTGTCGGTGTGGGCCGGGCCGGGCGCGGCGTGCCCGGCCGGGGCGGCGTGCCCGGCCGGGGCGGCGGCAGGGGTCCGGGTGTTGTCGTGCTCAGTTGCGTCCGCGGTCCGGGAAGGCGGGGCTGTCGGGGTGGTCCGTCCCGCCGGGGCGGGCTCGCCGGTGACCGCGGGCGGGGAGGCTGCGGGCGCGGGGTAGAGCTCCGCGAGCTTGTTCAGCAGCCGCGCGTACGCCTCACGTTCCGGGCCGCGCGGCTCGACCGGCTTCCTGGCCGACTCCCACCCGGAGACCGTCGCCCGGCGCACCCTGAGTGCGGCGGCCACCTCGTCCAGTGTGAGTCCGTGGGCCTGGCGCAGCCGCTTGCGCTCTTCCGCCGGCGGCAGCGCGGCGCGTGACGCGACCAGCGCGTCGACTGCGTCGAACAACTCGGACATGCGACCTCCCGGCCGACACCTTAGCCGGTGAACCGTATGCGAAGCGTAATTTTCGCGTACGCGAGGCGTGCGGAGGTCGCGGGAGGCTGGTGGCGCCGGTGCCGGGCCGGCCCGGCACGGCACGCGTTCTGGGCGGGGTGGGAGGGTCAGTAGGAGCCGGAAGGGCTGGTGCGGTCGATCAGTTCGCTGAGCGTGACGGCCAGTTCTCCGACCGACTGTTCCCGCAGGAAGTGGTGGGCCGGAACGGGGATCCGGAGCGCTGACTGCAGTCGGCGCTGGAGGGCCAGCGCGGTCAGTGAGTCGATCCCCTGGGCGCGCAGCGGCCGGGTCAGGGAGATGCGGTGGGCCGGCGGGATGTCGAGGCATTTCGCGAGATCGCGGCAGAGGAACCTCTCGAAGATCCGCAGGCGGGCGTCACGCTGCAGCTGACGCAGTGTCGCGAGATCGAGGGTGGCGGGTTCTCCTGACATGGTCTCATCCTTTCGTCCAGCGTGGGGGTTCGGCTGCGAGGGGCGGGCCGGGAACCGGTCCGGCGCGGGGGCCGGGGGCCGGGAGCGGGCCGGGCCCGGGCCGGCCCGGGTGGGGCGGGGCGGGGCCGGCGGTGGCGCAGCCGCGGGCCGTCCGGGGGGCGCACCGCCTCGCCCTCGGTTCCGGCCGCCGGCGTCCAGGCAGCCGCCCGGGCCGGGACTGTCGTGGGGCGGGACGCGGAGGCGGGCAGGGGCCGTCGGTGCGGAGGGTGTGAGGGGAGGCCGGGTGGCGGGTACGGGCGGGGCGGGGTGCGGCCGGAGGGGAACGCGGCGCTCTCGCGGGGTCCCCCTCGGCCGTGCTGTCGGTGGGTTCCGGCCGGCTGTCGTCGGTGAGGGTCGTGGGGGGTGAGGTGTGGTGGGAAGCGGTGGCCGTCCGGTGCGTCGGAGAGGGTGGGGTGCCGGCGGTCCGCTCGAAGTTCCGGTCCGGCCGGCGGCGGGGGCGGGGGCGGAGCTGTGTGCAGAGCGCCCGGGGAGCCGGAAGGGCGGGCCGGGCGCCTGCCCTTGCGCGGTCACCCCGGGTGGCCGCCGGTGATACGCCAGCCGCGGGGGTCGTGGTGGTGCGGGATGCGTTCCGGGCGGCGCCAGGCGGCGGTGGGCCGCTGGTCCTGCAGCCCGGGGCCCGCCGCGGCGAGCGCGGCGGCGCGGGCGAGGAGCACGGCGGTCAGCGCGGCGATGTCGGCGGGGCCGGCCTGGCCTTTCACGACACGGATGACGAGGCTGTCGTCCGCGCTGTCGGTGGCGCTCACTGGGGCGGGTTGCCGTGCTTGCGGGACGGCAGGTCGGCCTGTTTGCTGCGCAGCATGGCGAGCGAGCGGATGAGCGCGCGGCGGGTGTCGCGCGGGTCGATGACGTCGTCGATGAGGCCGCGTTCGGCCGCGTAGTAGGGGTGCATCAGTTCTGCCTGGTATTCCTTGATCTTCTGTGCGCGGACGGCGTCCGGGCAGTCCGCGGCGGCGATCTCGCGGCGGAAGATGACGTTGGCCGCGCCTTCGGCTCCCATCACGGCGATCTCGTTGGACGGCCATGCCAGGGCCAGGTCGGTGCCGATGGAGCGGGAGTCCATGACGATGTACGCGCCGCCGTAGGCCTTGCGGAGCACGAGTGAGATCCGCGGCACGGTGGCGTTGCAGTACGCGTAGAGGAGTTTCGCGCCGCGCCGGATGATCCCGTTGTGTTCCTGGTCCACGCCCGGCAGGAAACCGGGAACGTCGATCAGGGTGACCAGGGGGATGTTGAAGGCGTCGCAGAACTGGACGAACCGTGCGGCTTTCTCGCTGGCGTCGATGTCGAGGACACCGGCGAAGGACGCGGGCTGGTTGGCGACGACACCGACGACCTCGCCGTCGAGGCGGGACAGCGCGCAGACCATGTTGGTCGCCCAGCCGGGGTGGACCTCGAAGTAGTCGCCGTCGTCGACGATCTCCTCGATGACGGCGCGTATGTCGTAGACCCGGCTGGGGTCGTCGGGAACGAGTTCCAGCAGCCGGTCGGTGCGCCGGTCGGCCGGATCCGAGCCGAAGGCCCTGGGCGGGAGGTCACGGTTGTTCGACGGCAGCAGGGACAGCAGGTGACGCACGTCCTCCATGCAGGAGCGCACGTCGTCGTAGGCGAAGTGGGCGACGCCGGAGGTGGTGGCGTGCACGTCCGCGCCGCCGAGGTCGTTCTGGGTGATCTCCTCGCCCGTGACGGCCTTGACCACGTCGGGGCCGGTGATGAACATCTGTGAGATGTCGCGGACCATGAAGACGAAATCGGTGAGCGCCGGCGAGTAGGCGGCGCCGCCCGCGCACGGGCCGAGCATCACGCTGATCTGCGGGATGACTCCCGATGCCCGGGTGTTGCGCTGGAAGATGCCGCCGTAGCCGGCGAGCGCGGAGACGCCTTCCTGGATGCGGGCGCCCGCACCGTCGTTGAGCGAGACCAGGGGCGCTCCTGCGGCCATGGCCATGTCCATGATCTTGTGGATCTTCTGTGCGTGGGCCTCGCCGAGGGCGCCGCCGAAGATGCGGAAGTCGTGGGCGTACACGAAGACGGTACGGCCGTGGACGGTGCCCCAGCCGGTGATCACTCCGTCGGTGTAGGGGCGTTTCCTCTCCAGTCCGAAGCCGGTGGCGCGGTGTCGGCGCAGCATTTCGACCTCGGTGAAGGAGCCCTCGTCGAGGAGCAGTTCGATCCGCTCGTGTGCGGTGAGTTTGCCCTTGGCGTGCTGGCGTTCGGTGGCGAGCGGGTCGCCGTGCCGGGCGGCCTGTTTGATCAGGCCGAGTTCCTCGATGCGGTCGGCGGCGCTCCACTGGCCGCGGTGCTCGCGGTCACGCAGTCTGGGCCGGCCGATCACCTGATCGACTTCCTGTTCGATCGACATTGCTGTATCACGCTCCCCAGTCGGATGCTCAAGTGGTCGTGCCGTCGGCGTCGAGATCCACCGTCGCGCCGGGGTGCAGCGCGGAAGTGGGCAGTCGGCGCAGGGTGAGCCGGTCGGGCGGTGCGCCGAGCACGGCGACGGCCGCGTGGTGGCGGGGGCCGGAGTGCAGGTCGAGCACGGTCCAGCCGGCCGGCCGGCGGCGCGGGTCGGATCCCAGGTAGTCCTGAGCGGGGTCACGGGACAGGCCGGTGCCCAGTGCCTTGAGGTAGGCCTCCTTGCGGGTCCAGGTCCGGCCGAAGGCCGTGCGGCGTTCCTCGGTGTCGAGGTCTGCCAGTTCCGCCTGTTCCTGCGGGTGCAGCGACGGTGTGCACAACTCGACGGTGTCGGCCCGTGGCAGGCGCTGGACGTCGATGCCGGTGACGGTGTGGGAGACGGCGACGGCGGCCATGCCGTGGCTGTGTGCCAGGGAGAAGTGCAGGGGCGGGTCGGGGTGGGCGACGGCCGGCCGGCCGTGGGGTCCGGCGCAGCCGGGGCAGGGCTCCCGCACGAACGGTACGTCGCGCGGGGGCAGTCCCAGGTAGGCGCCGAGCAGCCGGCGCAGCGCGACGTGTGCGCAGGCGTACGTCACGGCGTCCGCGAGGCGTACGAAGGTGGCGGTGCGGCGGCGTTCGGTGTCGCTGAGGTCGGAGAGGTCCAGCAGTTCGGCGGCGGTCTTCAGCCGGGGGCGGCGCACCAGCCATATGTCGAGCTGCCCGGGCAGGGGCAGCCGGGGGGTCAGGGACCGTTCGGGGGTGAGCAGTTTCCCGGTCACGTGGTGCTCGCGGCGTGGTGGGGGCCGGGGCGGCGGTGTCCGGTGTGCTGGTGCGGGCGGTTCCCGGACTGGTGTCCGGTGTGCTGGTGCGGGCGGTTCCCGGACTGGTGGCCGGGGTGTGCCGGGGCCGGGCGGGCTGCCGGTCCCGGCGGGGTCCGGGCCTTCGTTGTCTGGTCCATGATCGTGCCCCCTCGTGGGGTGGGAGGACGGACGTCAGGTGCGTGGTGCGGACCGGGCGGCACGGGTGGCGGCGGCCGGTGTCAGGCCGGTGAGGGCGACGAGCAGTCCGAGCCCTCCGAGTGCGGCCACCAGGGTCAGGGCAGCCCGGCAGGCGCCGGTCGCCGCGGCCGGGCCGGCGGCGGTGTCCGAGCCGGCGAGCAGCGCGGCGACCGCGGCGACCACGACGACCGCGGCCAGTTGCACGGCCGTCTGGTAGAGCCCGCTGCCCGCACCGCGGTCGGCGGGCTGGAGTTCGCTGGTCGCTTGCATGTTCAGCGCGGCGAAGGACAGGACGAATCCCGCTCCCACCAGCAGCAGCGTCGGCAGGAGCCGGCCTGGGTAGTCGAGCGGCCAGGACGGGCGCAGTTGCAGCAGGTAGCCGGCGAAGGCGCAGGCGGCGCCGGCCGCGATGAGGCGGGGCGCGCCGAACCGGGCGACCAGGCGTCCGGAGGCGAGTGCGGTGAGTGCCGGAGGGGCGGCGGCCGGCACGAGTGCCAGCGCCGTTTTCAGTGGTGACCAGCCGGCGACGGTCTGCATCTGGTGGGTCAGCACGAACAGCAGGCCGAGGTAGGAGCCGTTGAGGCAGGCCGCGCCGAGCGCCGAGCGCAGGAGGGCCCGGCTGCGCAGTGGCCGGGTGCGCAGCAGGGGCTCGGCCGCGGTGCGTTCCACCGCCCAGAACGCTCCCAGCAGCAGCACCGCCGCGGCCAGGGATCCGGTGGCCCGCGGGTCGTGCCAGCCGTGCCCGGGCAGTGCGGCGATGCCGTTGACGAGGGCCAGGAGCGCGCCGGCGAAGGTGACGGCGCCCGCGATGTCGTAGTGGCGGCCGGCGGTGGTGGCGCTGCCGGCTGTGCCGTCCTGTGCGGGGATGAGGCGGAGCCCGAAGGCGAAGAGCAGCAGGACGACCGGGGCGGGGAAGGTGAAGGCCAGACGCCAGGTGTAGGTGGTCAGCCAGCCGGACAGCAGCAGGCCCGCGGTGAAGCCGCCGGCGCCGAAGAGGGTGTAGACGGACAGCGCCCGGGTGCGGGCGCGTCCTTCGGGGAAGGCGGTGGAGATGATGGCGAGCCCGGTGGGTGCCGTCAGGGCCGCGCAGAAGCCCTTGACCAGGCGGGTGGCGAGCAGCAGTCCCGGTTCCTGGGCGAGCGCGCTGAGGACGGATGCGGCGGCGAAGCAGCACAGTGCCGCGAGGTAGACCCGGCGGCGCCCCAGGAGGCTCACCACTCGTGCGCCGAAGAGCATCAGTCCGCCGAAGCCGACGGCGAAACCCGTCATCGCCCACTGCACTTCGGTCAGCGGCAGCGCGAGGTCCGTGGCGATCGAGGGCAGTGCCACGACCGCCACGGACACTTCGAGTGCGTCGATGAGCATGTTGCCGGCGAGGACGATGAGCAGCCCCCACAGCCGCAGGCTCCACCGTCCTTCCCCGGTGTCCGCCGCGGGCGGCGGAAGGGTCCTGGTCACGGTGTCATCCCAGGAGGGTGCCGCCGCTGGCGTCGACGAAGGAGCCGGTGATCCAGCGGGCGTCGTCGGATGCGAGGAAGGCGATGACGTCGGCGACGTCCTGGGGTTCTCCGACCCGGTTGAACGCGGACAGCGCGGCCATGGCCTCGACGGCCTCGGGGATGTCGAACAGCGGGTTGCCGTTGCGGGTGATGCCGGGGGCGACGCTGTTGACGGTGATGCCCCGCGGGCCGAGCGCCTTGGCGTAGTGCAGGGCGAGCTGCTCGACGGCGCCCTTGCTCATGGCGTAGGCGATCTCGTCGGGGTTGGCGAACCGGGTCAGTCCGGAGGAGATGTTCACGATCCGCCCGCCGTCGGGCATGATCGTCAGGGCTCGCTGGATGATGAAGAACGGGGCCCTGGCGTTCACGGCGAAGATCCGGTCGAACTGTTCGGGTGTGGTGTCCTGCGGCTTGACCCCGCCCATCACACCGGCGTTGTTGACCAGGATGTTCAGCTCGGTGGAGCCGGTGCGTTCCTTCAGGCCCTGCTCCAGGGCGAGGAACAGCTCGTGCACGTCACCGGGGGTGCCGAGTTCGGCCTGTACGGTGAACGCCCGCCCGCCGTCCTTCTCGATCTCGGCGACGACCTCGGCCGCCGCGTCCTGGCTCGTGCCGTAGTGCACGGCGACGAGCGCGCCGTCGCGGGCCAGCCGGCCCGCGGTGGCCCGGCCCATGCCCCGGCTGGCGCCCGTGACGAGCGCGGTCTTTCCGGTCAGGTTGCCCATGTGCCCTCTCCTGCCCTTGTGTGTGCTGACATTGCGTGTGCCGGCATTGCGTGTGCCGGTACCGGGTGTGCCGGTGCCGGGTGTGCCGGTATGGGGTGTGCTGGTGCCGGGTGTGCCGGTACGGGGTGTGCCGGGTGGCCGGTCGGTGTGCGTGTGTGCCGGGCGCCCGGCCGGCGTGCCGGGGACGAACCAGCGGGCGAGCGCCGCCTGCAGGCCGTCCGGGGAGCCGCCCGCCCAGGCGATGTAGCCGTCGGGGCGTACCAGGACGGCGGGGTGGCCGCTCAGGGGGCCGCTGCGGCCGGCGTGTGCCGTCACGGTGTCGACGGCGGCGGACCAGGACCGCGCGGAGCGGACGAGGCGTGCACGCAGGTCCTCGTCGGGGGTGGTGACGAGCAGCAGTCCCCGTGCGGCGCGCAGCAGCCGGAGGGTGGTCGTGCCCGGGTCGAGTCGTACCTCGGGCAGCCGTGTCCCCACCGGCTCCGGTTCGTCCGCGGGCCCGTAGCGCACGTCCAGCCCGCTGATCATCCCGGCCAGATGCGCCCGGACGTGCTCGTAGGAGATCAGCTCCCCGATCACGGAGCGCAGCGCCTCCACCTCGGGCCCGCCGAGCAGCAGCCGGGCCTGCGCGCGGATGTTGGACAGCACCCGGCGTCCGATCTCGTGCCGTTCGTCGTGGTAGGTGTCCAGCAGGCCCTCGGGAGCGCGCCCGCGTACCGTCGCGGCGAGTTTCCAGCCGAGGTTGACCGCGTCCTGCAGGCCGAGGTTGAGTGCCTGGCCGCCGATCGGCATCTGCTGGTGGGCGGCGTCACCGGCGAGCAGTACCCGCCGGTCGCGGTAGCGCACGGCCTGCCGGGAGGCGTCGCCGAAGGAGTTGACCCACAGCGGGGTGCCGCCGGAGATGTCTTCGCCGGTGACCTCACGCCAGGCTGTGACGATGTCCGCGAAGTCGGCCTCACCGGCGCGTGGCGGTGTGCCGAACCGGTGGACCATCACCCGGGTGACACCGTCCCCGCGGCGGGCGGCGATCGCCAGGCCGTTCGGCAGGCGCTGGAACCGCCGGCCGGGGATGTCGATGCCTTCCACGTCGGCGCGGATCAGTTCCCGTTCGGCGTCGTTGCCGGGGAAGTCGATGGCCGCGAGCCGTCGTACGGCCGACTTCTCGCCGTCGCAGCCGACGACGTACGAGCCGGTGAACCTCACCTGCCGTCCGGCGTGCTCGGCGACGACCTCCACATGGCCGGGATGCTGGGTCAGGGACACGACCGTGTGGCCGCGCAGCACCCTCGCCCCGAGGCGGGCCGCCCAGGCGCCGAGGATCTCCTCGGTGTCCACCTGCGGCACCTTCCACTGCCCCGGGTGGGAACTGGGCAGTGTGAGGTCCATCGGAAGGCCGCCGAAGTGTCCCCTGGGTTCCTGGGGCGGCAGCGGGTCGCCGAAGCCGGCCGGGCCGTCGATCAGACCGCGCTGCTCGAAGATCTCCATGGTCCGTGCGTGCAGCGTGGACGCCCGTGACTGCGTGGTCGGGGCGTCCAGTTGTTCCAGCACGGTCACGTCGGCGCCGCCGAGCCGCAGTTCACCGGCGAGCATCAGCCCGACGGGTCCGGCACCGACCACGACGACGTGCGTATCGGCAGCGCCGGCGCCGGCCATGGGTCAGCGCCTCGCTTCGGCGTAGGCCTTGGCGTGGCCCAGGGTGGCGCGGCTGTTGGTGCTCAGTGCGGTGCGCACGTATTCGCGGGCCTCGGCCACGCCTGCCTCGGGCCCGAGGATCTTGTGGATGTTCTCGGGGCGCAGGACGACGGTGTGCTGCGAGGAGGCGAGGCTGCCGGTCTCCGTCTCGCGGAACGTCCAGTAGCCGGTGTGCAGGTTCATCAGGGCCGGCAGGGTGGTCTGCTTGTAGGCGATCTTCCGGCCTTCCAGGCAGACGCGGTAGGACTTGGTGGTGTGGGTGGAGCCGTCCTTGGCGCGGGTGTCCATCTCCAGGGTCTGCAGGCCGGGAGTGTCCTCGGTGAGCCGTACGGTCGCCACGTGCGGCAGCCGTTCGGACCACAGGCCGGCGTCGTTGACGAAGTCGTAGCAGTCCTTGGCGGAGCCGTCGACCTCGACGGTGTCCTCGAAGGAGAAGGTGAGTTCCTCCGACGCGGCGGCGAACTCGACGTTGGTCTTCAGGGCCGCGAGTTCCGAGCGGGAGTTGCGGTCCACGGCCTCCTCGATCCAGGCCAGGCCCGCGGGGTCGTCGTCGACGGCCGTGTAGTCGTGCAGCAGCCGGACCGAGGAGGTCTGTGCGTCGAGCGGCTCGATGATCCAGGTGCCGCCCATGGTGGCGACCGGCGGGGTGGAGACCTGCTGGCGGAAGGTGATCGTGAGGGCCTCGGGGTCCAGGACACGGCGGGAGGTCCAGTTCTTGGCCTCGCCGTTGGCGGTCGCCCAGATCCGGATCAGTTCCTCGTTGCCGGAGCGCTCCAGGTGGTCGACGTAGATGGTCGGCGGGAAGATCCGCGGCCAGTTCGCGACGTCCGCGATCAGCCGGTAGACCTCGGCGGCCGGAGCGGAAATCGTGATCTGGTGCTCGACTTCCCGCAGCTCGGATGGGGACATGGGTGAACTCCTCGGAGGGTGTGCGGTGGCGGCGGGGTCAGAAGTTGCCCAGGCCGCCGCAGACGTTGAGGGCCTGAGCGGTGATGGAGGCGGCGGTGTCGGAGGCGAGGTAACCGACGAGGCCGGCGACTTCCTCGGGCGTGGAGTAGCGGCCGAGGGGGATCTTCGCGGTGAACTTGTCGAGGATGGCGTCCTCGGTGGTGTCGTAGGCGGCGGCGTACCCGGCGCGGACGCGCTGGGCCATCGGGGTCTCGACGTAGCCGGGGCAGACCGCGTTGACGGTGATGCCGGTGGGGGCGAGTTCGTTGCCCAGGGCCTTGGTGAAGCCGACGACTCCGTGCTTGGAGGCGGAGTAGGGGGCGCCGAGGACCACGCCCTGCTTGCCGGCGGTGGAGGCGATGTTGATGATCCTGCCGCGGTTCTTGTGACGCATGCCGCCGGTGTTCAAAACGGCGCGGGTGAGGCGGAAGACGCTGTTGAGGTTGGTCTCGACGACGTCGTACCAGAGGTCGTCCTCGATGTCGGCGGTGACGCCGCCACCGGACCGGCCGGCGTTGTTGACCAGCACGTCGACGGTGTCGTAGCGGTCCACGGCGGCCTTGACGAAGGTCTCGATCGACGGTGCCGAGCGGACGTCGAGGACGGCGCCGTCGACGTCCAGGCCCTGGGCGCGCAGTTCCTTGACGGTCCGGGCGACGTTCTCGGCGTCGCGGGCGCCGATGAAGACCCGGTGGCCCTGCTGGGCCAGCAGCTGCGCGACCGCGAGGCCGATTCCGCTGGTGGCCCCGGAGACGAGGGCGACCCGCTGGTGCTTGTCGGACATGTCTGGTGCTCCCTTGTAGGCGCTGGTGGTCGTGTGTCTGCGGCTGGGCAGGGGTGTGTCCCGGTCCGGGGGGCGCCGGTACCCGGCTCAGGGGGTGCGGGTACCGGCGGCCGGCGGGACGGGGGCGGCGCGGGTCAGGCCGCGTCGGCGGTCTCGGCGAGCTGGGCGTTGACCAGGTCCAGCAGAGCGCGGGGGGTCTTGGCCTCGGTCACCACGCTGTCGTCGAGCGAGATGCCGTAGTCGCGCTCGATGCGGCCGCAGGTTTCCAGGATGGCCAGCGACTCGTAGCTGAGCTGCTCGAATTCGGTGTCGAGGATGTCACCGTCGAGGTCGACGCTTTCGTCGACGCCGGCGGCCTCCAGGAGGATCCGCTTGAGGTCGTCGAGGGTGAAGGGCTGGGTGGCCACGGGTGGGTCCTTTCTCTTCTGGGAATTTCGGGGCCCGGACACGCCCCCGGGAAGGGCCGGAGACGTTCACACCGGGCACCCGGACACGGGCACAGGCGCAAGCACAGGCAGCACAGGCGCGGGCAACAGGCCACGGGCACAGGCAGCACAGGCAGCACAGGCGCGGGCACAGGTGCGGGCACGGGCCGAGGCACGGGCACGGGCACGGGCACGGGCAGGGGCGCGGGCGCGGGCGCGGGCGCACAGGCACAGGCACAGGCGCGGGCAGGGGCGCGGGCGCGGGAGGGGCGAGCGGGCCGGACGGGCGGGCACATCCGGTGCCGGCCGGTCGGGGCGGCGGACGGGCGGGGCGCCGGTCCCGGTTCACGCCGTGGCCGCAGGCCGTGACCGGCCGGGTCCTTGCGGCCGGCCCTCGCAGGCGGCGGCGCGGGCGGGCCGTGGAGCCGTGGACGGCGGACGGCCGGGCGGGTGCCGGGCGGGTCAGGCCGAGCGGACGACGAGGGCCGAGTTGAAACCGGCGTGGCCGCGCGCCAGGACCAGAGCGGTGCGCACCTCCATGGCGCGCGGCTCGCCGGTGAGCAGGTCGAGGCCGTAGGACTGGTCGGGGTCGACGTTGGTGGTGGCCGGGACGACGCCGTCCCGGATGGCGAGCAGCGCCGTCGCCACGTCGAGCGGGGCGGCACCCGAGTAGAGCCGGCCGGTCATCGTCTTGGGTGCGGTGACGAGCACGCCGCGCGGCCCGAACACGTCGTTGAGCGCCTCGGCCTCGATCCGGTCGAGGTCGGGCACGGCCGCGGCGTCGGCGAAGACGACGTCGATGTCGCCGGCGTCCACCTCGGCGTCGGCGAGGGCGAGTTCGATCGCCTTGCGCAGTCCGGGCGGGCGGCCGGTGCCGGGCGCGGGGTCGAAGGTCGCACCGTAGCCGGCGATCTCGCCGTACACCCGTGCGTCCCGGCGGGCCGCTGCCTCCTGCGATTCCAGGATGAGGATGGCGCCGCCCTCACCCGGTACGTGGCCGGCCGCGGCGGCGTCGAAGGGCAGGTAGGCCCGGTCGGGTTCCTCCGACGTGGCCAGCCGGCCGCCGGCCAGCTGCGCCACCCAGCCCCACGGGCAGATCGAGGCGTCGATCGAGCCGGAGACGATGAGCTGGGTTCCCTTGCGGATCTGGCGGCGGGCGTGAGCCAGCGCGTCCAGTCCGCCGGCCTGGTCGGAGACGACCACACCGCTGGGGCCCTTCATGCCGTTGCGGATGGAGACCTGGCCGCTGTTGACGGCGTAGAACCAGGCGAAGGACTGGTAGGCGGAGACGTACTGGCTGCCGCGGCTCCACAGTTTCTGCAGCTCGCCCTGGCCGAACTCGAAGCCGCCCGAGGAACTGGCGGTGACCACGCCCATGTCGTAGGCGGGCAGTTCGGCGGGCACCACACCCGCGTCGGCCAGCGCCCAGTCGGTGGCCACCAGGGCGAGGCGGGTCATGTGGTCGGTCTGGGCGAGCAGCCGGCTCGGCAGATGGTCGGCGGCGGTGAATCCGGGGACCTGCCCGGCCAGCTTGGCCGGGTAGCCGGACGGGTCGAAGCGGGTGATACGGGCGATGCCGCTCTTGCCTGAGCGGCAGCCCGCCCAGTAGTCCGCCGTGCCCAGGCCGTTGGGAGCGGCGATGCCGATCCCCGTCACCACCGTCCGCGCAGTGGCCGTGCTCATGCCGCGCTCCTTTCCGGTCGGGCGAGCACCATCGCGCTCTGGAAGCCCCCGAACCCGCTGCCGACCGTCAGCACCGCGTCGGTGCGGTGCTCGCGTGCCGTCAGCGGCACGTAGTCCAGGTCGCACTCGGGGTCGGGCGTGTGCAGGTTCGCTGTCGGTGGCACCACGCCGTGCTCCATGGCGAGGACCGACGCGGCGATCTCGATCGAGCCGATCGCTCCGAGGGAGTGCCCCACCATCGACTTGATGGAGGACACCGGAGTGCGGTAGGCGTGCTCGCCCAGGCTCTTCTTGAACGCGGCGGTCTCGTGCCGGTCGTTCTGCTTGGTTCCGGAGCCGTGCGCGTTGATGTAGTCGATGTCCTCGGGGTTGAGGCGGGCCTCGCCCAGCGCGACCGTGATGGCCTCGGCCATCTCCAGGCCGTCCGGGCGCAGTCCCGTCATGTGGAAGGCGTTGCAGCGGGAGGCGTAGCCGGCGATCTCGGCGTAGATGTGCGCGCCGCGTTTCTTCGCGGCCTCGAGTTCCTCCAGCACGAACACCGCGGAGCCTTCGCCGAGGACGAAGCCGTTGCGGGTGCCGTCGAAGGGCCGTGAGGCGTGTTCGGGGTCGTCGTTGCGCGGGGTGGTGGCCTTGATCGCGTCGAAGCAGGCCAGGGTGATCGGGGAGATCGGGGCGTCGGTGGCGCCGGCCACCATGGCGCACGCCGAGCCCTCACGGATCAGTTCCACCGCGTGCCCGACGGAGTCCAGGCCGGAGGTGCAGCCGGTGGAGACCACCGTCGTGGCGCCCTCGGCGCCCACCGCCCACGCCACTTCGGCGGCGAAGGAGCTGGGCACCAGGTAGTTGTACAGGTGCGGGACGGCGTAGGTGTGGTCCACCAGGTCGAGCCGGCCGCCGTCGCTGACGACGCGGTATTCCTGGTCGAGGCCCATGGTGGCGCCGACCGCGCTGCCGATGGTGACACCGACGCGGTGCGGGTCGGCGCCGGACAGGTCGAGGCCGCTGTCCGCGAGTGCCTCGCGGGCGCTGACCACCGCCAGTTGCGCCGCCCGGTCCATCCGGCGGATCTCCTGGGGGCTCAGGCCGTGCTCCTGCGGATCGAAGTCGATCTCGGCGGCGACCCGGGAGCGGAAGGAGGACGGGTCGAAGAAGGTGATGCCGCGGGTGGCGGTGCGGCCTTCGCTGAGCAGGTTCCAGAAGTTCTTGGTGCCCACACCGCCGGGAGCGCTGACGCCGACTCCGGTGATGACCACTCGCCTGGCGCTCACGCCCGGCCCTCCCAGTCGTAGAAGCGCGTGGCGACCGCGTCGGCCGGAGAGCGCCACGTCGCCGGGTCGTAGGCCTGGATGAACGGCTTGAGGTCTTCGCTGATCTGCACGAAGCGCGGGTCGGTCTTGGCCGCCTCGATCAGCTGGCCGCCGTTGTCGGTGTCGAAGTCCTGCAGGTGGAAGTAGAGCCCTCGGTAGGCGAAGAGCTGACGGCGCCGGGTGCCCATGAGGTGGGGCATCTCGGTGGTGTCGAACTCCTTGAACAGGCGGGCCACTTCGTGGCTGCTGCCCGGGTCCATCCGGGCGACGATCAATGTGCTGTGCATGGTCTCTCCTTCGGGCCAGGGGCCGCAGGGGGGTGGGGTCGGTGGGGTCAGCGGGCCGGGCCGAACCAGCGCTCCAGGGACATCGGGAGATCGGCGTAGCTGCCGGGGGCGGCCCAGGCCACATAGCCGTCGGGACGGACCAGGACAGCGGTGGTGTCCTGCAGGACGCTGTCCTCGGGCAGGTCGGGGGCCGCCGCGACGATGTCGATCCGGTCCAGCCAGGGCCAGGCGCGGTCGTGGAGCCGGTCGTTGCCGGTGAAGTCCAGCAGCACGCCCCGCCCGGCGTGCAGGGCTTCGGTGCTGGAGGAGACCAGCTTGTGGCCCTTCAGCTTCACGTCGGGCAGCCGCCGGCCGAGCAGCGGGTGCGGTCCGCCGTCGAGGTCGTAGCGGATCTCCAGGCCGGAGACCATGGCCGCGAAGTGGCGGCTGACGTCGGGGTAGCGGATCAGCTCGCCGAGCACGTCGCGCAGCGGCTGGACCTCGGGCCCGGACAGGAACAGCAGGCCCTGGGCGCGGGTGTTCATCAGCAGGCGCTGTCCCACCGGGTGCCGCTCGTCGTGATATGTGTCGAGCAGCGGTTCGGGGGCCCGCCCGCGGATCACGGCGCCGAGCTTCCAGCCGAGGTTGACCGAGTCCTGGATGCTGGTGTTCATGCCCTGGCCGCCGGCGGGGAGGTGGATGTGCGCGGAGTCGCCCGCGAGGAACACCCGGCCCCGCCGGTATTCGGTGACCTGGCGGGTGGCGTCGCCGAACGACGACACCCACACCGGTTCGGCGTGTGAGATGTCGTCGCCGGTCAGCCGCTGCCAGGCCGCCGCGACCTCGTCCCAGGCGGGGGGTGTGTCGCGGCGCTGCGGCGGGGTGCCGCGCTCGCAGACGATCAGCCGGGTGACGCCGCCGGGCAGCGGGCCGACCATCACCATGCCGCCGGGAAGGGTCTCGCCGATCATGCGGGGCTGCAGTTCGATCCCGCGGACGTCGGCGAGGTACATCTCCAGCGTCGCGGCCGTACCGGGGAAATCGAAGCCGAGCGTCTTGCGGATCGTCGACCGGCCGCCGTCGCAGCCGACGAGGTACTCGGCGCGCAGGTGCTGCACCCCGTGGGGGCCGCGCACCTCGACCTCGACGCTGTCCTCCTTCTCCGTGACCGACAGGACCTCGTGGCGGCGCCGGATGTCCGCGCCCAGCTGCGTGGACCACTCCTCCAGCACGGTCTCGGTGACCGACTGCGGGATGCTCTTGGCGGCCTGGTGCGCCCCGTCGAGGACACCGAAGTCCACGGGCAGGCCGCCGAAGTGGCCCACGTTGCTGACGTCGATGTCCCCGAAACGCGGGAGCAGTCCGCGCTGGTCGAATATCTCCATGGTGCGGGCGGTGAAGCCGAGACCGCGGGACTCCCCGGTGCGGGCGGGCAGCTTCTCCAGGACGATGACGTTCACGCCCGCGAGCCGCAGCTCGCCCGCGAGCATCATGCCGGCCGGTCCGGCGCCCACCACGATGACTTGTGCGTCCATGACACTCCTCGGGAACAACCCGCCCTCCGGGCGGGGAAGAACGGGTCAGAGGCAGATCAGAGGTTCAGCCGCCCGATGGCCTGGTTGGCCACGTGGGCGGCCGCCGCGTGCCGGGGGTCGGGCGCGAGCGCCTCGTGCCGGACGGCGACCTCGGCGAGCTTGATGGTGTGTTCGTCACCGACCTGGACGGCTTGTGCGAAGACCTCCTGCACGCCGGGGGCCTGCGGCAGTGCCGCCGCCGGGGACGGCGTGGCGTGGAACCAGTCGAGCATCGTGCGGCTGACCGCCCGCGCGACCAGGTAGGAGGGCCAGCGCTGCTCGGGCGGCAGGTGCTCGGCCACCAGGCGTACGGCGGCGGGCCCGGTGACCGCGTGGATCAGCGGAACGGGGTGGTGGTGGGGGACGGTGGCGTAGATCCCGGCGTACTCGGCGACCAGATCGTCCAGGGCCCGTACGGCTGGGTCGCGGCCGTCGCCGCTGTCGGTGGCCGTCGGCGGGTCCGGCTGCGCGTCCGTGTCCGCCCGGAGGCCGCCGGCCGAGTAGCGTGAGGCCCAGTAGCCCAGGCCCTGCGCCAGTTCTCGCAGCTGGCGGCGGTTGTCACCGTCGGCGGCCGCCACCGCGCGGGCCGCGTGCGCGGTGCGGATCACGCCGTGCGTCAGCATCCCCGACATGCCGGGCAGCAGCCGCGGCCACCAGCGGGCGAGGACCTCGGTCCATGGTCCGCCGGTCAGTTCCCGCTCGAACAGAGCCGTCCAGTCGGCGACCCGGGAGAAGTCCCCGAGCGCCGCTTTCCAGTCCTGCGGGTCGGCCGGGTCGATGGTCCAGCGGCGCTCGGGCGCGTCGTGGTACCGGTACGTGCGCAGATTCCGCTCGACCCAGCCGGGGACCTCGTCGGCGTATCCCATGTGGGCCAGGGCCTCGGCGGCCATCGGGGCATGGTTGACGAAACTCCTGCCGTGCTCGAAGCCCACCGGACGCAGCCGCTCGAGTGCCTCGTTGACGGCGTCCGTGTAGGTGAGTGATGCCACGTCGATCAGTCCTTGATGTCACAGACCGCGGCGCCGGAGGAGAGGGCCTGGCCCGCCTGGGCGGCGAGCGCGGTCACGGTGCCGGACTTGTGCGCGTTGAGGGGCTGTTCCATCTTCATCGCCTCGAGGACCACGACCAGGTCGCCCTCCTCGACTTCCTGGCCTTCCTCGACGGCGACCTTGACGATGGTGCCCTGCATGGGGGAGGCGAGGGTGTCGCCGGAGGCGACGGG
>NZ_JAYMHD010000029.1:0-903 GCF_035656535.1 Streptomyces sp. H51
TCAGGTGCGGTGGGAGGGTCTGGACCGTGTCGGCGAGTGCCTGGCGCACGGCCGCGGCGGTGTGGTCGGTGGGCAGGTGGACGAGCAGCAGGTATCGGGTGCTGCGTTCGACCAGGGTGGCGATGGCGGAGCGGGAGTTGCGGCCGACGATGAGGTCGCCTTCCCAGTGGCCGGGGACGGCCCGGTCGGCTGCTTCGGCGGGCCGTTCGCTGATCATCGCCATGGGGTGGGAGAAGCGCGGCTGACGCTTGGCGGCGTGGCGGTGCGGGCGGCGCATGGCGCGGCCGGTGCGCAGGGCGCGGGTCAGTTCGCGACGCAGTTCACCGCGGCCTTGGACGTAGAGGGCCTGGTAGACGGTCTCGTGGGTCACGTGCATCTCCGGCCGGTCGGCACAGCGTCTGCGCAGAGCGTGACAGATCTGCTCCGGACTCCAGCGCAGGGTCAGGTGGTCCTGGATGAAGTCCCGCAGCTCAGGGTTCTGGCCGATCTTGCCGGGCTTGGGGCGCGGCCGGCGGGCGTCGGCGCGGGCCTGGGCGGCATGAGGCCGGTACTGGCCGTTCAAGGGGTGCCGGTTGCGGCGTATCTCCCGGCTGGTCGTTGAGGGGCTGCGGCCCAGTTCGGCCGCGATGGCCCGGACCGTGGCCTTCTCTCGCAGCCGGTCGGCGATGTGAATGCGGTCCGCTTCGCCCAGGTAGCGCGAGGGCGCGGACGGGCCCGGTTCAACGGGCGGCGGCACCACCGCGTTGATCGGTGGTGCCGCCTTGTTCCTGCCCGAGGCGCCGCGTCCGTTCCGCCATCGCTTGCCCGTCCGGACGTTGATGCCGATGACTGCGGCAGCCTCGGAATAGCCCATTCCTTGATCCACAAGCCGGAAGTATGCCTCCCGCTCCTGGACCAGCTTCC
>NZ_JAYMHD010000030.1:0-49709 GCF_035656535.1 Streptomyces sp. H51
GCGCGGGTGGTGGGGGGTGGGTCGGGGCCGGGGCGGGGGTGTCCGTCCTCGGAACGGCGCGGAATCGGGCGTTCGAGTGGTACTGGCGTTGACGCGCCAACCGCTGCGGGCGAACACCCCCGTCCCGTCCCCTTCCCGCCGTGCGCGGGCGACGGCCCGTTCCAGGCCGGCGGTGCGTTCCTGACCTGCGGGAATGGGGGTCTTCGGTTTGTGCGGGAGGAGAGGGCTGATGACTCGGGCGCGGCGTACGCGTGAGGGGATACTGCGGGCCGCTCGGGTGCGGTTCGCCGCTGACGGGTATCAGCGGGCCACGATCAGGGCCATCGCGGCCGACGCCTCGATCGACCCCTCGATGGTGATGCGGTACTTCGGCAGCAAGGAGCGGCTGTTCGACGCGGCGCTCGATCTGGATCTGGGGCTGCCCGACCTCACGGGGACCGACCCGGAGCAGTTGCCGCAGTGTCTGATCGCCCACTTCCTGGCACCGTGGGAGGAGGACTCCGCCGAGGGGTCCCTGCGGCTGCTGCTGCGGTGCGCGGCGACCAACGAGCGGGCCGCCGAGCGGCTGCGGCAGATGCTGCACGAGCAGTTCACCAGTTGCCTGAGCGGCGTGCTCGGGCATGAACGCGCCGCCGCCGGCAGCGGGCTGCTGGCCGCCCAGCTGCTCGGCGTGGCGTTCACGCGGTACGTGCTGCGGCTGAGGCCGATCGCCGAACTGTCGGTGCCGGCCCTGGCCGAGCTGGTCGCGCCGTCGATGCGGCTCGCGCTGGACACACCGTCAGTCGCGCCAGCTCACCGGTGAGCGGTAGGCCCGCTCCCAGAGCGGCACGACCTGTACCGTCTCGTGTTCGTGATGTCGCGCCGCGGCGGCGCGGGAGAGCAGGACGGCGGTGAGGGCGGCGAGTTCCTCGGCGCCGAGTTCGCCGCCCCGGACCACGCGGACGAGTGGTGCGGTCATCTGGGGCTCCTTCTACTGGGGCGGGTTGCCGTGCTTGCGGGAGGCCATTTCGGCGTGCTTGGTGCGCAGCATGCGCAGGCCCTCGATCAGCACGCGGCGGGTGTCGGCCGGGTCCACGACGTCGTCGAGCAGGCCGCGTTCGGCCGCGTGGTAGGGGTGCATCAGCTCGGCCTGGTACTCCTTGACCAGCTGGCGGCGCATGGCGTCGGGGTCGTCGGCGTTCTTGATCCGGCGGCGGAAGATGACGTTGGCGGCGCCTTCGGCGCCCATGACCGCGATCTCGTTGGTGGGCCAGGCGTAGGTGAGGTCGGCGCCGATGGAGCGGGAGTCCATGACGATGTAGGCGCCGCCGTAGGCCTTGCGCAGGATCAGGGAGACGCGGGGGACGGTGGCGTTGCAGTAGGCGTAGAGCAGTTTGGCGCCGCGCCGGATGATGCCGTTGTGTTCCTGGTCGACGCCGGGCAGGAAGCCGGGGACGTCGACCAGGGTGACCAGGGGGATGCTGAAGGCGTCGCACAGCTGGACGAAGCGGGCCGCTTTTTCGCTGGCGTCGATGTCGAGCACGCCGGCCTGGACCAGTGGCTGGTTGGCGACGATGCCCACCACCTGGCCGCCGAGGCGGGCGAGCGCGCAGATGACGTTGGCCGCCCACCGTTCGTGGACTTCGAGGACCTCGCCGTCGTCGACGATCTCCTCGATGACGCGCCGCATGTCGTAGGGGCGGTTGCCGTCGGCGGGGACGAGGTCGAGCAGGGCGTCCGTGGGGCGGTCCGCCGGGTCCTCCGGCGGGGTGGCGGGTGGTGTCTCGCGGTTGTTCTGCGGGAGGAGGGAGAGCAGGTAGCGGACCTCCTCGATGCAGGTCTCCTCGTCGTCGTAGGCGAAGTGCGCGACACCGGACACCTCGGCGTGCACGTCGGCGCCGCCGAGACCGCCGATGGACACCCGCTCGCCGGTGACGGCCTGGACGACGTCGGGTCCGGTGATGAACATCTGCGAGGTCTCGCGGACCATGAAGACGAAGTCGGTGAGGGCGGGGCTGTAGGCCGCGCCGCCCGCGCACGGGCCGAGCATCACCGAGATCTGCGGGATGACGCCGGAAGCCTTGGTGTTGCGCCGGAAGATGCCGCCGTAGCCGGCCAGCGCGGTGACGCCCTCCTGGATGCGGGCGCCCGCGCCGTCGTTGAGGGAGACCAGCGGGGCGCCGGCGGCCAGGGCGCGGTCCATGATGCGGTGGATCTTCTGGGCGTGCGCCTCACCGAGGGCGCCGCCGAAGATACGGAAGTCGTGGGCGTAGACGAAGACGGTACGGCCGTGCACGGTGCCCCAGCCGGTGATCACGCCGTCGGTGTGGGGACGCCGGTCCTCCAGTCCGAAGCCGGTGGCGCGGTGGCGGCGCAGGGGCTCCGCCTCGGTGAACGAGCCCTCGTCCAGGAGCAGGGCGATGCGTTCGCGGGCGGTCAGCTTGCCCTTGGCGTGCTGCGCCGCGGTCGCCTTCTCGTCCCCCTGCGCGATCTGCTCCTTGAGCGCCCGCAGGGCGGCCGCCCGGCCCTGTACGCCGTGGGCGGTCATGACGCCACCGTGGCGAGGAGTTCGGGCATCGCCCGGACCGCGTCGCCCATCGTCCAATCCAGCAGGGCCGTGCCGACGCTCATGCCGCCGCCGAACGCGGCGAGGACGACGAGTTCGCCGGGGGCGACCGCGCCGGTGCGGTCCATCTCGGCCAGGGTGACGGGCACGGAGGCGGCCCCGGTGTTCGCGTATCGCTCCAGGGTGAGGTGCAGGGCGGCGCCGTGCAGGCCGAGGTCGGGCCACAGCTCGGCGAGCATGATGCCGTTGGCCTGGTGGGGCACGAAGTGCTGGACGGCGTCCGCGGGGACGGCGGCGCCGCGCAGCAGACGCTCGATCTCCTGCGGCAGGGTGCGCTGGACGAAGGAGCGCACCGCCCGTCCGTCCATGCGGAAGTAGTGGCCGCCTTCGGTGACCGTGCGGGGAGAGGCGGGGCGGCGGCTGCCGCCGGCCTCCACCCCGATCAGCCGGTGCGCGTCGCCGCGGGTGGCCAGGGAGACGTGGCGCAGTCCCCGGCCCGCCGGGACGGGGCCGAGGACGACCGCGCCGGCGCCGTCGCCGAAGAGGACGGCGGTGCGGCGGTCGCTGTAGTCGAGGATGCGGGAGTAGAGGTCGGCGCCGATCACCAGTCCGTGCCGCTGCTCGCCGGGGCCGGCGCCGGCCAGCAGTTTCTCCACGGTCTTCAGGGCGTAGACGAAGCCGCTGCACACCGCGTTGACGTCGAAGGCGGCGGCCCGGTGGGCGCCGATGCGGTCCTGGACGAGGGCCGCGGTGGCGGGCTGGGGGTGGTCGGGGGTGGAGGTGGCGACGACGACGTACGCGAGCCGGTCGGCCGTCAGACCGGCGCGGTCCAGTGCCTCCCGGGCGGCCGCCGCGGCCAGGTCCGAGGTGGCCTCGTGGGGAGCGGCCCGGCGCCGCTCACGGATGCCGGTCTTGCGGACGATCCACTCGTCGGTCACGCCGGCGTCGTGCGCGATCTCCTCGTTGCTGATGACCGTCTCGGGCAGGTACGAGCCCACTCCGGTGATGCCGATGGACTGCACGGTTCCTCCTCGGGCAACGGCGAGCCTCAATAACTCACCATTCGTTGAAATCATCGCAGAGGCGCTTGACTAATTCAACACACAGAGAGTTCACTTGCTCGTGAATTACCGGTCGGCGCACCAGGGCGCCGTCCGGACGGTCACACCAAGACGGGGGTTGCGGAGCATGACCACCATCAGCGAAGTGAGCACGGAGGACGCCCGGATCGAGGCGACCCAGTCCCTGATCTCCGCGGGCCGCGTGGTCTTCACCGAACTCGGCTACCGCGGGACCGACTTCTCGGACCTCGCCGCGGCGGCCGGCCTGGACCCCGCGTACGCCCGCGAACTGCTGCCGGACAAGGCCGCGGTGTTCGGCGCGCTCGTCGAGCGGACCGTCAGGGTCGCCGGGCTGCTGGGCCCCGCGCTGGCCGAGGGCGTGAACGAGGACCTCCCCGCCCGTATCGCGCGCACCTACCTGGCCCTGTGGGAGCCCGGCGAGGAGGAGGAGTCCCCGCTGGTGCAGGTGTACCGGATCGGACTCGCCGACAAGGAGGCCTCGGCGGTCCTGCGCGCACGCGTCGCGGAGACCCTCAACTCGGCGGTGGACCAGGGCCTCGGCGGCGACGACCCGGAGCTGCGCACCGCGCTCTTCGGCGCGCAGCTCGGCGGGACGGCGATAGCCCGGCACCTGCTCGGGGTCAGGACGCTGGTGTCCGTGGACGTCGGCACGGTGATAGAGACGATCACGCCTGGACTGCGGGCTACGCTACTGGGCACCGCGTCCGCCGGATGAGTCCGGCAACGGCACGACGAGGAGCGCCCCGACCCCCGCCGTCGGCCTTCGACTGCCGCCCACGGATGGTCTCCACGGGCCCCGCCTGATAGAGTGTATTCACTATGCAGTGAATTATCGGTCGGCAAGCCTCGTTGAAGTGCAGTGATCCCATGACATCCAAGGGCACGGACAGTTCCGCCACCCCCGCACGCAAGTCCACCCCCGCCTCCCGGACGGCCACCTCCACCGCGAAGCGGACCCGCCCGCAGCGGGCCCGCAGCGGGCGCCGCCCCGGCGACAGCGGCACCCGCGAGCAGATCCTCGAGTCGGCGCTCCACCTCTTCGCGGACCGCGGCTACGCCAGGACCACGATCCGCGCGATCGCCGAGGACGCGGGCGTGGACCCGGCACTCGTCCACCACTTCTTCGGCAACAAGGAAGGGGTGTTCGACGCCGCGGTCAATTCGCCCTTCAGCGTCTCCACGACCTTCGACACCATGCCGGAATCGCAGACGGGCACCTCGGAGGCCGTCTGGATCGCCCGCAGGTACCTGGAGTTCTGGGAGAACGAGCGGACCCGCTACGCCATGACCGCCATCTACCGGGCGGGGCTGGCCGACAGCGCGACCTCGGACGTCCTCCGGGCCCGTGTCGAGGCGAGCGCCAAAGGCTGGGCGAGCCGGAGCGGTTACCGGGACCGCCCCGACTCCGAGGTGCGAGCGGCACTGGCCGCCAGTCATCTGGCCGGCCTGGCCATCATGCGCTACATCCTCAGGCTGAACCCGCTGGCGGAGATGACCTTCGAGGAGTTCCTCTCCTGGGTGGTGCCGTCGCTGGAGCTGCGGCTGTCCGTCGAACTGGAGCCGCTCGGGCCGCAGGACTGACCCGCGGCCGAGCGGGGCACCGGCGAACGGTCCGGACGGTCGGCCGTCAGACGCCGTCCCTCCAGACAGTGCGCACCGCCATCACGGAGACCCCTGGTCCGACCCCGAGCGCCAGACCGTGCGCTCCGTCGGCGGGCGGCTTCGCGAAGGCCCTCTCCAGCACCTCCAGCACCGAGGCGGAACCGAGATTGCCCACCTCGCGCAGCGAGTCGCGGGCCAGCCCGAACAACGCGGGCGGGCACCCGATGCCCTCGACGAGGGCATCCAGGACCTTGGGACTCCCGGTGTGCGAGACGACGAACTCGGGAGTGCCGTCGGAGCCGGCGGGGGCGGTGCGCGCCAGCCACTCGTTCAGCCGCGGCATGACTCCCCGGATCGCGCGCACCAGATCCGGGGAGTTGTGGGCGTGGAACCCGTCGCCGTCCAGGTGCGAACCGACGATGTCGTGACTGAGGGGCTGGACGCATTCCCAGGAGTGGGTGAGCTCCATGTGCGGGCCGTTCGCCCGGGAGCGGACCACGCAGGCACCGGCTCCGTCACCCAGGATCCCCTTGAAGATCATGCCGTCCATGCCCGTGTCGGCGCGGTGCAGGTAGTGGCTGAACACGTCGGCGCACACGACGAGAACGGTCGCGTCCGGTCGGGCGGCCACCAGCTCCGCCGCCATCGAGATGCCGAACACCCCTCCGGTGCAGCCCAGTTGCGTCACCGGTATGCGGCGCACCGACGGCGGCAGCCCCAGTCTCGCCATCAACAGGACGTCCAGTCCGGGCGTCGTGTGCCCGGTGGCGCTGACGACCACCAGGGCGTCGACGTCGGACGGCTCCAGGCCCGCCTCCCGCAAGGTGGTGCGGGCGGCCTTCTCCGCGAGTTCCAGGGAGTCGGCGAGGTGTTCGCGGGTGCGCACCGCGAGTGACCAGTCGCCGCGCATCTGCTCCGCGAGGGGCCGGGTGTACCAGCGCGTCCGCACGGTGGTGGCGGCGATGGTCCGGCGGATGTGGGCGCACCTGGGGTGGTCGGCGTACAGCTCGGTGATGCGCTCGAGGACTTCCTCCGTGGTGACCTGATGGCGGGGCAGAACGACGACAGGGGCACTGACGACTCGCACGACGACTCCAAGACTGTGGGAAGCCTGCAGGGGAGGTGCGGGCCGGTCACACCCGCCAGGTCCGTCCGCGCCCGGGCTGCCACCACGCCGTGGTGGAGCGACCCGTTGCCGTGGAAGTCTGCGCACGCCGAACACCCCCGGTGTCTGACAGTGCTCCCCCCGTGGGAGCGCCTTCGCAGCGCGGAAAGAAAGATGCGGAGCTGAGATCGCTGTACCTACCGGCACGCGGCGGCCCGAAGCTGACCCTTGGGGTCTGCGCCGTCGGCTGTGCCGTGGCTGACCGGCACCCGGACAGGAGCGGCCCGGGCACACCGGTGGACATGCCCTCGGCCGGTCCTGGGCTTCAGAGCGTGTCCCTGACGTGACCGTACGGCAGAGCGGGTGCCGCGGCAAGACCGAATTTCAACGCTCGTGGAATCGGCCGGGCGGACATATTGGTCCAGCTCTCAATCACTTTCCCCTCGCGGCCGGCCGCTTCGCGAATGGATGTCAACATGCATTGAAATCATCGCATGTTGAGTTTAGTCTTGGCGGACGAGCGACCCGCTCCACACCGAGAAAGGGCCGACCGCCATGTACGCACCGGCGCGCCACCGCGCGGACACCGACCCCTGGGTGGAGCGCGCGGTCTGCCGCGACGCCGACCCCGAGACCTTCTTCCCGCCCGCCGGCGGCACCGACGACTCCGACCGCGAGACGGCCGCCAAACGCCTGTGCGCCCGCTGCCCGGTGACCCGCGAATGTCTGCGCGAGGCGCTGCTGCACGAGGAGAGCACGGGCATCTGGGGCGGGCTCACCGTGCGGGAACGGCGCGAAGTGCTGCGGGTCGCCGCCTCGTTGCGGGAGATACCCGGCGAACTGGCCACGTTCCTCGCCCGCGGCGGACGCCGGATCACCGCACCGCCGCGGGAACGGCCGGCGTACGTGTGGTTCCTGCACCGGAACGGGTGGGAACCGGGCCGGATCGCCGCCGCGCTGGGGCTCACCTTCAGCCAGGTCCAGCAGGCCTGGCGCGCGGCGGAGTACGCCTCCGCCTGCACCCGCGGACCGGTGCACCGGATGCCGGGATTCAGCCCGGCGAAGGTCCCCGCGGGCAGGACGCGCACGCCGGCGGCGCGGGCGGGTGCGCCCGAGGCCGCGGCCACCGGGACGCGTGACGGCATCCGTCCCCCGGGCGGGCCGGCCACGCCCGCGGTCCGCACCGTGCGGCCGGCCCCGCCCGGTACCCGTACGCCCGACGGCCCAGCCGCCGGCGCCCCCGTGACCGGCACCCGTACGCCGGACACCCGAGTGCCGAAGGCCCGCGCGGCGGAACCGGACCGGCCCCGCGGCCCCCGGCGCTGGGTGCGGCTGGGCGGCGCGGCCGGCGCCGGCGTCGTGCGGGCGTCATGAGCGCGCTCACCTCGGCGCCGCCGCGCCTGCTGACCCGGACCGTCACCACCGACGACGGCGCCGAGATCGTCGTGGAAACCCACGGCGCACCCGACGCCCGGGCCACGGTCGTGCTGTGCCACGGCTGGACCCTGTCCGCCCGCGGCTGGCGGCCACACATCGACGCGCTGACCCGGCCCCGCCCCGGCTTCCCGGCGGTGCGCACGGTCAGCTACGACCAGCGCGGTCACGGCCGTTCGACCCGTGGCACCGCCCTGCTCGACATGGCCCTCCTCGGCCGCGACCTCGGCCGCGTGCTGACCGAGACCACCGCCGGGCTCGACGGTCCCGTGGTGCTGGTCGGCCACTCGATGGGCGGCATGGCGATCCAGCAGCTCGCCGCGCACCGGCCCGGCATGTTCGAGGCGCGGGTGGCCGGCGTCGCACTGATCTCGACCTGCCTCGACCAGGTCGGGGCGGCGCCCGCCACGCCCCACGAAGGGCAGGCGCGGCGCCGGGCCGACGCCGGGCGCCGGGCGGTCGCCGCCGGTCTGCTGCGCTCCCCCGGCTGGGCCCGCACCGTGCACCGGCTGCTCACCGGCCCGCTCACCCACCCGTCGACCGCTCCCGTGTGGCGCGCGCTGTTCGGCGCGGGGCCGCGGGGCGAGGGCGTCCGCACCGACGCGCGTGCGCTGCGCGACATCCCGCCGTTGACGGTCGCCGAGTTCTACGCCGCCCTGACCACCCATGACTGCGCCGGACGCCTGGGCGCGCTGGGCCGGGTGCCCACCCGCGTCCTGGTCGGCGCCCTCGACGCGTACACCCCGCCGCAGCAGGCCGCGCGGCTGGCCGACGACATCCCCGGCGCCGTCCTGCAGACGGTGCCGCACCAGGGCCACGACCTGCCGTACGAGCGGCCCGTGCTGGTCGTGGAGACGGTGCACGCGCTGCTGCGCGAACTGCGGCGGCCCGAAGATCCGCCCGGTGGCTCCCGCCCCCGTCCCGCCGAGCCGATGGCGACAGCGCGGTGACGCGCCCGCACACCGGCCCGGACGGTGAGACAGGGCTGCGCAGCGACGTGCTGGCGGCGCGCCGGATCGTGGTGAAGGTGGGCTCGTCGTCGCTGACGACCGCGCTCGGCGGACTCGACTCCGACCGGGTGGACGCCCTGGTGGACGTGCTCGCCCGGACCCGGGTCGCGGGCGCGGAGATCGTCCTGGTCTCCTCGGGCGCGATCGCCGCCGGTCTCGCCCCGCTGGGCCTGACCGAACGGCCCGCGGACCTGGCCCGCCAGCAGGCGGCGGCCTGCGTCGGGCAGGGGCTGCTGGTGGCCCGCTACACCGCCTCCTTCGCCCGCTACGGCCTGCGGGTGGGCCAGGTCCTGCTGACCGCCGACGACATGGGCCGCCGCACCCAGTACCGCAACGCCCACCGCGCGCTGGCCCAGGTGCTGACCATGGGCGCGGTGCCGGTCGTCAACGAGAACGACACCGTGGCCACCGCCGAGATCCGGTTCGGCGACAACGACCGGCTCGCGGCGCTGGTCGCCCACCTGGTCAGGGCCGACCTGCTGGTGCTGCTGTCGGACATCGACGGACTGTACGACGGCGACCCGCGCCGGCCCGGGACCCGGCGGCTGCGCGAGGTGCGCGGCCCGCAGGACCTGCGGGACGTGGAGATCGGCGGTACGGGCAGCGGCGTCGGCACCGGTGGCATGGTGACCAAGGTGGAGGCGGCGCGGATCGCGACCGCCGCGGGCGTCCCCGTCGTGCTGACGGCCGCCCGGCACGCCGCGGACGCGCTGGCCGGGCGGGAGACGGGAACGCTGTTCCACCGCACCGGCGACCGGGGCGCCGACCATCTGCTGTGGCTGGAGCACGCCAGCAGCCCGCGCGGGACGGTGCAGCTCAGCGACGGGGCCGTGCACGCGCTGGTGCAGGGGCGCGGGCCGCTGCCCGCGGAAGGCGTCATCCGGGTCGAGGGGCACTTCGTGGCCGGCGACCCGGTGGAACTGGTGGACGAGGCGGGCCGGGTGGTCGGCCGCGGGCTGTCCTCGCTCGCCGTCCAGGAACTCGCCCTGCTGCGCGGCCGCTCGGGCCGTGAGGTGGTCGGCCAGGACGACCTGGTGCTGCTGCCGGCCGCCGCCCGCGCCGGGTTCCCGGCCCAGCTGCGCCGACGGGTCAGCGTACGGGTCCGGCCCGCCCGCGAGGTGCCCGTCCACGATTCCGCCCGGCCCGGCGAGCCCGCGGGCCTGCCGCCGCGCCGGCCGGCGAGCTGACACCCGGCCGGTCCGAGCCCCCGCCCGGCGCCCGGGGAACCTTGCCCGGCTCCGGGCCGGCCGCCGACGCCCCACGGTGCGTCCACCGGCCGGAGGGCCGGACCGGCCGGCGGACGACCCGGCCCTCGTGCTTCCACCGCGATGTCCGGCAGCAGGGCACCGCCGTCCGGGTGACGCCGAAGGCGAGGAACGAGCAGCAGCCGCCTTCCCGTTCCACCAGGCCCCGGACCTTACGGCGAGGGGCGGGTGCACAGGGAGGCGGCGGGCCGTCGAGGGGGGTGGGGGGTGTCAACCTGTTGCGAGAGTACGGGTGTTGGAGGCTTCGGGTGGATACCGCGGTGGTTCGTGGGGGGCGTCGACGGCGGGTGGGACGGGGTTCGGCCAGGTGGGCCGCGCTCCCCTCCGGGCGGCGCCGGCGGACCACCGGCGGCGCCTGGAGGGGAGCCCGGGGAGGTACGTCGAAGCGCCCTCGTGACCACCACAGGAAGGACGCCGCTGCCGACCGCTTCCGGTGACGACCGGTCGTCGGGGGCAACACCCATGTCGACGCGCAGGTTCTTCGTCGCCACCGCGGCGGTCGCCGCCGTGCCGACGGCCGGCGCCCGTGCCGACGGCCCGGTCCGCACGGACCGGACCCGGCACGATCCGCACGGACCGGACCCGGCCGGCTCGCCGCCGGGGCCGGAACGGCCGGCTCCGGCGGCGAGACGTCAGTCGATGCCGCGGACGATGTGGGTCTCGGCCGGGTCCTCGTCCACGCCGGCGAGGGCCAGGCGCGGTGCCTCGGGCACGGCGGGCCGGAATTCCCCGTGCGGCTTGCGCTCGTACAGCAGCCGGCCCGCCGGGCTGGTCTCCGTGATGATCCGTATGTACATGGACCGACCTCCCGTCTACGGCACCGGGGCGGCGGCTCCGCCCCGGATGTGACCGTCTCCCACCAGGACGTACTTGGTGGTGGTCAGCGCGGTCACCCCCATGGGACCGCGCGCGTGGAGTTTCTGGGTGGAGATGCCGAGTTCGGCGCCGAGGCCGAGTTCGCCGCCGTCGGCGAAGCGGGTGGAGGCGTTGACCGCGACGACGGCGGTGTCCAGCGACGCGACGAAGCGGCGTGCGGCGGCCTGCGAGTCGGTGACGATCGCCTCGGTGTGGCCGCTGCCGTGCCGGCGGATGTGCTCGACCGCCTCGTCGAGGGAGCCGACGACGGCGGCGGCGAGTTCGAGGGCCAGGTATTCGCGGTCCCAGTCCGCGTCGTCGGCGGGCACCACCGCGTCGTGGAACGAGCGCACCCGCGCGTCGCCGTGCACCAGCACGCCGTGCTCGGTCAGCGCCCGCAGCGCGCGGGGCAGGAAGCCGGCCGCGACGGCCTCGTGCACCAGCAGGGACTCGGCGGCGTTGCACACGGACGGCCGCTGGGTCTTGGCGTTGAGGAGGATGGCGAGTGCCTTGTCGAGGTCGGCGTGCTCGTCGACGTAGACGTGGCAGTTGCCGACGCCCGTCTCGATGACCGGGACGGCGGCGTCCCGCACCGTGGCCTGGATCAGCTCGGCGCCGCCGCGCGGCACGAGGACGTCCACCAGGCCCCGCAGGGACATCAGTTCGCGTACGGAGTCGTGGGTCGTGCCGGGCACGACCTGCACGGCGTCGGCGGGGACGCCGGTCTCGGCGAGTGCCTCGCGCAGGGCCGCGACCAGGGCGGCGTTGGTGTGGCGTGCGGTCGAGGAGCCGCGCAGGAGGGCGGCGTTGGCGCTCTTGAGGCAGAGGCCCGCGGCGTCGACGGTGACGTTGGGCCGCCCCTCGTAGATCATGCCGACCACGCCGAGGGGGACCCGGACGCGTCGCACCTCCAGACCGCTGGGCAGCACTCCCCCGCTCACGATGTCGCCGACCGGGTCCGGCCGGTCCGCGAGGGTGCGCAACATGGCGGCGAGGCCGTCGAGTTGGCCGCGGGTGAGGGTCAGCCGGTCGAGCACGGTCGCCGACCGCCCGGCGGCGCGGGCCGCGGCGAGGTCCCGTTCGTTGGCGGCGAGGATGCCGGCCGGGTCGAGGGTCAGCCGCCGCGCCATCGCGGACAGCGCGGCGTCCCGCTCGGCCCCGGTGGTGAGGGCGAGGGCGCGTGCGGCGGCCCGGGCGGCGAGCGCCGCCTCGCGGACGGTACGGGCGGGCGCGTCGCCGGTCCCGGGGTGCCGGTGGGCCGTGGTCGTCATCGGTCCTCCCCCTGTTCCGCGGGGGGCGTCGGGGCGTGCGGCGGGTGCGGGGGCAGGACGTCCGCGGACGTCGGTGACCAGCCGATCAGTTCGGCCAGCAGCGCCCAGGCGAGGGCGTCCGCCGCTTCGCCGTGGGCGGTGGGTTCGGGGCCCGTGCTCTTCATGGGGTTCTCCCTGTCCTGCCGGGGTTGCCCGGCTCAGCCGTAGACCCGGAATCCGGCGCCCGTCTTGCGTCCCGCCCGGCCGGCCGCCACCAGATGGCCCAGCAGGGGGGCGGGCACGGTCCCCGGGCGGCGGTCGGCGTCGTGCAGGACGCGCTGGATGCTGAGCGACACGTCGAGGCCGATCACGTCGAGCAGTTCGAACGGCCCGAGCGGATAGCCGCAGCCCAGCCTCATCACGGCGTCGATCTCGTCGGCGCCGGCGTAGTGGCTCTCGGCGAGCCGTACCGCGCCGTTGAGGTAGGGGAACAGGAGCGCGTTGACGATGAAGCCGGGCCGGTCCATGCACTGCACCGGGTGCTTGCCGAGCCGCCGGCACACCTCCCGGGCGGTGTCGACGTGCCGGGGCGCGGTCTCCAGGGAGGGGATGACCTCGACCAGCCGCATCACCGGCGCCGGGTTGAAGAAGTGCAGGCCGATGACGTCCTCGGGCCGCCCGGAGGCGAGCCCGCACTCGATCACCGGCAGGCTGGAGGTGGTCGTGGCGAGCAGGGCGCCGGGCCTGCCGACCGCGCCGAGCCGGGCGAACAGCGGTTTCTTCACCGCCAGGTCCTCCGCGACGGCCTCGATCACCAGGTCGCGGTCGGCGAGCCGGTCCAGGTCGCCGGTCGGAGTCAGCCGCTCCAGCGCGGCCGTCCGGTCCGCCTCGGTGAGCTTGCCGCGGCGCACCGCGCGACCGGTGGAGGCGGCGACCGCCTCCCAGGCGGACTTGGCGCGCTCGTCGCTCCGGCCGACGACGAGGGTGTCGACGCCGGCCTTGGCGAAGACCTCGGCGATGCCGGTGGCCATGGTGCCGGTCCCGACGACGCCGACCCGGCGGACCGGGGAGGCGCCCTGCGACCGGCGGGCGGGGGCGGGTCCGGTGGCGGACGGGTCGCCGTAGTCGTAGAAGCCGCGGCCGGACTTGCGGCCGTGCAGGCCGGCCAGGGCCATGTGGCGCAGCCGGCGGGCGGGTTCGAAGGCGGGCTCGTCGTAGCGGACGGCCAGCGCGTCGAGGACGTCGCAGGCGGTGTCGGTGCCGATGACGTCGAGGAGTTCGAACGGGCCGCTGGGCAGCCCGCAGCCGTACCGCATGGCGGCGTCGATGTCGTCGCGTCCGGCGGCCCGCCGCTCGTACATGGTGACGGCCTGGTTGAGGAAGCCGAACAGGAGCGAGGCGGAGACCAGGCCGGGGCGGTCGCCCAGGGTCACGGCCTCCAGGCCCAGCGCGCGCACCAGTTCGCGTACGCGGGCCACGGCGGACGGGTCGGCGATGACGGTGCGGCCGATCTCCGCGAGGCCGGCGGCGGGCAGCGGCAGGTGCAGGCCGACGAGTCGTCCGGGCCGCCCGGAGGCCGCCGCCAGGTCGGTGAGGGAGAGCGCCGAGGCGGTGGTGGCGAGGACGGTGTCGGGCGGGCAGACCCGGTCCAGTTCGCGCAGTACCTCGGTCTTGACGTCCCGTCGCTCGGGCACGGCCTCGACCACGACCCGCGCCGCGGCGAACTCCGCCCAGCCGCGGGCGAGCCGGATGTGCCGGCCGGCGGCCCGGGCCTGCTCGGGCGTGTCGAACAGCTCGGTGAGCCGGGCCGGCGCGTCGGGGCGCGGATCCCGTACGACGACGGCGTGCCCGGCGAGCACGGCCCGGCGCACCAGCGCCCCGCCGATGGCACCGACGCCGACGATCCCGAGCGCGGCACCGCCCGGCTCCTCCGGGGCGCGGGTGTCCGCCGGGCCCGGGGTGGCCGCCGATCGCGGGGTGGCCGCCGATCGCGGGGTGACTGCCGATCGCGGGGTGACTGCCGGCTGCCGGGTTGCTGCCGGCTGCCGGGTGCCGCCTGTTTCCCGGTTGTCCGCCGCGTTCATGCCGCCACCCCGCTCAGCCGGGTCCGGTCCGACGGGGTGGCCGTCTCCCGGAAGCGGTTCAGGGCCGGTTCGTGGCGGGCGCGCAGTTCGGGGTCGCGGACGCCGAGGCCCTCGCCGGGGGCCAGGCACAGCACGCCGACCTTGCCGTGGTGTTCGTTGCGGTGGATGGACTCCACGGCACGGGCGACGTCGTCGAGGGCGTAGGTGCGCGACAGGGTGGGGTGGATCCTGCCCTTGGCGATGAGGCGGTTGGCCTCCCACGCCTCGCGGTAGTTGGCGCAGTGCGTGCCGATGATCCGCTTCAGGGACATCCACAGGTAGCGGTTGTCGTACTCGTGGACGTATCCGGCGGTGGAGGCGCAGGTGACGATGGTGCCGCCCTTGCGGGTGACGTAGACGGAGGCGCCGAAGGTCTCGCGGCCGGGATGCTCGAAGACGATGTCGACGTCCTCGCCGCCGGTCAGTTCGCGGATGCGGGAGCCGAAGCGCTTCCACTCCTTCGGGTCCTGGGTGTGCGGGTCGCTCCAGAAGCGGTAGCCCTCCGCGTTCCGGTCGATGATCAGCTCCGCGCCCAGCGAGCGCGCCAGGGCGGCCTTCTCGGGTGAGGAGACGACGCAGATCGGGTTCGCGCCGCCCGCCAGCGCGAGCTGGGTGGCGTAGGAACCGAGGCCGCCGACGGCGCCCCAGATCAACACGTTGTCGCCCTGCTTCAGGCCGGCGCCGTTGCGGGTGACGAGCTGGCGGTAGGCGGTGGAGTTGACCAGGCCCGGCGCGGCGGCCTCCTCCCAGGTGAGGTGCTCCGCCTTGGGCAGCAGCTGGGTGGCCTTGACCAGCGCCAGGTCGGCGAGACCGCCGTAATTGGTCTCGTAGCCCCAGATGCGCTGCTCGGGGTCGAGCATGGGGTCGCTGTGGCCTTCGGCGGCCTCCAGCTCGACGGAGACGCAGTGCGCCACGACGCGGTCGCCGACGTTCCAGCGCCGTACGCCGGGGCCGCGTGCGACGACGACGCCGGCCAGGTCGGAGCCGATGACGTGATACGGCCGGTCGTGGCGGGCGGCGAGCCCGCCGATGCGGGCGTAGCGCTCCAGCAGGGCGAAGGTCGGCACCGGCGCGAACAGGGCGCTCCAGACCGTGTTGTAGTTCACGGCGCTCGCCATGACCGCCACCAGGACCTCGCCGGGGCCCGGTTCGGGGGTGGGCACCTCCTCGATGTGCACGGAGTCGGCGGGTTTCCGGTCGCTCAGCGGCACGCCGTCGAACATGCCCGCCTCCGCCTTGTGCAGCACGGCCGCCCGGTAGGAGTCGGGAACCCCCAGGGCCGCCACGTCGGCCGGCACCGAGTCCGGGGACTCGATCGCCTCCACCAGTTCGCGCATGAGCAGGCACCACCTTCCGCGGTTCACGCCGGTGGTGCCGGGGCGGACCCGACTTCCCACCGGAGTAGAACTCAACAGAGAATGAACTCAACAGGCAAGGAGTTTTACACGAAGCCAGAACCCCGGCAAGCCCCGTCCGGACCCGCCCGCGAGCCACGCCCGCACCCGGACGCCCCTTGTCCGACATCGCCCGGCATGCAAAACTCACCATCAGTTGAGTTCACTGGTCGTTGAGTTTTGTTCGTCTCACCAGGCACCCGAGGGAGCTGCCGTGACACCGCACCAGCTCGAGTCTCTGCAGGCCACCGCCATCGCCGGCATCGCCGGCATCCTGATCGCGGGCACCGCCCTGGCACACCTGGCACGCAGAGTCCGTCAGCCTGCCGTCATCGGCGAGATCACCGCGGGCATCCTGCTCGGCCCGAGCCTGCTCGGACTGCTGCCGGGTGACCTGACGCACCGTCTGTTCCCGGACGATGTACGGCCCTTGCTGTCGATGGTGGCCCAACTGGGCCTTCTGTTGTTCATGTTCACTGTCGGATGGGAGCTGGACTGGGCCTCCATGCGCCGCCGCAAGAGCTCGGTGGCCGCCGTCACGGCGGGCAGCATCCTCACGCCGCTGATCCTCGGCATGGGCGTCGCCGCGCTCCTCTACCACAACCACTCGGTGGTCGACGGCGAGAAGGTCCCGATGACCTCCTTCATCCTCTACCTCGGCGTCAGCATGTCGATCACGGCGTTCCCGGTGCTGGCCCGCATCCTCAAGGACAACGGCATCAACCGTACGGCGGTCGGCGCGCTCGCCCTGACCAGCGCGGCCTTCGGCGACGTGCTCGCCTGGTGCCTGCTGGCGGCCGTGGTCGCGGTGGTCACCGCGTCCGGCCCCACCGGGTTCACCGACACCCTGTGGATGTCGGCCGGTTACGGCGCCGCGATGATCGTCGTCGTCCGTCCGCTGCTCGCCCGGGCCGTGGCCCGGATGATCCGCAGGGGCTCCGGAATCCACCTCGCGACCCTGGTCACGGCGGGGCTGCTGCTCTCCGCGTACACCACCTCGAAGATCGGCATCCACCCCATCTTCGGCGCCTTCGCCTTCGGCCTGGTCATGCCGCGCAAACCGCACGTCCTGCTGGAGGAGCGGATGCTCCGGCCGCTGCAGCACGCCGGGGAGCTGATGCTGCCGGTCTACTTCATCGTCACCGGGCTCTCCGTCGACATCGCGGACATGTCGCCGACCGCCTGGGGCGAGCTGGCCCTCATCCTCTGTGCCGCGGTGTGCGGCAAGCTGCTCGGCGGCGGCCTGCCCGCCCGGTCGTTCGGCCTGAGCTGGCGGGAGGCCACCGGCGTGGGCGTGCTGATGAACACCCGCGGCCTGACCGAGCTGATCATCCTCGGCGTGGGGCTCAACCTCGGCGTGCTCGACCAGACGCTGTTCACCGAGATGGTCCTCATGGCGCTGATCACCACGGCGATGACCGGCCCGTTGCTGCCCCACCTCTTCCCCCACCGGCTCGGCCTGGTCGCCTCGCGCCACACCGCCGCTGTGGTCCGCATGCCCGAACCCGCGGAGCAGGCCACCGACCTGGCCGGGTGACCGGGCCGCGGGCTCGGTCGGGCCCGGGTGACCGGGCCGCGGACCGACCTGGCCGGGTGACCGGGCCGCGGACCGACCTGGCCGGGTGACCGGCCGCGGGACCGGTCAGGCCCGGCGGGCGGCCACGGGAGCGGTCAGGCCCGGCGGGCGGCCACGGGCCCGGCCGGCGACCGGCCGCGGGACCGGCCCACGGGCGCGGGACGCGAGGCCCCGAACGGCACCCGCACGACAAGCGGCGTCCGGAACGACAGAAGTGACGTCCAGACAAGGAGATGGTCCAGGTGCACCCCGTCATCAGCACGCTGTCCCGGGTCTTCGACATGCCGTCGGAGTTCATCGGCGACGAGATGCAGCTCCGCGCCGTGGCCAGCTGGGACGACCTCAGCGCCGTGGAGCTCCAGGTCCACCTGGAACACGAACTGGGCACCACCCTCGACGACCACCTCATCGAACGCATCGACTCCGTGGGCCAGTTGCGCGAGTTCTACGACGAACGGCTGGCCGAGCTCAGCTCGCTGAAGGCCCCGCGGGACGCGTCCGCCATCGCCCCTCCCCTGCCCGGACCGGCCGACCGGCCCGCCCCGGCCCCGGAGACCCCTTCCGAGATGGTGATCGGCGAGACCGGCATCTCCGAGGTGGACCCGGCGCGCGGCCGGCTGGCCTATCGCGGCTATCCCGTCCAGGAGCTGATCGGCCGGGTGACGTTCGAGGAGGTCGTCCACCTGCTGATCCGAGGCTGGCTGCCCGACCGGGACGAGCTGACCGCCTTCCGCGCCCGGCTGGCGGCCGCGCGGGAACTGCCCTCCATGGTCGCCACCAACCTCGTGCTGAACTCGGGCTGCAGCACGGCCTCGGTGCTGCGCACGGCGGTGTCCGCACTCGCGGTCGCCGCGGAGGCCGACGCCGACCCGGCGGCCCACATCGACCTCGGGGAACGGCTCGTCGCCCGCATCCCGACCATCTTCGCCATCCAGCAGGCCGCCCGTACGGGGCGCAGACTCCCGCGCCCCGAACCGGAGTTGTCGCACGCGGAGAACATCCTGCACATGCTGGGCCTGCCCCGCGACCCGGAGCGGGTGAAGCTGGTCGACCTGTGCCTCATCCTCCAGGCCGAACACGGCTGCAACGCCTCGGCGTTCGCCGCCCGCGTCGCGGCCGGCACCGGCGCCGACACCTTCGCCACCATGACGGTGGCGCTCGCCACCTTCACCGGCCCGCTGCACGGCGGCGCCGCCCACCAGGTCATCGAGCTGGCCCGGGAGGGCGACAGCCCGTCCACCGCCGCCGCCTACCTGCGCGGCCGGGTCGACCAGGCCCGCGAGGAGCGCTCCCGGCACGGCTCGTACGCCGAGGAGGATCCCCGGGTCCGGCCGCTGCGCGAGGCGGCCCGGCGGCTGCGCGGCAACCCCGACGGCGAACGGGTCCTGGAGGTGCTGGACGCCGTGCGGACCGCCGCCCACCCGTCGAAGGGACCCCGCCCCTACCTGACCGTGGACTGCTACGCCGCCGCCATCTACCACATGCTCGGCATGCCCTCCGACCTGTTCGTCCCCATGTTCGCCGCGGCCCGGGTCCCCGGGTGGCTGGCGCACGTCGAGGAGCAGCGGGCCCAGCAGGGGCGCATCCACCCCCGCCTGCGCTACCTGGGCCCGCGCAACCTGCGGCTGCCCAAGGCCCTCGGGCCCGGGCACAACTGACCACCGACCGACGGCGGGAGGGCGCCGCCTTCCCCGTACCCCAGGAGTAGACGTGGAGTTCGGCTGGAACGAAGAGCAACAGGCGCGCTACGACGAGGTGCTGGCGGCCACCCGGGCCGCCTTCCCCGCGCCGCCGGACGGCGGGTTCTACAGCCGCAAGGACTGGCTGCGCCTCGGTGAGATCGGCATGCTCGGGGCCTGCCTGCCCCAGGAGTACGGCGGGCGCGGCCTCGGCGCGCTGGACACCGCCCGCGTGGTGGAGGCGGTGGGCCGCGGCTGCCTGGACACCGGCCTGGTGTTCGCGGCCGCGGCCCACACCTTCGCCTGCGCCGTGCCGATCGCCGAGTTCGGCAGCGAGCCGGTGCGGCGCCGGCTGCTGCCCGAGCTGGCCGCGGGCCGGCTCATCGCGGGCAACGCGATGACCGAACCCGACGCCGGTTCGGACTCCTCACGGCTCAGCGTGACGGCGACGGCGGTCGACGGCGGGTACCTGCTCAACGGCACCAAGAGCTTCGTCAGCAACGGCCCGGCCGCCGACGTGTACGTGGCGTACGGGACGGTGAACCCCAAGGCGGGCTTCCTCGGAGTGACCGGCTTCGTCGTGGAACGCGGCGCCGACGGGCTCGTCGTCGGGCAGCCGTACGAGAAGATGGGCATGCTCTCCTGCCCGGCCGGCGCGATCACCTTCGAGGACTGCTTCGTCCCCGAGGAGCAGGTGCTCGGCGGCGTCGGCGCGGGCGCGGCGATCTTCCAGCACTCCATGGGTTGGGAGCGGGCCTGCCTGTTCGCCCTCTACGTGGGGCTGCTGGACCGGCTGGTGGAGCAGTGCGTGGCGCACGCCCGCGAGCGGCGCCAGTTCGGTCGCCGTATCGGCGAGTTCCAGTCGGTGTCCAACCGCATCGCCGACATCAAGCTGCGGCTCGAGAGCGCCCGGCTGCTGCTGTACCGCGCCTGCTGGTCGATGGACCGGGGCGAGTCGTCCGTGCTGGAGATCGCCCTGTCGAAGCTGGCCGTCTCCGAGGGCGTCCTGGCCTCCGCCGCCGACGCCGTACGGGTCTTCGGAGGGCGCGGATACCTGCGCGAGGACGGCATCGAGGCCGTCCTGCGCGACGCCGTGCCCAGCACGATCTTCTCCGGTACCTCCGACATCCAGCGCCAACTGATAGTGAAGGAGATAGGGCTGTGAGGCTCCACCAACTCGTCATCGACTCCGCACGGCGCGCCCCTGACTCCCCGGCCGTGCGCACCTCCCAGGGGGTGCACAGCTACGGGGAGCTGGACGAACTCGCCGACCGCTACGCCGCCGCGCTGCACCGGCGCGGTGTGCGGCCCGGCGACCGGGTGGTGCTGTGGACCCACAAGACCGTGGACGCCGTCGCCCTGATGCAGGGGGCGCTGCGCGTCGGCGCGGTCTACGTCCCGGTCAGCGCCAACAACCCGGCCGCCCGCGTCCAGCGCATCGCCGCGGGCTGCTCCCCGGCCCTGGTGGTGGCCGACGCCGACGGCATCCGCCGCGCCGCCGACGCCGGCTGGCCCGAGGCGCTGCCGCTGGCCGCCTTCGACGACGTACGCGACCAGGCGCCCGCCGCGGACGCCCCGCCGGTGCACGACAACCAGCCCGACGACCCGGCCTACATCCTGTACACGTCCGGTTCCACCGGCGAGCCCAAGGGCGTGTGCATCAGCCACCGCAACGCCCTGTCCTTCGTCCGCTGGGCCGTCGCCGAGACCGGGCTCACCGCCGCGGACCTGCTCTCCAACCACGCCCCGTTCAACTTCGACCTGTCCGTCTTCGACCTGTACGGCGCCTTCCAGGCGGGTGCTTCCGTCTTCCTGATCCCCGAGGGCCTCGCCTACGACCCGGCGCAGCTCGGCGCGCTGCTGCGCGAGCAGCGGATCAGCGTCTGGTACTCGGTGCCGTCGGCGCTGATCCTGATGATGCAGCGCGGCGACCTGCTGGCCGGTGACCCGCCCGAGGCGCTGCGCGTGTGCGTCTTCGCCGGCGAGCCCTTCCCGATCCAGCAGGTCCACGAGCTGCGCAAGGCGTGGCCGGACGTGCGGATGTTCAACTGGTACGGGCCGACCGAGACCAACGTGTGCACCGGTTACGAGGTCACCGAGCGGGACCTGGGCAGCACCCGGGCGCTGCCGATCGGCGCGCCCGCCTCCGGTGACCGCATCCGGCTGCATCCGCCGCGGGCGCGTGAGGGCGAGATCGTGGTGAGCGGCCCGACGGTGATGCTCGGCTACTGGGGCCGGGAGCCGCAGCAGGGCGCGTACTTCACCGGGGACATCGGGCGGATGGGCCCGGACGGGATGCTGGAGTACGTGGGCCGGCGCGACCAGATGGTGAAGGTGCGCGGCCACCGGATCGAGCTCGGCGACGTGGAGTCCGTGGTCGCCGCGCACCCGCGGGTGCGGACCGCGGCGTGCGTGGTCGTGGGCAGCGGTCTGGACGCGCGTATCCACGCCGTGGTGGTGCCCGAGGGCCCCAAGGCGCCGGGCCTGCTGGAACTCAAGCGCGACTGTGCCGACCGGCTGCCGCTGTACATGGTGGTGGACGCGGTGCACGTCGTCGACGCCTTCCCGCTCACGGCGAACGGCAAGACGGACCGTCAGGCCCTGGTGGAGCGCATCACGGCCGTCGATCCGGGGTGACCTGCGATGTCCGCGGCCCTGGCCTTCCTGGGCCTCACCGACGACGAGGATCTACAGATGCCCGAACAACTCCGTTCCTCCCTCACCCTGCCTGACCAGGTCGACCTGCACACCTTCCGTTCGGTGATGGGGTCGCTGCCCACCGGGGTCAGCGTGGTCACCAGCGTCACGTCCGACGGCGAACCGCGCGGTCTGACGTGCAGCGCGGTGTGCAGCGTCTCGGCCTCCCCGCCGCTGCTGCTGGTGTGCGTCAAGCATCCCAGCGGCACGCTGGAGGCCATCCACGAGAGTTCCGTCTTCGCGGTGAACTTCCTGTCCTCCGGGATGGCCGAGACCGCCAGGACCTTCGCCTCGCCGGTGCCCGAGCGGTTCTCGGGCGTGGCCTGGAGCCCGGGCAAGCGGATCGCCGCGCCGGTCCTCGACGCCAACGTGGCCACCGCCGAGTGCATCCTGACCAGCAGCTATCTGGCGGGCGACCACCAGATCCTGATCGGGCGCCTGGTGCACGGCGACGTCAGCACCACGCACACGCCGCTGGCGTACTGGCGGGCCCAGTTCTCCGAGGTGACCACCCAGCCGGCCGCCTGAGCGGCCCACGACGCCGCCGGCCTTCCCCCTGCGTTGCGGGGAAGGCCGGCGGCGTCGTGGTGTCCGCGGTGGTGCGGCCGGGCCGGCTCAGCGCCGGGCGCGCGGCCGCGGCAGCGCGCGCAGGACGCCGCCGACGTAGGCGTGGAACACCGCCTCGTCGAGCAGGAAGTGGCCGCCGGGCAGCCACTCGATGCGGACGTCACCCGAGGCGTGGTTCTCCCAGTCGCGCAGGCCCGCGTCGTCCACCATCGGGTCGTCGGTGCCGGCGCACACCCACAGCGGGCAACCGAGCGGCGGTCCGGGCAGCGGCTCGTACGTCTCCGACAGGGTGAAGTCGGCGCGCAGCATCGGCGCGAACAGCTCGATCAGCTCCGGGCGTTCGAACAACTGCGGCGGGGTGCCGCCGAGGCGGCGGACCGCGTCCAGGAAGGCCGGGGCGGCGAGCCGGTGGATGTCGGGGAAGGGCCGGCGGGCGGTGGGCCCGTTACGGCCGACGAGCACGACGCCGCTCGGCGGCCGGCCCAACGCGCTCCAGTGACGCGCCAGTTCGTAGGCGAAGGCGGCGCCCATGCTGTATCCGAGCAGGACGTAGTGGCCGGTGGTGTGCGGGGCGGAGGAGCGCACCAGGTCGGTCAGCACCTCTCCGAAGTCGTCGCGCACCGGCTCGGCCATCCGGCGCCCGTGACCGGGCAGTTCGAGCAGCTCGGTGCGCGCGGCCGCGGACAGGGCGGTCCGCAGTCCGGTGAAGGCCTGCGCGGCCCCGCCGGCGTACGGCAGGCACAACAGCGCCGGCGCGTCGGCGGGAGCGGCGGAAGCGGCCGGGGCTGCGGAAGCGGCTGGAACTGCGGGAGCGGCGGGTGGCACGGCGGCGGCCGCGCCGGGAGGGGTCACCTGCATGACGGGATCTCCTTCTGCTGGGCCACGCCGGCCCCGGAGGGCACCGGCGCGGGAGGGGGCGGGGAGGAATCGAGGTGAACGGCGGCGGAGGGAGCCGGGTGACCGGCGGTGGAGGGGACCGAGTGACCGACGGCGGACGGGACCGGGTGACCCGCCGTGGACGGGACCGAGTGACCGACGGCGGACGGGACCGAGTGACCGACGGCGGACGGGACCGGGTGACCCACCGTGGAGGGGGCCGAGTGATCAGCCGTGGAGGGGGCCGAGTGATCAGCCGTGGAGGGGACCGGGTGACCCGCCGTGGAGGGAGCCCGGTGACCCGCCGTGGACGGGGCGAGGAGACGCACGCTCGCGCCTGCCCTGACCAGGGTGCGGATGTCCGCCGGCTCCGCGGCGAGCGGGCCCACGTCACCGGGGGCGGCCGCCGGGAGGAGCCCGTCGTCGTGGCCGGGGAGGCGGCCGAGCACCCGTACCACGTCGCCGCCGCCCGCCACGGCGACCGCCGCGCGGAATCCGGGGCCCGCGTCGATCAGCCACAGCCGCCAGGCGCGCCCGGGGTCACCGGGGGCGCGGTGGACGCGCACCGGGCCGCCGCGGCGCTCGCCCGGCGCGACCCACACCGCCGTGAGGTCGCCGGCCAGGCCGGTGCCCAGCGCCTTCAGGACCGCCTCCTTGCACGTCCAGTGCGTGAACAGGGCACCGTGCGACGGGTCCTCGGCGCTGCCGGGACAGCGCGGGTCCTCCCACGGGGAGAGGATCTGGCGGCGCAGGCCGGCCGGGTCGCGCAGCGGCGTGACGCGTTCCACGTCCACGCCGACGGGGCCGTCCCGGCTCACCGCGACGAGCGCCAGGCCGTCGGTGTGGGACAGGCTGACCCGCAGTCCGGGGTCGCCGCCGACGTAGGGCTTGCCGAACTTCCCCCGGACGAAGGCGACGCGGTCGGGGCTGCGGCCCGTGTACAGCGCCGTGACCGCCCGCAGCGCGGCGTGCGAGCAGGCGTACAGCGTGCGGGCGGAGGGGACGACCCGGTCGGAGCGGCGCCGTTCCTCGGGCGCCAGCAGCCCGGCGCAGCGCTGCAGCAGCGCCTCCCGCCGGGGTCCGGGGCCGGGTTCGGGGACCACCCAGACGTGCGTCTCACCTGGCGGCGGACCGTACCGTGCTCGGTTCATCGGGCCTCCAACCCTCTTCCGGGCGGTCGTGGTTGGCCACTTGACGCGGAACTCAACACTAGTAGAGTTCATCAGGAAATGACATCATCAGGCGTTGAAATCTACGAGTGTTGAGCTTCCCGCCGGCACCACTTCTCAACGCGTCTCAAGGAGGCACGGCGTGGCCAGTGACCGCGAAGAACTGCTCTCCCAGCTCACCGAGTTCGTCCAGGAACGGCTGCTCTCCGAGCCCGACTCGCAGGGCCTGGCCGCGGACACCCCCCTGCTGGAGTGGGGGATCCTCACCTCGATGAACACGGCTCAGCTGCTCACGTTCATCCGTGACGAGCTGGGGACCAACATCCCGCCGACCGAGCTGACCGGCGGCAACTTCCAGAACCTGGACAGCATCACCGATCTGGTGCTGACCCTCCGCTGACCCCGCGTGCGCACGGCCGGCACGCGACCCGAGCGGCCGCCGCGGAACGCGCCCGACACCACACCACACAGGAGATCACGTTGTCCGAGGCATCCGAGAACAACGGCTACGACTACGACATCGGCATCATCGGCGGCGGTCCGGCCGGTGCCACGGCGGCCGCGTACCTCGCCAAGGCGGGCCTGTCCGTGGTGGTCTTCGAATCGGAGACCTTTCCGCGCGAGCACGTCGGCGAGTCCCTGGTCCCGGCCACCACCCCGGTGCTCATCGAGACCGGAGCGATGGAGAAGGTGGAGGCCGCCGGCTTCCCCAAGAAGTACGGCGCCGCCTGGACCTCCGCGGAGGACCGGGACATCCCGCACAACGGCTTCACCGGGCTGGACCACGACTTCCGCTCCGCCGAGGTCCTCTTCAGCGAGCGGGACCAGAACGGCGTCGACCGGGACCACACCTTCCACGTGGACCGCGGCAAGTTCGACCAGATCCTGCTGCAGAACGCGGAGAGCCTGGGCGCGAAGGTGTACCACGGCGTCCGCGTCAACCGCGTCGACTTCTCCGACCGCGACCGGCCGGTCCTCGAGGCCAAGGTGGGCAACCAGGCGATCGGCGTGCCCGTCCGCATGGTGGTCGACGCCAGCGGCCGCCGCACCATGATGGGCGCCCAGCTCAAGTGCAAGGAGCCGGACCCGGTCTTCAACCAGTACGCGGTGCACACCTGGTTCGACGACTTCGACCGCAAGGCCCTCGCGGTCAACAAGGACCAGGCCGACTACATCTTCATCCACTTCCTGCCGCTCGAGGACACCTGGGTCTGGCAGATCCCGATCACCGACACCATCACGTCCATAGGTGTCGTGACGCAGAAGGCCCGCTTCAAGGCCGCCAAGAACGACCTGGAGACCTTCTTCTGGGACACCGTCGGCAGCCGCCCGGCGCTCAAGGAGGCCCTGCAGAACGCCCGCCGGGTCAAGCCGTTCAAGTCCGAGGGCGACTACAGCTACGCCCTGACGAAGATCGCGGACGACTCGCTCGTGATGATCGGCGACGCGGCCCGGTTCGTCGACCCGATCTTCTCCAGCGGCGTGAGCGTGGCGCTCAACAGCGCCCGCCTGGCCGCGGCGGACATCATCGCCGCCCACGAGGCCGGCGACTTCCGCAAGGAGCGCTTCGACACCTACGTGAAGACGCTGCGCAGCGCGGTGAGCAACTGGTACGAGTTCATCTCGATCTACTACCGCCTGAACATCCTCTTCACGGCGTTCGTCCAGGACCCGCGCTACCGCCTGGACGTCCTGAAGATGCTCCAGGGCGACGTGTACGACGGCGAGCCCAAGGCCCTCGCGGCGATGCGGGAGATCGTCGAGGCGGTGGAGAAGGACCCCACCCACCTGTGGCACAAGTACCTGGGCAAGCTCAAGGCCCCCTCCGCCGCGGCCAAGTTCTAGGCCGCCGGGTCCGGGCCGTGGGGCCCAGGCACGCCCCACGGCCCGGCTGCTCGCGCACCTCCCTCGACGCACCACGCGCACCTCCCTCGACGCACCGCGCGCCCCGTCGAAAGCGCCCCGCGGCCCGTCGAAAGCGCGCCGCGCCCCGCAGAAGGCACCACGCGCACCGTGAAGGCGCCCCGCGCCCCGCCGAAGGGCATCGCGCGCCCCGCCGAAGGCACCACGCGCCCCGCAGAAGGCACCACGCGCCCCGTCGAAAGCACCGCCCGCACCGTCAAGGCACCACCCACCCGATCGTCGCTCCTGACAAGGGGGATCCATGCCCGCCCGCAACGGAACCAGCTCCGACCCGGACATCGCTCTCGTCGGCATCGGTTGCCGTTACCCGGGCGGGGTGGTCGATCCCGAGTCCTTCTGGCGCGTCCTGCGCGACGGCGTCGACGTCATCGGGGAGATACCCCCCGAGCGCTGGGGCCCCGAGTACATCAGCGAGGACGGCTCGGCCCCCGGCACCGGCTACTGCCGCTGGGCCGGCGTCCTGCCCGGGCTCGACCGCTTCGACGCGGACTTCTTCGGCATCTCCTTCCGCGAGGCCCGCGAGATGGACCCGCAGCAGCGGCTGCTCCTGGAGGTCTCCTGGGAGGCCCTGGAGCACGCGGGCCTGACCAAACCGCGCCTGTCCGGATCGAGGACCGGCGTGTTCTTCGGCATGCTCGGCATGGACTACACGCTGCTGCACTCCAAGACGCGCGGCGTGAAGGCCATCGACCCCTACTACGCCAGCGGCAAGGAGTTCAGCTTCGCGCCCGGCCGCGTCGCCTACACCCTGGGGCTGCACGGGCCGGCGCTCGCCGTGAACACCGCCTGCTCCTCGTCCCTGGTCGCGGTGCACCTCGCCTGCCGCAGCCTGGCCAGCGGCGAGGCCGATACCGCGCTGGCCGGCGGCGTCAACGTCCTGGCCACCCCCGAGCTGTCCATCTTCATGAGCAAGGTGCAGGCCCTGTCCCCCACCGGCCGCTGCAAGCCGTTCTCGGCCGCGGCGGACGGCATCGTGCGGGGCGAGGGCTGCGGTGTCGTCGTGCTGAAGCGGCTCGACGACGCCCTCGCCGACGGCGACCGGGTGCTCGCCGTGATCCGCGGCAGCGCCTTCAACCACGACGGCCGCAGCGCCGGCCTCACGGTGCCCAACGCCTCCGCGCAGGAGTCCCTGCTGCGGGACGCGCTCACCCGGGCCGACGCCCGGCCGGAGCAGGTCGCCTTCGTCGAGGCCCACGGCACCGGCACCCCGCTCGGCGACCCGATCGAGGCGTACGCGCTGCACCAGGTGTTCGGACCCGGCCGCGAGCACCCGCTGCACATCGGCTCGCACAAGGCCAACTTCGGGCACACGGACGCGGCGGCCGGTGTCGCCGCGCTCATCAAGACCGTACTGACCGCCCGGCACCGTCTCGTCCCACCGCAGCTGCACCTGGGCACCCCCAACCCGGCCATCCCCTGGAACGACGGCCCGCTGACCATCTCCCCCGAGGCCGTCCCGGTCGACGGCGCGGGCGAGGAGACGCTGTACGGCGTGAGCGCCTTCGGGCTCAGCGGCACCAACGCGCACCTGCTGCTGTCCGCCCCGGCCGACGAACCGCAGCCGGTGACGGGGCATCAGGAACCCTCCCCCGCCGTGCTGTTGCTGTCCGGCTCCACCGAGCAGGCCCTGCGGGAGCGCGCCCGCGACCTCGCCGAGGCGCTGGACGACGACCGTCCGCTGCCGGACGTCCTGCACACCGCGGCCGTACGGCGCACCCACCACGAGGCACGCGCCACCGTGATCGCCGCCGACGCCGCCGAACTGCGCGCCTCACTGCGGGACCTCGCCGAGGGCGAGCCGGACGAGCGCACCGTCACCGGCACCGCCGAGCCGCGCCGCCGGCACCGTACGGTCTTCGTCTTCTCCGGTCAGGGCTCGCAGTGGAGCGGCATGGGCCTGGACCTGTGGGACCGGGAGCCGGTGGCCGCCGCCTCGCTGGAGCGCAGTGACGAGGTGCTGCGCGCCGCCGGGCTGCCGGGGCTGCGCGAACTGCTCGGCGGCGACCGGCTCGCCGACACCGAACTGGCCCAGCCCGCGGTGGTGGCACTCCAGTTGGCGCTCGCGGAGGTGTGGCGGGCGCGGGGTGTGGAGCCGACGGACGTGATCGGCCACAGCCTCGGCGAGATCTCCGCCGCCTGCTTCACCGGCGCCCTCGGCCTGCCCGCGGCCCTCGACCTCGCCGTGCGGCGCGGGCGGATCATGGCCGCGGCCGCCGGAACCGGGCGGATGCTCGCGGTGGCGCTGCCCGAGGACGAGGCGGTGGCCACTGCCGCCGGCACCGGCCGCGCGGTCACCGTCGCCACCGTCAACGGGCCGTCGGCCACCGTGCTGGCCGGGTCGGAGGAGGACCTGACGGCCATCGCGGCGCTGCTGCGCGAGCGGAACGTCCCGGCCCGCTTCGTCCCCGGCGACTACGCCTTCCACAGCCCGGCGATGGCACCCTTCGCCGAGCGACTGCGCGCGGAACTGGGCGACCTGGCACCGAGCCCGCGCCCGGACGCGTTCGTCTCCACGGTCTCCCCCGACACCCCGCCCGCCGTGCTGGACGCGGACTACTGGGCGGCCAACGTCCTCAGCCCGGTGCGCTTCTGGCCGGCGGTGAAGAACCTGATCGCCGACCGGGGCGCCGACTTCGTCGAGATCGGCCCGCACCCCACCCTGGTCCGCCCGATCGGCGACGGCCTCACCGCGCTGCGCCGCCCGGGCGTCGCGGTCGGCTCGCTGCGCCGCGACGCGGACGGGCCCGCCACGCTGCTCACCGCGCTCGCCGAACTGCACTGCGCGGGCGCCGAGGTCCGCTGGGACGGCCTGCTGCCCGGCCGGCCGACGGACCTGCCCCGGCATCCCTGGCAGCACGAGTCGTTCTGGCTGCCGGAGGTGACCCCGGGCACGCAGTACGCGCCGGGCGCCGTGCCGGACGCGGTGGCGCGCCCCGCGCAGCTCGCGGTGCAGCTGATCGACGAGTCGGGCAACCCCCTGGGGCCGGCGCGCCGGCTCGACCTCGGCGGCGGCGCCCCGGGCGAGGCACCGGCCGGCGCCCTGCCCGTCCCCGACCTCACGACTCCGGCGGGGCTCCCCCCCTCCGCCGGTGACTCCCCGGCCGCGGCCCCGGCCCCCCACGGGGCCGGCCGGGAAGTCGATCCGTCCGCCGCCGCTTCCGCGAGGAGGCGGAGCGGAGCGGCGGCGGACATCACCGCACCGCGGGAAGGCGGCGCCACGGCCCCCGGCGGCACCGCGCAGGGTCGCGGCCCGGCCGGCGGGACCGACCGGCAGCGCCGCGGCCTGATGCGCCGCACCACCGAGGTGCTGGCCACGGTGCTCGGCCAGGACCCGGGCCGGCGCATCCCGCCCCGGCGCGGCTTCGCCGACCTCGGCCTGGACTCGCTGACCATCGTGGAGTTCGTGGACCGGCTCGGCATGGAGCTGGGCCTGGACATCCCGTTGTCCACCCCGTTCGAGCGGCCCTGCCTGGACGAGCTGGTCGACCACCTGCTGCCGCTGGTGGCGCGGCGGGAGGCCGCGTCGGCCGGGCCGGGCGAGGAGACCGCGTCGGCCGGGCCGGGCGAGGAGGCGGCGTCGGCCGGGCCGGGCGAGGAGGCGGTGACCGGCGTCGCCGCGCCGCCCGAGCCGCAGCCGGCCGAGCCGGCCGCCCCCGCCGACGACCCGATCGCCGTCGTGGGCATGAGCTGCCGATTCCCCGGCAGCCCCACCGTCGGCGACTACTGGCAGCTGCTGCGCGACGGCCGCGTCGTCATCCGGGACGTGCCGCCGGACCGCTGGGACGGTCAGGCGTTCCTGTCCGACGGCGCCTGGACGCCCGGCACCATCACCTCACTGCGCGGCGGCTACCTCGACGACGTCCGTGGCTTCGACGCGGCGTTCTTCCGGGTCTCCCCGCGCGAGGCGCGCAGCCTCGACCCGCAGCACCGGCTGTTCCTGGAGGTCGCCTACGAGGCGCTGGAGGACGCGGGCGCCACCCGGGACCGGCTGCGCGGCTCGGCGACCGGCGTCTTCGTCGGGATGAACAGCTCCGACCACTCCCAGCAGGTGGCGGGCCGGCTGCAGGACGTCGACCTGTACTACGGCACCGGCAACTCCTTCGCCGGGGCGGCCGGACGGCTGTCGTACTTCCTGGGCCTGACCGGTCCCAGCATGGCGGTGGACACCGCCTGCTCCTCCTCGCTGACCGCGGTGCACCTGGCGATCCAGAGCCTGCGCTCCGGCGAGAGCGACCTCGCGGTGGCCGGCGGCGTCAACGTGATCCTCAGCCCGGTCATCCCGGTCTCGGTGTCGGCCGGCGGCGCCCTGTCGCCGTCCGGGCAGTGCCGCACCTTCGACGACGCGGCCGACGGCTACCTGCGCGGCGAGGGTTCCGGAGCGGTCGTGCTGAAGCGGCTGTCGCAGGCCCTGGCCGACGGCGACCGGGTCTACGCCGTGCTGCCCGGCAGCGCGGTCAACCAGGACGGCGCGAGCAGCGGACTGACCGTGCCCAACGGCACCGCGCAGCGCGCGCTGATCGAACAGGCCCTGGCGCAGGCCGGGCTGAGCGGTCGCGAGGTCGGTTACGCGGAGGCGCACGGCACCGGCACCCCGCTCGGCGACCCGATCGAGCTGCGGGCGCTCGCCCAGTCGCTCCGGCCCGACGGCGCCGACGGCGCGCCGCTGCTGGTCGGTTCGGCCAAGCCCAACATCGGGCACCTGGAGGCGTCCGCGGGCATGGCGGGCCTGATCAAGGCCGTCCTCGCGGTGCACCACGGCCGGATCCCGCCGCACGTCGGTGTGACCACCCGGCCGACCTCGCAGGTCCGCTGGGAGGAGATGGGGCTGGCCATCGCCGAGGGCGGCGAGAGCTGGCCCGAGCCGGACCGGCGCCGCGTGGCGGGCGTCAGCTCCTTCGGCTTCACCGGCACCAACGCGCACATCGTCGTCGCCGAGCCGCCCGTCGCGCCGGAGACCGGGCGCTCGGCGGCCCTGGCGCCGGCGGCGGACCGGCTCGCGGACCGCTTCGCGCTGCCCCTGTCGGCGGCTCAGGAGTCCGCGCTGCCCGCCGCCGCCCGGCAGTACCTCGACCTGCTGGAGTCGGCCGACGCGGACGTCCTCGCCGACCTCGCGTTCACCGCGGGAGCGCGCCGCAGCCACCTGGAGCACCGGGCCGTCGCGGTGGGCCGGGACGTGGTCGCGGTCCGCTCGGCCCTGCGCGCCCTGGCCAAGGGCGCCGAGCATCCCGGGGTGCTCACCGGCACCGCCGACACCGTCCGCTCCTGCGTGTTCGTCTTCTCCGGCTTCGGCTCCCAGTGGGCCGGCATGGGCCGCCGGCTGCTGGAGAACGAGCCGGTGTTCCGGGAGGCGGTGCTGGCCTGCGAGGAGGAGATGCGCAAGTGGATCGCCTGGTCGCCGCTGGCCTCGCTGCGCGGCGAACCGGACAGCCGGCCCTTCGACGAGGGCATCCCGCAGGAGCTGATCTTCGCCGTGCAGGTCGGCCTGGTGGAGCTGTGGCGCAGCTGGGGCGTGGAGCCGGCGGCGGTCGTCGGGCACAGCATGGGCGAGGTCGCCGCCGCGTGGGCGGCCGGGGCGCTGACGCTGGCGCAGGCCGCGGAGGTGCTGTGCCTGCGCTCGCGGCTGCTGGACACGCTGGTCGGCACCGGCGGCTCGGTCGTGGTCGGGCTGAGCCGCGAGGAACTCGCCCCCTACCTGGTGCTGTACGAGGACAAGCTGGGCATCGCCACCGTCAACGGCCCGCGCACCACGGTCGTGGCCGGCGCCCTCGACGCGCTGGAGGAGCTGACCGAGGAACTGACCGAGGCGAACGTGTTCGTGCGGCGGGTGAAGGTGCCGGTGGCGCCGCACTCCCCGCTGATGGACCCGCTGCGCGAGCGGCTGGTGTCCGGGCTGGCGCACCTGACGCCGTCCGAGGCCCGCGTCCCGGTGTACTCGGCGGTGGCCGGCGGCGAGGTGTCCGGACTCGACCTGACCGCCGAGTACTGGGGCCGCAACCTGCGCGACACCGTCCTCTTCCAGGACGCGGTGAGCGCGGTGGAGGACGCCGAGGAGCGGGTGTTCGTCGAGATCTCCCCGCACCCGGTGCTGGTCTCCGGCACCGAGGAGTCCCTCGCCGCGGCCGGGGCCGGACGCCCGCTGGCGCTGCCCTCGCTGGTCCGCGACGAGGACGAGGTGGGCGCGCTGCTCACCACCTTCGGCGCGCTGCACGCGCACGGCGTACCGGTCGACTGGTCCGCGTTCGCGGGCGCCGGCCGCCGTGTGGTGGACCTGCCCCTGTACCCGTGGCAGCGCAAGGAGCACCGCCTGCCGGACCTGCCGGCGGACCGCACGGGCGGTTCGGGCAGCCTGGTCGGCACCCCGGTCCGGCCGGCGCACGCGCCGTGGACCGCGCTGGTCCCGGTGAGCGTCGACGGCACCCGCAGCCCCTGGCAGACGACCGGCGACGGACCCCGTACGACGGTGTCGGCGGCCGCCCTGCTGGAGGCCGCGCTCGGCACGGCCGCCGCCATCGGACCGGCCGCGCCGGCGCTGAGCGGCGTGCGGTTCGGCGCCGCGCCGCGCACGGACGGGGAGAGTCGGGCGGAGCTGCAGGCGGTCGCCGACACCCGGCAGGGCACGCTGGTGCTGCACTGCGTCGCCGAGGACGCGCCCGCCGAACCGGCGCTGACCGCGGCGGTGGGCCTGCCGGAGGACTTCACCGCGCCCGCCGCCGACACGGCGCCGCTCGCGGACGACGAGCCGCTGCGGGCCACGCTGGCCGAGGCGTTCCCGGCGTTCGGCGTGGAGTCGGCGGGCAGCGGCCGGGGCCGCGCGGAGGTCACCGTCCGGGTGCCCGACGCGGCCGCCCGGCACCGGCTGCCCGCCGAGCTGCTGCGCCTGGCCCTGTACCTGACCGCCGACACGGCGGCGGACGGGGTCGCGTCGATCGGCTCGGTGCGGGTGAAGGCGGCCGTCGACGGCACCGTACGGCTGTGCCGCGGGCCGGTGCGCCGGACGGCCGAGGGGCTGGCGGAGGCGGACGTGACGGTGCTGGACGCCGCGGGCCGGTCGGTGCTGGAGCTGACCGGGCTGTGCCCGGCCGCCGCCTCGGCGCCGGCGCCCGCGGACGCGCGGCGCGACCGGCTGGAGAGCCTGCTGTACCGGATGGTGTGGACCCCGGCGGGGCAGCGCCCGGCCGGTGCCGAGCAGGACGCCGCCACGCCGCCCGCGACGCGCTGGCTGGTGTGCGGCGACACCGAGCACCTCGCCGGCGCCGTGGCGGAGCAGCTGAGGGCGGCCGGGTGCGAGGTGCGCCGGGTGCGCTCGCAGGCCGCGCCGCCGTCCGGGGATCCGCACGACCTCGCCCTGGACCCGGCCGACCGGGACGCCTGGCGGACCCTGCTCGCCGTGCACGCCAACTCGCCGACCACCGGCGTCTGCGACCTGTGGCCGCTGGAGGACCTCGACTCGCGCCCGGACGGCTGGCCGGCCACGGTCGCGCTGACCGCGGCCCTCGCCGACGCCGAGGGCCCCGCGCCCCGGCTGTGGCTGGTCACCCGGCACGCACTGCTGCCGACCGGCCACGCGGGCTACCCCGACGGCAACCAGGGCGCGCACGCCGGCCTCGGCCGGACGCTGGCGATGACCCGCCCCGACGCGTGGGGCGGCCACGTCGACCTGACCCACGGCAGCGCCGAGGAACTGCGGGTCCTGGTGACCCGGATGCTGGGCGTGCCCGGCGACGAGCACGTCCGCGTCGAGCACTCCGCGGTGCTGGTCGGCTCCCTGGTGCGCGGCGTCGCGCCGCGGCCCGCCGAGCGCAGGCCGCTGTCCGCGGACCGCTGGCACCTGGTGACCGGCGGGGGCGGCGCGCTGGCGCCGTGCGCGGTGGAGTGGCTGGTGGGCGCCGGTGCCCGGCGGATCGTCCTGGTGGACACGGACGCGGCGGACACGGCGGGTGGGACGCCCACCGACCGGATCGCCGCCTGGCGGGCGTCGGGCGCCGAGGTCCGCACCGTCGCCACCCACGGCTCGCGCGGTGAACTGTCCGCGCTGGTCGAGGAGTTGCGTGCGGAGTGCGGGATCGCGTCGGTGGTGTGCGCCGGCTCGCCGGGGGCCGCGGTGCCGCTGGAGGAGACGACGGAGGCGCTGCTGCGCGCCGAGCTGGACCGGGGCCGGACCGCCGAGCTGCTGCACCGGCTGACCGCGAAGGACCCGGTGGGCCTGTTCGTCCTGCTGGGCTCGGTGCCGGGCACCTGGGGCGGCGCGGTCACGGGCGCCTCGGCTCCGTCGGACTGGGCGCTGCGGGCGCTGGCGGCGCGCCGCCGGGCGAACGGCCTGCCGGTCACCCACCTGGAGCTGATGCCCCTGGCGGGCAGCGAACTCCTCGACGAACGGACGACTTTACTGCTGAAGACCAGCGGCATCGGCCCGCTGCGGGAGGAGGACCTGATCGCCGCGCTCGACCTGCTGGCCGGGGAGGACTCGGTGCACTGGGCGGTCGCCGACGTGGACTGGGAGCAGTTCCGCACGGCGCTCGCCGACGCCCCGCACCGGCGGCTGTTCGCCGAGGTGCTGGGGTCGGGGCGGCGCGAGGACGGCACCGGGTTCGTGGCCGGGCTGGACGCGCTCGACCCTGACCAGCGCCGGGACCGGACGCTGGACTGGGTGTGCGGGCAGGTCGCGGCGGTGCTGGGCCTGTCGGAGGACGAACTCCGCGCCGACCAGGGCTTCTTCGACCTCGGCATGGACTCGGTGATGTCGCTGACGCTGCGCCTCAGGCTGTCCCGGGAGCTGGATGTGGAGCTGTCCTCGACGGTCGCCTTCGAGCATCCCACCGCCCTGGCGCTGACCGCGCACCTGCTGGAACGCCTCGGTTGTCCGGCCGACGCCGCGGAAGGCGGCGGCCCGCACGACCCCGCGGCCGAGCCGTCGGCGGCCGAGGGCGCCGCCGGCGCCTTCGACCTCGACGAGCTCGACGACGACGAACTGCTACGCCAGTTGGAGGCGGAGATCTCCGACTCGCAGAACTTCGGGTTTGAGGAGAACCGATGACGAAGAGCCCCGCCGAGCAGCCCAGCCAGGACGTCCTGCGCGGCCGGCTGAAGGATTCCCTCGGCACCATCCGCACTCTGCGCGCCCGGGTTCAGGAGCTGCAGCGACCGCAGCCGCTCGCGGTGATCGGCATGTCCTGCCGGCTGCCGGGCGGCGCGAGTCCCGAGGAGTTCTGGCAGTCGCTCACCGACGGCCGCTCCCTGACGTCGCAGTTCCCCGAGGAGCGGCACTCCGTCGCCGGTTTCTACCATCCCGACCCCGATCACCCGGGCACCGCGTACACGCTGGCCGGCAACTTCCTCGAAGGGCCGGTGGACACCTTCGACCCCACCGTCTTCGGCATCTCACCGCGTGAGGCGGCGGGCATGGACCCGCAGCAGCGGCTGGTGCTGGAACTGGCCTGGGAGGCCATGGAGAACGCCTGCCTGCCGCCGGCCGAGCTGGAGGGCAGCCGGGTCGGCGTGTTCCTGGGCGCCAGCACCAGTGACTACGTGCGCATGCGGCAGCAGAAGGGCGCGCTCGCGGACGTCGACGCCTACCAGCTGATCGGCGAGCCGAGCTTCCTGGCGGGCCGGGTGTCGTACACGTTCGGCTTCCAGGGCCCCAGCATGGTGATCGACACGGCGTGCTCCTCCTCGCTGGTGGCGCTGGAGCAGGCGGTGCTCAGCCTGCGCTCGCGGGCCTGCGACATGGCGCTGGTCGGCGGGGTGAACCTGATGCTGTCGCCGTACGGCTTCGTGCTGGTCAGCAAGTTGCGCGCGCTGTCGCCCGACGGCCGCTGCAAGACCTTCGACTCCTCCGCGGACGGGTACGCGCGCGGCGAGGGCGGCGCGCTGTTCGTGCTGAAGCGGCTCGCCGACGCCGAGGCGGACGGCGACCGCGTGCTGGCGGTGGTGCGCGGGGTGGCCACCGAGCACGACGGGCGCAGCAGCGGACTGACCGTGCCCAACCCGGCCGCGCAGCAGAACGTGATCAGCTCGGCGCTGAAGAACGCCGAGATCTCCGCCGAGCAGCTGTCGTACGTCGAGGCGCACGGCACCGGCACCCAGCTCGGCGACCCGATCGAGCTGCAGGCGCTGAACGCGATCACCAGTGTGGGCCGTCCGGCCGACCGTCCGCTGCTGGTCGGCTCGGTGAAGACGAACATCGGCCACCTGGAGCCGGCCGCGGGCGCGGCGGGCATGCTGAAGGTGGTGCTGGCCCTGCAGCACGAGAAGCTGCCCAGGCACCTGCACCTGAACGACCCCAACCCGCAGATCCCCTGGGACCTGCTGAACGTGCGGGTGACCACCGAGGACACCCCGTGGCCGCAGGGCCCCCGGCTGGCCGGCGTGTCCAGCTTCGGCGCGAGCGGCACAAACGCCCACGCGGTGCTCGGCGAGGCGCCCCGGCCCGCGCCCCGCGAGGGCGCGCCGCGCGAGGTGGGTCTGCTCACGCTGAGCGCCAACAGCCCCGAGGCGCTGCGGGAGATGGCGCGGGCCTACGAGGCGCCGGTGCGGTCGGCCGACACGCGCGCCCTGTCGGACATCTGCTACTCGACCCACATCGGGCGGGCCCGCATGAAGCACGGGCTCAGCGTCACCGGCGACCGCGACGAGCTGGCCGCGGGGCTGGCCGCGTTCGCCGCCGGGGAGCGGGCCGAGCAGGTGATCGCGCACGGTCCCGCGGGCGCCAAGGCGCGCCGGGTGGGCTGGCTGTTCACCGGGCAGGGCTCCCAGTACGCCGGGATGGCCGCCCGGCTCGCGGCGACGGAACCGGTGTTCGCCGACGCGCTGGCGGAGTGCGTCGCGGCGCTCGACGAGCACCTCGACGAGCCGCTCGGCCCGGTCCTGACCGGTGGCGCGGACGACGGGCGCATCGACCGCACGGGCTTCACGCAGCCCGCCCTGTTCGCCGTCGAGTACGCGCTGGCCCGGATGTGGGAGGCGTGGGGCGTGCGGCCGAGCGCGCTGATCGGGCACTCCCTGGGCGAGATCACCGCGGCCTGCGTGGCGGGGGTGCACTCGCTGAAGGACGCGGCGAGGCTGGTCACCGCGCGGGCCCGGCTGATGGAGGCGCTGCCCTCGGGCGGGGTGATGGAGACCCTGGTGTGCGACGAGGAGACGGTGCGCGCGGCGATCGCGGAGGCGGGGCCGGTGCCGGGCACGGCGGTCGCCGCGGTGAACGGGCCCACCGACGTGGTGCTGTCCGGCCCGGCGGAGGAGGTCTCCCGGGTGGTGGAGCTGCTCGCCGCGCGCGGCGTCAAGCACCGCCCGCTGAAGGTCTCGCACGCCTTCCACTCGCCGCTGATGGCGCCGATGCTGGAGGAGTTCCGGGCCGTCACCGAGACCCTGACCTACAACCAGCCCAAGTACCCGGTCATCTCGAACGTGACGGGCCGCGAGTGGGGCCCCGACCAGCTGCGGCCGGCCTACTGGTCGGAGCACGTGCTGGCGCCGGTGCGCTTCTACCAGGGCGTGACCCGGCTGTACGAGACCGGCTGCCGCACCTTCCTGGAGCTGGGCCCCGCCCCGGTGCTGCTGGGCCTGGGCGCCCGCTGCCTGCCGGAGGACGGGGTCGCCTGGATCCCGTCGCTGCGCCGGGACCGCGAGGACGGGCACATCGTCGGCCAGGCCCTGGGCGCGCTGCACCACCGGGGTGTGGCCGTCGACTGGCAGGCCGTGCACGCCGCCGAGCGGCCGCGCCGCACCTCGCTGCCCAGCTACCCGTGGCAGCGCGAGCGGTACTGGTTCAACGACGGTGACCCAGCCGCCGACCCAGCCCTGCTGACCGCCGACGACGCGCCCGGCGCACTCTTCGAGGGACACATGCTGTCCGGGCCGCCCACCTTCTCCCCCCGGCTCGACCAGCTCGACGAGGTGTTCGTGCAGACCGGCCAGGACGGCCGCCGTCAGGTGTCGGCGGGCGGGTTCTGCAACTGGGCGCTGGCCGGCGCGGCGAAGCTGCCCGGCGCGCAGCCGAGGCTGGTGGACCGTTTCGTGGTGGGCGAGCCGCTGCTGCTCGACCCCGAGCACCGGCCGGCGAGGATCCGCGTGTACGTGCTGCCGCAGGACGACGAGGGGCGCTCGCTGTTCCTGTGCTTCTCGCGGCAGGGCGTGGAGTCCGCGGAGAGCGGCAGCTGGCGGCTGCACGCCCGCGGTGTGCTGGTGCGCCGCCCGCCCGCCGACGCCGGCGGCGACCTGGCGGCCATCCGCGCCCGCTGTGTGCCGGTCGGCCGGGACACCATCACCGTGCCGGGCTGGGCCGAGGCCGTCGTGGGCGAGGTGTACCAGGGTCCGGGCGAGGTCCTCGCGGAGGTCAGCCAGGCGGCGGAGCGGCTGCCCCGGGGAGCCCTGCTGGACGTGACGCTGGGCCTGCTGCGCCAGTCGGAGCACGCCCCGGAGCCGGGCGAGCCGCAGCCCACGGCGATCCCCTCGGGCACCCGCCGCTACGTGCACGGCTGGCTGGCCCCGTCCTCGGGCGAGGGCGGGCTGCGCGGCGGCCTGGAGATCCTGGGCGCCGACGGCAGCGTACTGATCGCGATGCGGGACGTGCAGCTGCGCCCGCAGGCCGCGCCCGCCGCGCCCGAACCGGCCCGCGGGGCGCACGAGGACACGGTGTGGCAGGAGGTGTGGCGGCCCGCCGACGCGGCCCGGTTCGCGCAGCGCGGCCTGCGCGGCGAGCGGGTGCTGCTGCTCGGCGGTGGGACGGCCGCACTGGCGGTCACCGAGCGGCTGGTGCTGCGCGGCGCCGACGTCACCCGCACCGAGTCCACCGTCGAGGCTGCCGTACGGGCGCTCGAGGTGAACGGGGCGTACCAGCACGTGGTGCTGCTCGGCGGCCTGGATCTGCCGCTGTCCGGCTTCGACTCCGGTTCGGTGCGCCAGGCCCGGGAGAGCGTCGAGCACGTCTTCCTGGCGGTGGCCCGGAAGCTGGCCGAGGCGGAGACGGAGACCCGGATCTGGGCGGTGACCCGGGGCGCCCAGTGGACGGGCACCGGGCAGCGCGAACTGTGCGTGCCGGCGGGGCCGTTGTGGGGGCTGGGCAAGGTGACCGCGCTGGAGCACCCCGAGCTGTGGGGCGGTCTGCTGGACCTGGACCCGGCGGGCGGCGCCGACGAGGCGGAGCAGATCGCCGGCCTGCTGGCCACCGAGACCGTGGAGGACCTCACGGCCCGGCGCGGCGAGGAGCTGCTGGTGCCGCGTCTGGTGGCGGTGCCGCAGGCGGAGGAGCCGGTCCCGCCGCGGCTGAGCGATCTCGGCAGCTATCTCGTCACCGGCGGCCTCGGCAGCCTGGGTCTGCTGGTCGGCGAGTGGCTCGCCCGGTCGGGCGCGGGCACGGTCGTGCTCATCGGCCGCACCGGGCTGCCGGACCGTTCGCGCTGGGACGCGCCGGACCTCGACGACGCGACCGGCGCGAAGATCGCCGGGGTGCGGCGGATCGAGGCCCAGGGCGCGGACGTGCGGATCGAGGCGATCGACGTGTGCGACGAGACGGCCCTGCGCTCGCTGACCGACCAACTCGGCCTGGCCGGCCGCCCGTTGCGCGGTGTGGTGCACGCGGCCGGCCTGTCGGAGCCGCAGTTCCTGCGGGAGAGCGACCCCGAGACGTACGACCGCTGCCTGCGTCCCAAGGCGGACGGCACCTGGGCGCTGCACAACGCGACCGTCGACCAGGACCTGGACCTGTTCGTGTCGTTCTCCTCGATCGCCTCGGTGTGGGGCTCGCAGCACCTGGCGGGCTACGCGGCGGCCAACGCCTTCCTGGACTCCTTCGCGCACCACCGCAAGCTGCGGGGCCTGGCCGCCACGACCGTCAGCTGGGGGCCGTGGGGCGCCCGGTCGGGGCTCGCGGACGACTCGGTGATGGCGTTCCTGCGCTCCATCGGTCTGGTGCAGCTCGATCCGGACCACGCGCTGGAGCTGCTCGGCGAGGCCATCGCCGACGGCGTGGCGCACCGCACGGTGTGTTCGGCGGACTGGGCGCTGTTCCGGGACCTGATGGAGGCTCGCCGGGAACGGCCGATCCTCAGCGAGATACGCAGCGCGCCCGCTCAGGACGGGGGGACCGATCCCGAACTGGGAGCGCTGACGGCCAAGTTGATCGGGCTCGACCACGCCGATCGGCTCGCCGAGCTCAACGAGTACATCCGCGTCCAGCTCTCCGCGATCCTGCGCATGGAGCTGGACACCCTCACCGAGGACACGCGCCTCGCCGACATGGGTCTGGACAGCCTGATGGTCATGGAGCTCATCAGCCGCTGCCGGGACGACCTGCGCCTGGAGATCAACAGCCGCGACTTCTTCGCCTGCCCGGGCATCCACTGGGGTGCCCATCTCCTGGAGCTGGTCGAGCAGCGGTACCCGGCCGGCCGGAAGACGCCGGCAACCCGGGCCTGACCGCCGGGGCCCGTCTTCCGGGGTGTTGAAGGAAGACGGGCCCGGACCCAGCAATCCGCCTCGACCACTGGAGGAACGAGCATCATGCAGCCACTGCCCGCGTCCAATCCGTCCGGCAGGGCGGACCACGACGTCGCCATCCTCGGCGCCGGCATCGCCGGGTCCGTCCTGGCCGCCATCCTGTCCCGCAACGGCGTGAAGACCGTGCTGATCGACGCGGGGACGCACCCCCGGTTCGCGGTGGGCGAGTCGACGATCCCCTACACCTCGGTGATGCTGCGCATCCTCGCCGCCCGCTACCGGGTGCCGGAGATCGCCCACCTGAGCCACTTCTCCACGATGCGCTCCAAGGTGTCCTCCAACTCGGGGCAGAAGCGCAACTTCGGCTTCGTGTACCACCGCGAGGGCCAGAAGCAGGACCCGCACGAGATCAACCAGTTCGTGATCCCGGTGGCCCTGTCCACCGAGTCGCACATGTTCCGCCAGGACGTCGACGCCTACATGTACAACGTGGCGCTGAGCTACGGCACCACGGGCCGCCTGGCCACCCGGGTGACCGACGTCGCGATCGACGGCTCCGGCGTGACGCTCGCGGTGGACAACGGGCCGGACATCCGCGCCCGCTACATCGTGGACGCCGGCGGCCACAACTCGCCGCTGGCCCACAAGTTCGGGCTGCGCGACGAGGTGCCGCAGCAGCGCACTCACTCGCGCACCCTCTTCACCCACATGATCGGGGTACGTCCCTACGACGACTGCCCGGCGGCCCAGGGGCACGACAACCCCAGCCCCTGGCACGAGGGCACGCTGCACCACATCTTCGACGGCGGCTGGCTGTGGGTGATCCCCTTCGACAACCACAAGGGCGCCACCAACCGGCTGTGCAGCGTCGGCCTCACCCTGGACCCGCGCCGCCACCCGAAGACGGACACCCCGCCCGAGCAGGAGTTCGCCCGGTTCCTGGAGCGTTTCCCGGCCATCGCCCCGCAGTTCAAGAACGCGACGGCGGCCCGGCCGTGGGTGTCCACGGGCCGTCTGCAGTACTCGTCGAAGAAAATCGTCGGCGACCGCTTCTGCCTCACCTCGCACGCGGCCGGCTTCGTCGACGCGCTGTACTCGCGCGGCCTGACCAACACCACCGACGTGGTGAACTCGCTGGCCTGGCGGCTCATCGAGGCCGCCCGGGACGACGACTTCTCCGCGGAGCGCTTCGCCCACGTCGAGACCCTCCAGCAGGGTCTGGTGCGGGCCCACGACGACGTCGTCGGGTCCTCCTTCACCTCGTTCCGCGACTACGGCATGTGGAACGCGACGTTTCGCATGTGGGCCCTGGGCACGGTGCTCGGCACCCTCAACGCCCAGGACGCGCTGGTCCGTTTCCAGCGCACCGGCGACCACATGATCTGGCGGGAGCTGGAGGCCCAGCCGCACCCGGGCGCCCTCTTCCCGGCCAGCGTCGGCTTCAACAAGATCACCGACGCGGCCTGGTCCGCCTGCCGGGACGTGGAGGCCGGCCTGATGACGCCGGACCGGGCCACCGGCGAGCTGTTCGACCTGTTGCAGGACGACGGCTACGCCCCGCCCCCGTTCGGTCTGCACGACCCGGAGAACCGGTTCTACAACCCCAACCCGCCGCGGATGCTGCGCACCATGCACTGGGCCAGGCGCGGCCCTGCGGCACCCGACACCGGGCCCGTCGTGGCCAGCGCGCTGGGCGGCTTCCTGCGCTCCCGCTTCCACAAGAGCGCCTGAGGGCGAAGGAGGAGATAACCATGCCCAAGGACGAAGAGGCGCCCACGCCGACGAAGGACAGAGCGACGGACAGCCCGGGGACGCGCGGCCGCCGGTCGCGGCCGGCCGCGACCCCGAAGGACGTCCAGGCGCGGCGCACGGCCCGCGCGGCGGACGACAGGGGCGGGCGGGCGGCGCCCGGGGCGGCTGACGCGGACCGGGACAGCGGCTGGCTGGAGGGCGCCGAGGCGGTGGGCGCGGCCGAGTCCGCGCTGCCCGACGAGCCGGAGGACACCCGGCCCGAGGACATCCGGGCGGCGACCGCCCGCACCGAAGGCGCCGGGGCCGAGGGCGCCCGCGCCGGAGCCGTCCGCGCCGGAGGCGGCGCCGTGGTGGACGGGTCGTCGCGGATCGTGGCCGCGGCGGCGGAGGCGCGGACCGTCGGCGCGGCGGCACCCGCGTCCCGCCACAAGGTCGCCGTGCTGGGCGCGCATCTGGGCGGCGGCATGCTCGCCGCGGTCCTGGCCCGGGCCGGCCTCGACGTGGTCCTGGTGGACTCGGCGCACGACGCCTCGATCCCGGCGGGCGAGACGACGGTCCCGTACACCGCGGAGGTCTTCGAACTCCTCGCGCGCCGCTACGGCGTCCCGGAGCTGGCCGCGCTCGGCCACTTCGGGCAGCTGCCCGCGTCGGTGCGCGCCGGATCCGGGCTGAAGTCGAGCATCGGCTTCGTCTACGCCCGCCCCGGCGCCCGCGTCCGCCCGCACCAGAAGCTGCAGTTCAACGTGCCCAGCGAGCACGGCGAGTCGCACCTGTACCGGCCGGAGGTGGACGCCTGGGTGCACCGGGTCGCCGTCGGCCACGGGGCGAAGGCGCCGCAGGGCCGTCCCGTGCTGAAGGACGTGCGGGGCGAGGCGGGCGACTTCACGGTCGAGCTGGCCGACGGCAGCAGTGTGGCCGCCGAGTTCGTGGTCGACATGTCCGGGCCGGACGCACCGATGCTGGCCCGCCTGGGGCCGGAGCCGGCGCTGCGTCCGCTGCGCCACTCCTCCCGGGTGCTCACCGCGCACCTGCGGGGCGTACGGCCGCTGGAGCGGCGGGTGGACCCGGGGCCCGGCGGCACGGCGTGGACGGGCGGCACGACCCAGGTGGTCTTCCCCGGCGGCTGGATCCAGCTGGTGCCGTTCGGCTCCGAGCGGGACGGGGACGACGCGCTGACCAGTGTGGCGGTCAGTCTGGACACCAAGCTGTGGCCGCAGGGGTCGGCGTCCGCGGAGGAGGACTTCCAGGAGCTGGTCCGTCAGTTCCCGGACCTGGCCTGGCAGTTCGAGAAGGCAACCACCGTGCGTCCGTGGACGAGCGCGGAGCCGTGGCAGTACGCGGCCACCGCTGCGGCGGGCCCCGGCTTCGTCGTCCTCGACCGCTCCGCCGTGCGCTGCGACTTCACGCTCTCCCGGGACGTCACGCTGACCGCGGAACTCGTGCACGAGGCGGCGGCGCACATCGTGGCGGCGGCGGCCGAGGACGACTGGTCGGTGGCACGGTTCAGGGGCCTGGAGTCGTTCCAGGCGGCCCTGATCGAGCACAGCGAGCGGCTGCTGGGCACGGCGCTCACGGCCACCACGGACTTCCGGCTGTGGAACGCCTTCTGCCGGGTGTGGCTGCTGCACTCGATGTTCGCCGCGCTGTCCCTGAAGCGGGCCCGCAACGACGCCCTGGCGTCGGCCGGTCACCCCGGACAGTGGCGGGAGCTGGGACAGCACCGGGGCGCGGGGCTGTGGTTCCCGGTGTATCCCGGTTTCGTCGCGCTGTTCGACGACATGGACCGGCTGGTGCGCCAGGTCGCCGACAACCGGATGGACGCGGGGGCCGCCGCCGAGCGGATCTTCGGCCAATTGCGTCAGGCGTCCTTCGTTCCCCCGCTGTTCGGATTCGGCGATCCGACCGACCGCTACTACAACTTCACTCCCCTCAAGCGGATCAAGACCCTGCTGTGGGCCAAGCGCCGGGCCCCGCACATGGTCCGGCGGGTCCTCACGCCGGGGGCCACCGTTTCCCCCAGCGTCGAGCGGTGACCGGCCGGCCGGGCGTCACCTGACGGCGCCCGGCAGAAGCCGCCGTTCCGCGCCCGCCGGGCGGGCGCGGAACGGCGGCTTCGCATGCGGGCGTCCGGTGGCGGGGCGGTGCGCCCGGTGCGCGGACGGCGACTGCCGGTTCCGGCCGGTCCGCCCACCGGCGCACCGGGCGTGGCTGGACACGGCGCCCGGCGAACGGAATGCTCCCTACCGGGGAGTCACCGCATGTGGAATGCTGGTAACGTTGATTTCCACATCCCATGAATTAACGGAGGGGCAATGAGTAACGGAGCCGGGAGCCCCTGCCCGAACAGCACCCGTCGCGGCGCCACGCCCCGTGCGGGCCGCCCCACGCGGGGCGGAGGCCGGCGGCCGGGTCAGAGCGGCACCAGGAACCAGATCCTCACCGCGGCTCTCGAACTCTTCGCGGACAAGGGCTACTCGGGCACCACGATGCGTGGCATCGCCCAGCAGGCCCGGGTCGACCCGGCGCTCATCCACCACTTCTTCAACAACAAGGACGGCCTGTTCCAGGACGCGGTCTCCTCACGCCTGGACATGTCCGCCCTCTTCGACTCCCTGACGGACGACGAGGTGCAGGCGGGCCGGCAGAGCCGCGGCGAGTGGGTCGCGCGTGCGTTCCTCTCCTACTGGGAGGACGAGGCGACCCGGCCCGCGCTGGTGGCCGTCTACCGCACCAGCCTGTCGGACGAGGCGACGGCCAAGACCTTCCGGGACCGGATCGAGTCGTCCTTCGAGGCGTGCCTGAGCCGGTTCGTCCCCGAATGGTCCGACCACGCGCCGGCGTTCACCTCGCTGGTCTCCGCGCAGCTGGCGGGTCTGGTCATGCTGCGCTACGTGCTCGCGGTGGAGCCGCTCGCCTCGCTGGACTTCGAGGAGCTGATGGACTGGCTCGCGCCGTCCATCCAGGTCCACTTCGACCGCCTGGCGCAGGAGTAGCCGCCGGCGGCAGTGCCCACCACGGCCCGGCCTCCCGCCGCGGCGCCGGTCTCCACGGCCCGCGTCGTGGCGCCCTCCGCGCGCGCCAGGACGAAGACGCCGCGCCCGGCCACCAGCGCGGCGGCGGCTCCGGCCAGCGCGGTGGCCGTACCCGCGGCACAGCGGTCGCCGAGGACCAGGAAGCCGACGACGGCCGCGAACACCGGGTTGACCAGGGTGACCGTGGCCAGCGGCGCCTCCAGGCCGGTGCGGTAGGCGCGCTGGCACAGCAGCAGCCCGCCGGGCGCCAGGCAGACCACGCCGACGGCGAGCAGGACGGCCGTACCCGACTCCCCCGACCCCCGTCCGGTCACCTCCAGCACGGCGGTCTGGGCCAGCGCGGAGGCGGCGCCGAACGCGACGCCGGCGGCGGCCGCGTACGCCAGGCTGCTGACCGCCGCCCGGCGCGCGGCGAGCGCCGCCACCGCCAGAACGCCGAGGGCCGCGGCGGCCAGCGCCCCGACGCCCAGCGCCTCCCGCCCCTGCAGCGGACGGCTGACGCCCGCGGAGGGGACCAGCATCAGCAGCCCGACGACACCGGCCACCGTCGCCGCCGTGCCCGACCACTGCTCGGAGGTCATCCGGTGCCGCAGCAGCGGGACCGACAGCAGCGGCGCCGCGACCAAGGTGAGCACACCCAGCATCTGCACGGCGACCAGGGAGCCGTAGCGCAGGGCCGCGGTGTGCAGCAGCGCGCCGAGAGCGTTGAGCAGGACGGCGGCCCACCACGCGGGCGAGCGGCCGAGGCTCCGGCCGCCCGGTGCGCCGGACCGCGCGGCCGTCGACCGCTGCGCGACGGCCGCGGCCGCGTACACCAGGGCCGAGGCCGTACCGAGCGCGAGAACCGTCCACACGGTGTCTGCGACTTCCTTTCGCCGCACGGGAGCGGCAGTGGCGGAAAATGGCGACGGGCCGGGGTGCCGCCGTCGGGCGGCGCCCCGGCCCGGACGCGCGGGGATGCCGGGGCGGGCGGCGACGTGTACGCGCCGCCCGCCCCGGGTCAGTCGCTCACGCGCCGCCCGGCACGTCGGCGACGTCCTCCGGCCGGACCTTGGGCAGCGCGAGCACCAGCAGGCAGGACAGCCCGAAGCAGCCGATCTGCCAGAACACGACCTGCTCGAAGCTGTCGCTGAAGTTGGCCTTGCGGGCCTCGGGCACGGCCGTGCCGAGCACCGCGGACTTCACCTTCTGCTTGACCTCCTGCGGCAGCGGGCTGTTCGCCATCTCCTTCTCGATCCGCGCGCAGCTCGCGGGCGTCTCGGTGAGGTCCTTCTGGTTCATCTTGTCGTGGAAGCAGGTCTGGAAGGCCGTGGTGATCTGCGTCTGCTGCGCCTCGGCCACCCCGGCGGCCGCGAGGTCGCCACGCAGCCGGGGCACCGCCGACGCGCTGGCGTCGTCGGCGTTCGAGCCGAGCAGCCCGTAGAACAGGATGCCGGCGACGGCGATGCCGATGGCGATGCCGACCTGCTGGACGGTGGCCAGCATGCCGGACGCGGAGCCCGCGTTGCTGGAGCGGATGCCGGCCAGGATGATGCCGGTGCACGGCGCCAGGAAGAAGCCGCCGCCCAGGCCGGCCACCATCAGGGAGGGAACCAGCTGGTAGCCGTGCAGGTCGGAGCCCGCCCAGTGCAGGGTGCCGATGACCCCGGCCATGCCGACCAGGAGCAGACCGGTGCCCAGTGCCAGCGTCTTCGTGCCGAGCTTCCTGACCACGGCCGCCGAGCGCGCGGAGCCGACCGCGATGAGGGCGGCGAAGCCGAGGCTGACCAGGCCGGCGGAGATCGGCGTGTAGCCGAAGCCGATCTGCAGGCTCATGAAGAACGTCATGAAGAACGACGGGATGCCGGCGAAGAACACGACGCTGATGATGAGCCCGACGGTGAACGACCGCTCCTTGAACAGCCCCGTGGGCACCAGTGGGGAGCGGTCGGCCGCCTTCGAGAGCTTGTTCTCGTAGAGGAAGAACTCGGCGAGCAGCACCGGGCTCAGCACCAGCAGCGCCAGGCTCCAGCCCGGCCAGTCGTGCTCACGGCCGATGACCAGCGGCAGGATCAGGCTGAACAGGCCGGCCGTCAGGATGCCGGCGCCGGTCACGTCGAGCCGCTGCGCGCCCGGCGCGGAGGACTCGGGGATCTTCGCCAGGCCCAGGCACAGGGCGATCACGCCGATGGGCAGGTTGACGTAGAAGATCGCACGCCAGTCGGTGCCCAGGATGTTCAGGTCGATCAGCCAGCCGCCGAGGACCGGGCCGAGCACGGTGCCCAGGCCGACCGAGGCGCCGTACATGGCCAGGGCCTTGGGGCGTTCCTGCTTGGAGAAGATGACCTGGATGATCGACAGGACCTGGGGGAACATCAGGCCCGAGCACATGCCCTGAAGCACCCGGGAGGCGATCAGGAACGTGGAGCTGGGGGCCGCGCCGCACAGGGCCGAGGCGATGGTGAAGCCGAGCATGCCGATGAGGAAGACCTTGCGGCGGCCGTGGATGTCACCGAGCCGGCCGCCGGTCACCAGGGTGCAGGCGAAGGCGAGCGAGTAGACCGCGACGACGAGCTGGATCTCGGCGAACGTGGCGCCGAGATCGCTCTGCAGCGACGGCAGCGCGACCATCGTGATGGTCGTGTCCAGCATCTGCATGAAGATCGCGGACAGGGTGACCGCGAGGATCACCCAGCGCGCGGGGTTCGCGGTGGCGGACGGAGCGGGTGCGGTGCCGGGCGGAGCCGTCACGCCGGTGTCGATGGATTCCATGTTTCCTCCCTGGGTCGACTGCCTTGCCCGACAGCGCCCTCAATATTTCACTCTCCAATGAAGTCTACGAGTACTGAATTCTTTTGGGCAACCGCTGCGACCGCGATCCGGACACTCGCCGTCCGCCCGACCGCCCGCCCACGCCTCGGAGTTGACCTGCGTCAACCCGGACGGCCGGGGCGCGGACGGCCACCACCAGGCCGGGACCGGAGCGCCGGACGTACGGATGTCCGACACCGCGGAGAAGGGATCCGGCGGCCGTACGACGACCGCGACCGGCACCGGCACCGGCACCGGCACAAGGACACCGACGCGGACACGGCGGCACGGAGAGACCGACGCGGGCACGGCGGCGCGGACACGACAGCGGAGAAACGACAACAGGAAAACGACTGCGGGGACACGACGGCGATGGGATAGGACGGCGATGGGACACGACGGCACGGTGCCGGGCGGGATCGAAGGCCGATCCCGCCCGGCACCCCCGCCGAACGTGCGCGCGGCCCCTCAGGAGGAGGCACGAGCGCCGCCGGCGATCCCCTGCGGCGCGAGGAACGCGGCCACGACCGGAGCCAGCGCGCGCACCATCTCCTCGTCGTCCTCGGCCAGCCCGGGATCCAGCAGCCCCATGCGGCGGGACGTGTTGACCCCGATGAACAGGCTGCTGATCAGCCATACCTTGACCTCGTCGGCACCGCTGTCCGCGACCTCCCTGGGCAGCAGCGACCGGCTCAGCCGCTCCCTGGCCGCGGGCAGGTCCGCCGCGGACCGCAGGACGCCGAGGATCCGACGCTGCTGCACCGGGTCGTTCCAGTCGGCGACCGCGTGCCGCATCAACCATTCGGCGGCGTCCGGATCACCTCGCTCCATCGCCTCCCGGATCGCCTCGGCGGGCCTGACCGTCTCCTCGACCACAGCGCTGTAGAGATCCTCCTTTGAGGCGAAGTAGTGCCCGATCAGTGCGGGATCACAGCCGGCGTCGGCTGCGACGGCCCGCAGGGAGGTGTTGCTGTACCCCAGTTCGGCGAAGAGGTCCGCCGCCGACCTCATGATCGCGCGGCGGGTTTCGGATGCGCCTCTAGCGTTTGCCACGGCGGCACTTCCTCTCGATCCCGAGTCCCCCGAAGGACGCGCGACGCGAATTCATCTTGGCGTGAAGTCTACGTTCAGTGACTTCCTCGGTCAAAGCTTTGCGCCGCGCGTAGACCGCTTGCGGGCACCACTTCCCGGCCGGCCTGCGCTTCGACCACGGACGCCGTCGACATCCCCGCCACGAACCCCGAACGGCCGGACTCTACCCCCGCCCCAAGGGCAATTCAACACCCATTGAAATCATCGTTCGTTGAGCCTAGGCTCGCGATGGGCTTCCGCCCCCGTCGGTCCGTACGACACGCGCATTTTCCGCCCAGGGAGAGGCACTTGCCGGTGACGAATCAAACAGAGCAGCTCGACCGGGTCGTCATACGCTTCTCGGGCGACTCGGGCGACGGTATGCAGCTGACAGGTGATCTGTTCACCTCCGAGACGGCGTCGTTCGGCAACGACCTGTCGACGCTGCCGAACTTCCCCGCCGAGATCCGCGCTCCCGC
>NZ_JAYMHD010000031.1:0-842 GCF_035656535.1 Streptomyces sp. H51
GCCCCGGTGTCGGTGCAGTCGATGACGACGACGCGTACCTCGGACATCGGTGCCACGCTGCAGCAGATCGCGGAGCTGACGGCGTCGGGGTGCCAGATCGTGCGGGTGGCGTGTCCGACGCAGGACGACGCGGACGCGCTGGCGACGATCGCGCGGAAGTCGCAGATCCCGGTGATCGCGGACATCCACTTCCAGCCGAAGTACGTGTTCGCGGCGATCGAGGCGGGCTGTGCGGCGGTCCGGGTGAACCCGGGCAACATCAAGCAGTTCGACGACAAGGTGCGGGAGATCGCGAAGGCGGCGAGGGACCACGGCACGCCGATCCGGATCGGGGTGAACGCGGGCTCGCTGGACCGGCGGCTGCTGCAGAAGTACGGCAGGGCGACGCCGGAGGCGCTGGTGGAGAGCGCGTTGTGGGAGGCGTCGCTGTTCGAGGAGCACGACTTCCGGGACATCAAGATCTCCGTCAAGCACAACGACCCGGTGGTGATGATCGAGGCCTACCGGCAGCTCGCCGCGCGGTGCGACTATCCGCTGCACCTCGGCGTGACCGAGGCGGGTCCGGCGTTCCAGGGCACGATCAAGTCGGCGGTCGCCTTCGGGGCGCTGCTGTCGCAGGGGATCGGGGACACGATCCGGGTGTCGCTGAGCGCGCCGCCGGTGGAGGAGATCAAGGTCGGTCTGAAGATCCTGGAGTCGCTGAACCTGCGGCAGCGGGGTCTGGAGATCGTCTCCTGCCCGTCCTGCGGTCGCGCGCAGGTGGATGTGTACAAGCTGGCGGAGGAGGTCACGGCGGGGCTGACCGGTATGGAGGTCCCGCTGCGGGTGGCGGTCATGGGCTG
>NZ_JAYMHD010000032.1:0-21998 GCF_035656535.1 Streptomyces sp. H51
GCCCGCCGCACGTCCCACGCCCGCACCGGCAGCGGAGCGAGCTCGCCCGCCTCGAAATGCCGTACGAGCACGGCGAGCATGTCCCCTGTCCGTTCGGGGCCGGCCTCCATCAGGTCGAACCGGCGGTAGGCGACACCGGGATGCGCGGCGGCCACTTCCTCCGGGTCACGGACGTCGGTTGCGCCGAGCTCGACGAACCGGCCGCCGCGCGGCAGCAGCCGCAGCGACGCGTCCACCGGCTCGCCGGCCAGGCAGTCCAGGACGACGTCGACCCCCTCGCCGCCGGTCACGGCCCGGAACCTGTCCTCGAAGGAGGTGTCGCGGGAGGAGGCGATGTGGTCGTCGTCCAGGCCCAGCGCGCGCAACGTGTCCCACTTGCCCTCGCTCGCCGTGCCGAACACCTCGGCACCCAGATGCCGGGCGATCCGCACCGCCGCCATGCCCACACCGCCCGCGGCCGCGTGCACCAGCACCCGCTCCCCCGCCCGCAGCCCGGCCAGATCCACCAGACCGTAGTACGCGGTCAGGAAGGCCGCCGGGACGGAAGCGGCCGTGGTGAACGTCCAGCCGTCCGGGACACGGGCGATCATGCGGGCGTCGGCGACGGCGAGCGGCCCGAACGCGTGGGGCACCATGCCCGCGACGCGGTCACCCGCGGCGAGGTGGGTGACGCCGGGGCCGGTCTCGACGACCACGCCCGCGGCCTCGCAGCCCATGAAGCCGCCGCCGGGATACATGCCGAGCGACACCAGGATGTCGCGGAAGTTCAGGCCGGCCGCGTGCACGGCGATGCGCACACCGTGTTCGGGCAGTTCCGCGGCGGCCTCGGGACGGGGCAGCAGCGCCAGGTTGTCGACGGTGCCGGCCGCGGTGGAGCCGAGCGCCCAGGCGGTGCCGGGCGGCGGGGTGAGCAGGCCGCCGGAGTTGTGGGTGCGGGCGAGGCGCGGCACCAGGGTGCGGCCTCCGCGCAGCGCGAACTGCGGTTCGTCCTGGGCGACGGCGGCCGCGACCGCGGCGGGCAGGGCGGCCGCCGCCGTGGCCGTGTCCAGGTCGGCGATCAGCAGCCGGCCGGGGTTCTCGGTCTGCGCGGCCCGCACCAGGCCCCAGGCGCCGGCGTGACCGAGGTCGGTGACGTCCTCGCCGGTGCGGGTGGCGACGGCGCCGAAGGTGAGGACGAGCAGGCGGGCGTCGGCGTAGCGTTCGTCGGCGATCCAGTGCTGGACGGTGGTGAGCAGCTCGGCGGTCCGGGCGCGTGCCGTGCCGGCGCCGCCGTCGCCCGGGGCGAGCGGCAGCACGACGACCGGCGGGACGGAGGTGAGGCCGTCGAGCGCCGGGTCCGTGGTGACGGAGGCGCCCGTGCCGCGCAGGGCGTCGGCGATGCCGAGCGGGTCGTCGCCGATGACGGCGAGGGCGTCGGCGGGCGGCTGCCCGGCCGCGGCCCATTCGGTCCAGTCGACGCGGAACAGGTGGTCCGGGCCGGCGTCGCGGCGCAGTTGTGCGGTGTCGACGGGCAGCAGGACCAGCGACTCCACGGTGGCGACCGGCGCGCCGGAGACGTCGGCGAGGTCGACGGCGACCGTGTCGGTGCCGGCGGCGCTGATCCGCACGCGCAGACCGGCCGCGCCCGCGGCGTGCAGGGCGACGCCGGTCCAGGCGAACGGCAGCCGGGCCCGGCCGGTCAGCTCGATGAAGTCGCCGAGCCGCATGGCGTGCAGGGCGGCGTCCAGGAGGGCGGGGTGCAGCAGGTGGCGGGCCGCGTCGCGCTGGTGGGCGGCGTCCAGGGAGACCTCGGCGTACACGTCGCCGGTGGCCTCGTGGCGCCAGGCGGCGCGCAGGCCCTGGAAGGCGGGGCCGAACCGGTAGCCCGTCGCGGCGGCGGCCTCGTAGAACCCGTCGAGGTCGACGGGCTCGGCGCCGGGCGGCGGCCAGGCGCTCAGGTCGCGGCCGGTGACCTCGCCGGGGGCGAGTGCGCCGGTGGCGTGCCGGGTCCATGGCCGGTCGGCGGGGGCGTCCTCGGGGCGCGAGTACACCGTGACCGTGCGCCGCCCCGCTGCGTCGGCGGCACCGACGCGCACTTGGAGATGGACGCCGCCGCGCTCGGGCAGCACCAGCGGCGCCTGGAGGGTCAGTTCCTCCAGCAGGCCACAGCCGACCTCGTCGCCCGCGCGTACGGCGAGTTCGACGAAGGCGGTGCCGGGCAGCAGCGGGGTCCCGGCGACGGCATGGTCGCCGAGCCAGCTCTGGGTGTCGGCCGCGAGACGGCCGGTGAACAGGACGTCCTCGCCGTCGCCGTCGGCGTCGGCGAGCCGGACGGCGGCGCCGAGCATCGGGTGGCCGGTGTCGCCGAGCCCGAAGCCGGTGGCGTCACCGGAGTACGGCGGCAGCGGGTCGGGCCAGAACGGCTGGTCCTGGAAGGCGTACGTCGGCAGGTCGACGCGGGCCGTGTCGTGCCCGGCGTGCACGGCCTCCCAGTCGACGGTGACGCCGCACGTCCACGCCTCGGCGACGGAGGCGAGGAAGCGCTGGGCCCCGCCCTCGTCGCGCCGCAGCGAGCCCAGCGCGACGGCCTGCCCGCCGGCGGCGTCGATGGCTTCCTGGACGCCGACGGTGAGCACCGGGTGGGCACTGGCCTCGACGAAGACCTTGCGCCCGCGCGCCAACAGGCCTTCCACGGCCTCCTGGAAACGGACGGTGGTGCGCAGGTTCGTGTACCAGTACTCCGCCCCCAGCTCCGGACCGTCGACGAACTCACCCGTCACGGTGGAGAAGAACGGGACCTCGGCGGTGCGCGGCCTGATCCCTTCCAGCAGACCGATCACCTCGTCCCGGATCAGCTCCACCTGCGGACTGTGGGAGGCATAGTCCACGTTGATCCGCCGGGCACGCACACCGTCCGCCTCACAGGCCGCCAACAGCTCGTCCAACGCCTCAGGATCACCGGAAACGACCGTGGACCGCGGACCGTTCACCGAAGCCAGAGCCAACCGGTCACCGAAGGAAGCAACCCGCTCCCGCACGGCATCCGCCGTGTCCGCCACCGACACCATCCCACCCCGCCCCGCCAGAGCGATCAGCGCACGGGCACGGAGAGCCGACACCCTCGCCGCATCCTCCAGACTCAGCACCCCGGCAACAGCAGCCGCCGCGATCTCGCCCTGCGAGTGGCCCACCACCGCGGCAGGCTCCACCCCCACCGACCGCCACAGCTCCGCCAACGACACCATCACCGCCCACAACACGGGCTGCACCACATCCACCCGGTCGAAACCAGGCGCCCCCTCAACCTCCCGCAGCACATCCAGCAACGACCAGTCCACATGCGCCGACAACGCCCGCGCACACTCCTCCAACCGCGCGGCGAACACCGGCGAAGCCCCGTACAACTCCACCGCCATCCCCGCCCACTGCGACCCCTGACCGGGGAACACGAACACCGGACGGCCCACGCCCTTGAGCACGGAACCCCGGACGACGCCGCTGTCGGGGCGGTTCTCGGCGAGGGCGTACAGGGCGGTCCCGCGGTCGTCGCCGGTGACGGCGGCGCGTTCTTCCAGGGCGGCGCGGGTGGTGGCGAGGGACCGGGCGATGTCGGCGGGCCGGTGAGCGGCGCTGTCGGCGACGAGATGCCGCAGGCGCGCGGCCTGGGCGCCGAGTGCGGCCGTGCCGCGTGCCGAGACGAGCCAGGGCAGGGCTTCCTGCGGGAAGGCGGGGACGGCGGGAGGGCTCGGCGGTTCCTCGGTGGGGACCGGTTCCTCCAGCACGACGTGGACGTTGGTGCCGGAGCCGCCGAAGGAAGAGACGGCGGCGCGGCGGGGCCGGCCGGTCTCCGGCCAGGGCCGGGCCTCGGTGAGCAGTCCGACGGTGCCGGAGGTCCAGTCGACCTCGTGCGTGGGCTCGGTGACGTGGAGGGTCTTGGGCAGGACGCCGTGGCGCAGGGCCATCACGGTCTTGATGACGCCGGCGACGCCCGAGGCGGCCTGCGCGTGGCCGATGTTGGACTTCAGCGAGCCCATCCACACCGGGGTGCCGTCGGGGCGGTCCTGCCCGTAGGTGGCGAGGACGGCCTGGGCCTCGATCGGGTCGCCTAGGGTGGTGCCGGTGCCGTGCGCCTCGATGAGGTCGATGTCGGCGGGGCGCAGGCCGGCGTCGGCGAGGGCGGCGCGGATGACGCGCTGCTGCGCGGGGCCGCTGGGCGCGGACAGGCCGTTGGAGGCGCCGTCCTGGTTGGCGGCGGTGCCGCGGATGACGGCGAGGACCTGGTGGCCGTTGCGGCGGGCGTCGGAGAGCCGTTCGAGCAGAAGGATGCCGACGCCCTCGGACCAGCCGGTGCCGTCGGCGTCCTGCGAGAAGGACTTGCAGCGGCCGCTGGGCGACAGGCCGCGCTGCTGGCTGAACCCGATGAACACGCCGGGCGAGCACATCACCATCGCGCCGCCGGCGAGGGCTGCGGTGCAGTCGCCGGCGCGCAGCGCCCGCACGGCCAGGTGCAGGGCGGTCAGCGAGGACGAGCACATGGTGTCGACGGTGACGGCGGGGCCTTCCAGGCCGAAGGTGTACGACAGCCGGCCGGAGGCGACGGCGGCGGAGGCGCCGAAGAGCATCTGGCCGTCGGAGCCCTCGGGCATCCGTACGCCGTGTCCGTAGCCGGGGTATCCGGCGCCGATGAACACGCCGGTGCTGGTGCCCTTGACGGCGTGCGGGTCGATCCCGGCGCGTTCGAAGACCTCCCAGGCGGTCTCCAGCAGGAGGCGCTGCTGCGGGTCCATGGTGAGGGCCTCGCGCGGCGAGATCCCGAAGAAGCCGGGGTCGAAGTGGGTGGCGGTGTGCACGAACCCGCCCTCGCGGACGTAGCTGGTGCCGGTCTTGTCGGGGTCGGGGTCGTAGAAGCCGTCGAGGTTCCATCCGCGGTCGGTGGGGAATCCGCCGATGGCGTCGCGTCCTTCGGCGACCAGCCGCCACAGGTCCTCGGGGGAGGTGACGTCGCCGGGGTAGCGGCAGCTCATCGCGACGACGGCGATGGGTTCGTCGCGGGCGGTGCGGGTCTCGCCCGCCTGCGCGGGTACGGCCGCCTCGGGCGCGCCGAGCAGTTGCGCGCCGATGTGCGCGGCGAGGGCCTGCGGGGTGGGGTGGTCGAAGACGAGGGTCGCGGGCAGGGTCAGGCCGGTGACGGCGGTGATCCGGTTGCGCAGGTCGACGGCGGTGAGCGAGTCGAAGCCGGCGTCTCGGAAGGCGCGGCCCGGTTCGATCGCGTCGGCGCCGGAGTGACCGAGTGCGGTGGCGGCCTCGGTGCGCACCAGGTCGAGCAGGAGGGCCTCGCGTTCGTCGCCGTCGGCGGCGATCAGGCGCTGCGCGAACGCGTTCTCCGGGCCGTTCTCGGCGTCGGGTTCGGCGGTGGCGGCGGCCAGTTCGCGGCGGGCCTCGGGGACGCCGGTGAGCAGCGGGCTGGGCCGGGTGGCGGCGAAGCCGGGCGCGAACCGGCTCCAGTCGACGTCGGCGACGGCGACGAACGTCTCGTCGTGCTCGACGGCCTGCAGCAGCGCGATGAGGGCGGTGCCGGGGTCCATCTCCAGGACGCCGCGGCGGCTCATGTACTCCTGGACGCCCGCGGACCCCATGATGCCGCCGCCGCCCCAGGCGCCCCAGGCGACGGAGGTGGCGGTCAGGCCGCGGGCGCGGCGCTGTTCGGCGAGCGCGTCGAGGAACGCGTTGGCGGCGGCGTACGCGGTGTGTCCGGCCGCGCCCCACACGCCGGAGTTGGAGGAGAACAGCACGAACGCGTCGAGTTCGGTGTCGCCGAGGAGTTCGTCGAGGTGCCGGGCACCGTCGACCTTGCCGGCGGTGATCCGCGCGTACTCGGCGGGCGTGACCTGGCCGGCGAGGGCGGACTGCGGGATGCCGGCGGCGTGCACGACGGCCGTCAGAGGCGTCTCCTCGGGGATGGTCTCCAGGACGGCGCGCAACTGCTCACGGTCGGCGACGTCGCAGGCGACGGCTTCCGCACGGGCACCGAAGTCCCTTACTTCCGCCAAGAGTTCGTCGATGCCGGGGGTGTCCGGTCCACGGCGGCCGAGCAGCAGCAGACGCTCGGCGCCCGCGGCGGCGAGCCAGCGGGCGACCTGGGCGCCGACGCCGCCGGTGCCGCCGGTGACCAGGACGGTGCCGCGGGGCCGCCAGTCGCGGGCCGGTTCGGCGTCGTCCAGCGGGGCGCGTTCCAAGCGGCGCCCGAAGGCTCCGGAGGCGCGCACCGCGATCTGGTCGTCGTCGCCCGCGCCGCCCGTCAGGAGGTGCGCGAGCCGGGTCAGGGCGCGTTCGTCCGCCGCGGCGGGCAGGTCGATGAGACCGCCCCAGCCGCGGGGCTGTTCCAGGGCGACGACCCGGCCGAGTCCCCACACCTGTGCCTGGTCGGGGTCAGCGGGTGCGTCGGAGCGTCCGGTGCTGACCGCTCCCCGGGTGACCGCCCACACGGGGGCGTCGATGCCGGCGGCGTCGAGCGCCTGCACGAGGGTGAGGGTGTGCAGGGCGGCGTCGGGGCCGCCGAGCCCGGTGAGGGCGAGGACACCGGACAGTCGGGTGTCGGCAACGGCGGTGCGCAGCACGTCGGTGAGCAGGTCGCGGTCGGCGCCGGGGCTCCGCACGGAGACCGTGCCGGCGCCGTTCCGGGCCAGGGCGGCGGCGCAGTCGGCGGCGAACTCCTCGTGCTCCGGCGCCCGCCCGGCGGGCAGCACGACGAGCCAGGTGCCGGACAGCGGGATGCGGGCCGGCTCCGGCAGGCGCTGCCAGGCGACGCGGTAGCGCCAGGAGTCGACGACCGCTCTCTCCCGCCGGGAGCGGCGCCAGGCGGCGAGCGCGGGCAGCAGCGCGCCGAGCGGGCTGTCGTCGTCGAGTTCGAGTGCGCCGGAGAGGGCCTCGAGGTCCTCCCGCTCGACGGCTTCCCAGAAGCGGGCCTCGATCTCGTCGGCGGGCAACGCGTCGGCGGCCGTGGAGTCGGCGGGGGCGGACTGGAGCCAGTAGCGGCTGCGCTGGAAGGCGTACACGGGGAGTTCGACGGTCCGCGGGCGCTGCGCGGCCACCACGGCGGTCCAGTCGACTTCGGCGCCATGGGTCCAGGCCTCGGCGAGGGAAGTCAGGAAGCGCTGCGGGCCGCCCTCGTCACGACGCAGGGTGCCCAGGGTGACCGCGGTCGCCGATGTACTGTCGATCGTCTCCTGCACGCCGATCGTCAGCACCGGATGCGCACTCGACTCGACGAACAGACCGTGTCCGCGCGCCAACAGCCCTTCCACGGCCTCCTGGAAACGGACCGTCGTGCGCAGGTTCGTGTACCAGTACTCCGCGCCCAGCTCCGGACCGTCGACGAAAGCACCGGTGACAGTGGAGAAGAAGGGGATCTCGGCGGTGCGCGGGCGGATCCCTTCCAGCAGACCGATCACCTCCTCGCGGATCGACTCCACCTGGGAGGAATGCGAGGCGTAGTCCACGTCGATACGCCGGGCGCGCACACCGTCCGCCTCGCAGGCCGCCAACAGCTCGTCCAGCGCCTCAGGGTCACCGGAGACGACCGTGGACCGCGGGCCGTTCACCGAAGCCAGGGCCAACCGGTCACCGAAGGAAGCGATCCGCTCCCCCACGGCGTCCGCGGTGTCCGCCACCGACACCATCCCGCCCCGCCCCGCCAATGCGATGAGCGCACGAGCCCGCAGCGCCGAAACCTTCGCCGCGTCCTCCAGGCTCAGCACCCCGGCGACGGCGGCAGCCGCGATCTCCCCCTGCGAATGGCCCACCACCGCGGCCGGCTCCACCCCCACCGACCGCCACAACTCCGCCAACGACACCATCACCGCCCACAGCGCGGGCTGCACCACGTCCACCCGGTCGAAACCGGGCGCGCCGCGGACCCCCCGCAGCACCTCCAGCAGCGACCAGTCCACGAACCCGGAGAGGGCCCGCGCACACTCCTCCAACCGCGCGGCGAACACCGGCGAGGCGTCGTACAACTCCACCGCCATCCCCGCCCACTGCGACCCCTGACCGGGGAAGACGAGGACGGCGCCGGTGGCGGGCAGCGTGGTGCCGGTGAGGGGGTGGGTGCCGTCGGCGAGGGCGGTCAGGCCGGCGAGGAGGTGGTCGTGGCCGGCGGCGACCACCACGCCGCGCTGTTCGAGGGCGGCGCGGGTGGTGGCGAGGGAGAGGGCGACGTCCTGCGGGCGGGGGGCGTTCCGGGTGTTGAGGAAGTCGGCCAGGCGGGCGGCCTGGGCGCGCAGGGCCGCCGGAGTCCTGCCGGAGACGACCCAGGGCACGAGCGGGGTGTCCAGGACGACCGGACGGCCGGAACCGCTGTGGGCCTTGGGGGCGAGTTCCTCGGCGGGTGCGGGTTCCTCGAGGACGACGTGGGCGTTGGTGCCGCCGACGCCGAAGGAGGACACGCCGGCCCGGCGGGGGGCGCCCTCCTGCGGGGTCCAGGCGACGGGGTCGCGCAGCAGTCGTACGGTGCCGGCCGACCAGTCGACCTGGCTGGTCGGCTCGTCGACGTGGAGCGTCCTGGGCAGCAGGCCGGCGCGCATCGCCATGACCGTCTTGATGACGCCGGCCATGCCCGCGGCGGCCTGGGTGTGCCCGATGTTGGACTTGACGGAGCCGAGCCGCAGCGGGCGGTCCGCGGGGCGGTTGCGGCCGTAGGTGGCGAGGAGGGCCTGAGCCTCGATGGGGTCGCCGAGGGTGGTGCCGGTGCCGTGCGCCTCGACCGCGTCGATCTGCTGCGGGGTGAGCCGCGCGTCGGCGAGGGCGGCCTTGATGACGCGGACCTGGGAGGGTCCGTTGGGCGCGGTGAGGCCGTTGGAGGCGCCGTCCTGGTTGACGGCGGAGCCGCGGACGACCGCGAGCACCTCGTGGCCGTTGCGGCGGGCGTCGGACAGGCGTTCCAGGAGCAGCACGCCGATGCCCTCGGCGAAGCCGGTGCCGTCGGCGGCGTCGGCGAAGGCCTTGCAGCGGCCGTCGGCGGCGAGGCCGCGCTGGCGGCTGAACTCGACGAAGAGGCCGGGCGTCGACATCACGGTGACGCCGGCCGCGAGGGCGAGGGAGCACTCCCCCTGGCGCAGCGCCCGCACCGCGAGGTGCAGGGCGACGAGGGAGGACGAGCAGGCGGTGTCGACGGTGACGGCCGGGCCCTCCAGGCCGAAGGTGTAGGCGACGCGGCCGGAGACGACGGCGGCGGCGCTACCGGTGCCGAGGTAGCCCTCGACTCCTTCGGGAACCGTGTCGAGGTCGCCGCCGTAGCTGGAGGCGGAGGCGCCGACGAACACCCCGGTGGGGCTGCCCTTGAGGGCGGTCGGATCCAGGCTCGCGCGCTCCAGGACCTCCCAGGTGGTCTCCAGCAGGAGCCGCTGCTGCGGGTCCATGGCCAGGGCCTCGCGCGGCGAGATCCCGAAGAGCTGGGCGTCGAACTCCGGGACGTCCCGCAGGAATCCGCCCTCACGGGTGTAGGAGGTGCCCGCCTTGTCGGGGTCGGGATCGTAGAGCGCGTCCACGTCCCAGCCGCGGTCCTCGGGGAAGGGGCCGATGCCGTCGCGGCCCTCGGCGACGAGGTCCCACAGCGCCTCGGGGCTCTGCACGCCGCCGGGGAAGCGGCAGGCCATGCGGATGATCGCGACCGGTTCCGGCTCCTCCAGTTCGCGGACCCGTCTGCGGGCGTTGCGCAGGTCGGCGGTGGCCCGCTTGAGGTATTCGCGGAGCTTGGCCTCGTTGTCGTGGCCGCTGGGGTTGCTCGTGCTGCTGGTGCTCAACGTCAGTCACCTACCGGGAACGGGAAGCCTGCACTGCGCGATCGTGAGGGGCGTCGCTGCCGGGTCACCGGGCCTCCAGCTCGTCGTCGAGCAGATCGAACAGTTCGCTGTCGGAGGCGTCGGCGATGTCGGCGTCGCGGGTCTGCGCCTGGTCGCCGGCCTGCGTCCGGTCGCCGGTCTGCCAGGCGGCGAGGAGCGCCTGGAGGCGTCCGGTGATGCGGGCCCGGTCCTCCTCGGTGGCCGCCGCGGCGTGCGCGAGGGTGCTCTGCAGTCGGTCGATGTCGTCGAGGAGCGGGGCGACGGAGGTGCCGTCGCCGTACAGCTCGGTACGCAGGTGGGCGGCGAGCCGGGCGGGGGTGGGCTGGTCGAAGACGAGTGTGGAGGGCAGGCTCAGGCCGGTGGCGGTGCCGAGCCGGTTGCGCAGTTCGACCGCGCTGAGCGAGTCGAAGCCCATTTCACGGAAGGGGCGTTCGGGGCCGACGGCGGCCAGGGCCTCGGCGTCCGCGGCACCGTGGCCGAGGACGGATGCGGCCTGCCGGCGCACCAGGTCGAGCAGGACGCGGTCCTGTTCGGCGGGGGTCCGGCCGGCGAGCCGGCCGAGGAGTTCGTCGGCGGTGCCGCCGCCGCGGGCGGTCTCCTGCTGTGCGGCGGCAGCGGCGTCGGCGAGCGCCTTCGCGGCTTCCGGAACCATCTCGAACAGGGGGCTGTTGCGTTCCGTGCCGGTGCCGAGGGTGAAGCCGTCCCAGCGGATGTCGATGACGACGGGGTTGGTCTCGTCGTGGTCGAGCGACTGCTGGAGGGCGGCGGTGGCCAGCTCGGCCGGCATCTCCCACACGCCCTGCAGCCGGGCGCGTTCGCCCGCGCCGCCGGCGGCCATGCCGCTGCCCGCCCAGGTGCCCCACACCACGGAGGTGGCGGGCAGACCGCGGGTGCGGCGCTGGTGGGCGAGGGCGTCGAGGAAGGTGTTGCCGGGCGTGTAGTTGCCGAGGCCGGCGGAGCCGTAGGCGGCGCCGAAGGAGGAGAACAGGACGAACGCGTCGAGGTCTTCCCTGTCTTCGGTGAGTTCTTGCAGGTTGAGGGCGCCCTGGGCCTTGACCCGCCACACCTGGGCGAGCCGGTCGGGGGTGAGGGAGTCGATCATGCCGTCGTCGAGGACGGCGGCGGTGTGGAAGACGGAGGTGAGCGGGGCGTCGGCGGGCAGGGCGTCCAGGACGGTGCGCAGCTGTTCGCGGTCGGCCACATCGGCGGCGGCCATGGTCACCTCGGCGCCCAGGTCCCTTATTTCCTGGGCGAGTTCGGCCGCGCCGGGGGCTTCGGGGCCGCGGCGGCTGACCAGGAGCAGATGGGGGGCGCCGGCCCGGGCCAGCCAGCGGGCGGTCTGCGCGCCGAGGCCACCGGTGCCGCCGGTGACCAGGGCGGTGCCGCGCGGTGTCCAGGCGCGCTGCGGCTCGGTGTCGCCGAGGGGGGCGCGCACCATGCGGCGGACGAGCACGTTCCAGGAGCGGACGGCGAGTTCGTCTTCGTCCCCGGGTTCGGAGAGGATGCCGGCGAGCCTCCGGTACGCCTCCTCGTCGACGGTCTCCGGCAGGTCGACGATGCCGCCCCACAGCCGCGGGTGCTCCTGGACCAGCACGCGGGCCAGCCCCCATACGGCCGCCTGCACGGGCCGGGTGAGCGGGTCGTCGTCGCCGACGGACACGGCCCCCTGGGTCAGGGCCCACACCGGGGCGTCGAACTCGACGAGTTCACGGACCTGGAGGACGGCCTGGACCAGGGTGACGGTCCCGGCGAGGCCGAGCGGCAGCGACGGGTGGTCGGGGTGCTCGCGCTCGTCGAGGGCCAGCAGGGAGAGGATGCCGGTGACTGTGTCCTCGCCCTCGGCGGCGAGCGCCTCGTGCAGTTGCTGGGCGAGGGTGTAGCGGTCGGCGGCCCAGATGTCGACCGGGATGCGCACGATGCGCGCGCCGAGGGCGCCGAGGCGGTCGGCTGCGACTTCGGCTTTGGTTTCGGCTTCGGCTTTGGTTTCGGCTTCGGCTTCGGCTTCGGCTTCGGCTTCGGCTTCGGCGAGTTCACCGGCTCCGTCCTCGGGTTCGAGGAGGAGCCAGGTGCCGGTCAGCCGGGGCTCGGCGGTGTCGGTGACGGTCCACACGGTGCGGTAGCGCCAGGAGTCGAGGGCCGACTTCTCCCGGTGGGCGCGGCGCCAGGCGGCGAGCGCGGGCAGCGCCTCGTCCAGCGGCTGGTCGCCGCTGACCCCGAGCCCGGCCAGGTCGCCGCTCTCGACAGCCGTCCAGAAGGCGGTGTCGGTCTCGTCGGCGGCGTGCGCGGCACCGGCGGTGGTGTCGTCGGCGGCGTCGTCGTCGAGCCAGTAGGGGCGGTGCTGGAAGGCGTAGGTCGGCAGGTCGACCGGGCGGGTGCCGTCGGGGAAGACGGTGGTCCAGTCGACTTCGGCGCCGTGGGTCCACGCCTCGGCGAGGGAGGTCAGGAAGCGCTGCGGGCCGCCCTCGTCACGACGCAGGGTGCCCAGAGTCACCGCGCTCGCCCCGGAGGCATCGATGCTCTCCTGCACGCCGATGGTCAGCACCGGGTGCGCACTCGATTCGACGAACAGACCGTGCCCGCGCGCCAACAGCCCTTCCACAGCGTCCTGGAAACGGACGGTGGTGCGCAGGTTCGTGTACCAGTACTCCGCCCCCAGCTCCGCACCGTCGACGAAAGCACCGGTCACGGTGGAGAAGAACGGGACCTCGGCGGTGCGCGGCCTGATCCCTTCCAGCAGACCGATCACCTCGTCCCGGATCGACTCCACCTGGGAGGAATGCGAGGCATAGTCCACGTCGATCCGCCGGGCACGCACACCGTCCGCCTCGCAGGCCGCCATCAGCTCGTCCAACGCCTCGGGCTCACCGGAGACGACCGTGGACCGCGGACCGTTCACCGAAGCCAGAGCCAACCGGTCACCGAAGGAAGCGACCCGCTCCCGCACGGCGTCCGCGGTGTCCGCCACCGACACCATCCCGCCCCTGCCCGCCAGAGCGATCAGCGCACGGGCACGGAGAGCGGACACCTTCGCCGCGTCCTCCAGACTCAGCACCCCGGCAACAGCAGCCGCCGCGATCTCGCCCTGCGAGTGGCCCACCACCGCGGCGGGGCGGATCCCGTGGAAGCGCCACAGGTCGGCGAGGGACACCATCACCGCCCACAGCGCCGGCTGCACCACATCCACCCGGTCGAAACCGGGCGCGCCCTCGACACCCCGCAGCACCTCCAGCAGCGACCAGTCCACATACTCGGAGAGGGCCCGCGCGCACTCCTCCAGCCGCGCGGCGAACACCGGCGAGGCGTCGTACAACTCCACCGCCATCCCCGCCCACTGCGACCCCTGACCGGGGAACACGAACACCGGACGGTCGGCGCCCGGGGTGACGGTGGTGCCGGTGACGTCCCCGTCGGCGAGTTCCGCGAGGCCGGCGCGGAACGTCTCGTACCGGGCCGCGACGACCGCGCCGCGCACCGGGTGGGCCGTACGCGTGGTGGCCAGCGAGAAACCGGTGGCGGCCGGCGATAAGCCGGTGGCGGCCGGCGGGGCGCCGTCCCGGACGTGGGCGAGGAGCCGGGCCGCCTGGTCGCGCAGGGCGGCCGGGGTGCGGCCGGACACGATCCACGGGACCGGTCCCGCGGGCTCCTCGACGGCCGCCTCGTCAACGTCCCCGTCCTCGGCGGAGTCGGCCTCCTCCAGGACGACGTGGGCGTTGGTGCCGCTCACCCCGAAGGAGGAGACACCGGCCCGGCGCGGCTCGGGGCCGCGCTCCCAGGGACGTGCCTCCGTCAGGAGCCGCACCCCGCCGGACGCCCAGTCGACGTGCGGGGTCGGCTCGTCGGCGTGCAGGGTCTTCGGCAGGACGCCGTGACGCAGCGCCTGCACGGTCTTGATGACGCCGGCGATACCGGCGACCGGGCCGCCGTGCCCGATGTTGGACTTGGCCGACCCCAGCCACAGCGGCCGCTCGGCGGTGTGTTCCCTGCCGTAGGTGGCGAGGAGGGCCTGGGCCTCGATGGGGTCGCCGAGGGAGGTGCCGGTGCCGTGCGCCTCGACGGCGTCGACCTGGGCCGGGGTGAGCCGGGCGTCGGCGAGTGCCTTGCGGATGACCTCCTGCTGGGCCGGCTCGCTGGGTGCGGTGAGACCGTTGCTGGCGCCGTCCTGGTTGATGGCGGAGCCGCGGATCACGGCGAGCACGCGGTGGCCGTCGCGGCGGGCGTCGGAGAGCCGCTCGACGAGCAGGACGCCCACGCCCTCGGACCAGGTGGTGCCGTCCGCGCCCGCCCCGAACGCCTTGCAGCGGCCGTCCGCGGCGAGCGCCCGCTGCTTGCTGAACTCGACGAAGGCGGCGGGGGACGCCATCACGGCGACGCCCGCGGCCAGGGCCAGCGAGCACTCGCCGCGGCGCAGCGCCTGCACGGCCAGGTGCAGGGCGACCAGGCCGGAGGAGCAGGCGGTGTCGACGGTGACGGCCGGCCCCTCCAGGCCGAAGGTGTAGGCGACCCGGCCGGACAGGACGCTGGACATGGTGCCGGTGCCGATGTAGCCCTCGGCGTCCTCGGGCAGCGTGGTGAGCCGGGAGGCGTAGTCGGAGGCGACGGCGCCGACGAACACGCCGGTCTCGCTGCCCTTCAGGGACAGCGGGTCGTGACCGCCGCGTTCGAGGGCCTCCCAGGCGGTCTCCAGCAGGAGCCGCTGCTGCGGGTCCATGGCGGCGGCCTCGCGCGGCGAGATCCCGAACAGCTCCGGGTCGAAGAGGGTGGCGCCCCGCAGGAATCCGCCTTCGGTGACGTAGGTCTTGCCGGGCTTGTCCGGGTCGGGGTCGTAGAGGTTGTCGACGTCCCAGCCGCGGTCGGTGGGGAACGGGGTGATCGCGTCGGTGCCGGAGGCGATCAGGTCCCAGAAGCCCTCGGGATCGGTGGCCCCGCCCGGGAAACGGCACGCCGTCGACACGATGGCGACCGGCTCGTGCCCGGCGTCCTCGGCCTCGCGCAGCTGCTGCTTGGTGCGGCTGAGATCCGCGGTGACCCGCTTGAGGTAGTCGCGGAGCTTGTCTTCGTTGCTCGTCGGCATGCTCGGTACTCCTTGGGGACTTGGGGCTGAGGAGCAACGCGGGAAGCTCCCGGTTCCTGGGTCCCGGTCGGTCCGGTCGGTCCGGTCGGGCACGGGGACACCTGGCCACCGTCGCGTGCGAGCGCGATCGGGCCAACCCCTGAAATGAGGGGTGCGACCCGTATAGCGGCGGTCGACTCCCCTTCCCGGCAGCGGGGAACGGACGACCGCCGCCACCCCGAGGGGCGGCGGTGGGCGGTGGGGCAGGTCAGGAGGCGCCCAGCTCTTTGTCGATCAGGTCGAAGATCTCGTCGTCGGACACGCTGTCGAGGGCGTCGCCGTCCAGGACGGCGGCCTGCGCGGTGCCGTTGCGGCGCCAGCGCCACAGCAGCGCCTCCAGGCGCTTGGTCACGGTGTCCCGGGCCCCCTCGTCCGGCTCCGCGTCCGTCAGGGCGGCCTCCAGCAGCGCCAGCTCGCGCAGGCCTGGAGCCTCCGCGGAGCGTGCGGTGCCCAGCTCGGTGAGCAGGTGGCGGGCCAGGTCGAGGGGGGTGGGGTGGCTGAAGACCAGGGTGGCGGGCAGTTGCAGTCCGGTGGCGGCGGTGAGCCGGTTGCGCAGTTCGACGGCGGTGAGCGAGTCGAAGCCGAGGTCCTTGAAGGCGCGTTCGGGCTCGACGACTTCGTGCTCGTCGTGCCCGAGGACGGCGGCGACCCGGGTGCGCACCAGGTCGGTCAGCATGCGCTCCTGCTCCTGCGGGCCGAGCCGGGCCAGTTGTCGCGTGAACGAAGCGGCGCCTCCCGGATCGTCCGCGGCGCCGCGGCGGCGTGGCGCGCGCTCGGCGGGAGGGGTCCCGGCGCCGGCGGGGGTCCCGGCGCGGGCGCCGGCGGCCTCCGCGACGGCCCGCAACTCCTCGACGGGCACGAGCCGGGAGGCGAACGAGTCCACCGCGGCGACCGGCCGGCCGGCCGCGTCGGTCACCGTGACCGCCACCTCGTCGGGCCCCACCGGGGTGAGATGGACCCGTACCCGGCAGGCCCCGGTGGCGTGCAGCCGCACCCCGCCCCACGCGAACGGCAGCCAGGCCGTGCCCTCCTGCGCCGGCGGCCCGCTGACCGCCAGCGCGTGCAGCGCGGCTTCCAGGAGCGCCGGGTGCAGCCCGAAACGGGCGGCATCGCCGTGCTGGTCGCCGGGCAGCTCCGCCTCCGCGTACACGCCGACGCCGTCACCGGCGAGCCATACGGCTGTCAGGCCCTGGAAGACCGGCCCGTAGCCGTACCCCGAGTCGGCGAGGGAGGCGTAGAACCCGTCGAGGTCCACCGGCTCGGCACCGGGCGGCGGCCACGTCGCCAACTCCTGGCCCTCGGGCGGAGCTTCGGCTCGCGACAGGGTTCCCTGCGCGTGCCGCGTCCAGCTCGCGCCCGGGTCGTCGCCGCCGCGGCCGTACACGGCGACCGGGCGCCGCCCCGCCGGGTCCGGCGGGCCCACGACCACTTGCAGGTCGACCGGTGCGTCGTCGGGCACCGCGGGTGGCGTCTCCAGGGTCAGCTCGTCGAGGACGTCGCATCCGGCCTCGTCCCCTGCGCGTACGGCGAGTTCCACGAACACAGCCCCGGGCAGCACCCGCGCGCCGCCGACGGCGTGGTCGGCGAGCCACGGGTGCGTCCGCAGCGACAGCCGCCCGGTGAGCACCACCTGGTCCCCCTCCGCGAGCCGCACCGCGGCCCCCAGCAGCGGGTGATCCGCAGCGGCCAGCCCGGCCGCGGTGACATCACCGGCGCCAGGGCCGGCCTTGCCCGCCTCCAGCCAGTAGCGCCGACGCTGGAAGGCGTACGTCGGCAACTCCGGCTGCGCCGAACGCCCGTACACCGCACGCCAGTCGACCTTCGCGCCGTGCACCCAGGCCTCGGCGAGGGAGGCCAGGAAGCGCTGCGGGCCGCCCTCGTCACGACGCAGGGTGCCCAGAGTCACCGCGCCCGCCGATGCGCTGTCGATCGTCTCCTGCACACCGATCGTCAGCACCGGATGCGCACTCGACTCGACGAACAGACCATGCCCGCGCGCCAACAACCCCTCCACGGCCTCCTGGAAACGGACCGTGGTGCGCAGGTTCGTGTACCAGTACTCGGCGCCCAGCTCCGGACCGTCGACGAACTCACCGGTCACGGTGGAGAAGAAGGGGACCTCGGCGGTGCGCGGCCTGATCCCTTCCAGCAGACCGATCACCTCGTCCCGGATCAGCTCCACCTGGGAGGAATGCGAGGCATAGTCGACGTTGATCCGCCGGGCACGCACACCGTCCGCCTCGCAGGCCGCCATCAGCTCGTCCAACGCCTCAGGGTCACCGGAAACGACCGTGGACCGCGGACCGTTCACCGAAGCCAGAGCCAACCGGTCACCGAAGGAAGCAACCCGCTCCCGCACGGCATCCGCCGTGTCCGCCACCGACACCATCCCACCCCGCCCCGCCAGAGCGATCAGCGCACGGGCACGGAGAGCCGACACCCTCGCCGCATCCTCCAGACTCAGCACCCCGGCAACAGCGGCCGCCGCGATCTCGCCCTGCGAGTGGCCCACCACCGCGGCAGGCTCCACCCCCACCGACCGCCACAACTCCGCCAACGACACCATCACCGCCCACAACACGGGCTGCACCACATCCACCCGGTCGAAACCAGGCGCCCCCTCAACCTCCCGCAGCACATCCAGCAACGACCAGTCCACATACTCGGAGAGGGCCCGCGCACACTCCTCCAGCCGCGCGGCGAACACCGGCGAAGCCCCGTACAACTCCACCGCCATCCCCGCCCACTGCGACCCCTGACCCGGAAACACGAAGACCGTCTTGTCCGTGTGGGCCGTGCCTTCGAGGACCTTCGCGGGGGTGTCTCCCTCGGCGAAGGCGTGCAGGGCGGTGTCGCGGTCGCCGCCGATGAAGGCGGCGCGGTGGTCGAAGGCGGTGCGGGTGGTGGCCAGGGCGACGGCCGGGTCGAGGCCGGGAAGCTGTGCGTTCCAGTCCCGCAGTCGGGCGGCCTGGCCGCGCAGCGCGGCCGTGGTGCGGGCGGAGAGGATCCAGGGGGCGTCGTCGGCGGTGAGGGCGCCCGGCGTGGTGGGTTCCGGGGCGTCCTCGGCGTCCGGCTGGTGCTGTTCGAGGATGAGGTGGGCGTTGGTGCCGCTGATGCCGAAGGCGGAGACGCCGACGCGGCGGGGCCGGCCGGTCTCGGGCCAGGGGCGGGCCTCGGTGAGGAGTCGGACGGCGCCGGAGTTCCAGTCGACGCGGTCGGAGGGCGCGTCGACGTGGAGGGTTCGGGGCAGCAGGCCCTCGCGCATGGCGAGCACCATCTTGATGACGCCCGCGACGCCCGAGGCGGCGGAGGTGTGCCCGATGTTGGACTTGACGGAGCCGAGCCACAGCGGTCGGTCCTCGGGCCGGTTCTGCCCGTAGGTGGCGAGGAGTGCCTGGGCCTCGATGGGGTCGCCGAGGGTGGTGCCGGTGCCGTGCGCCTCGACCGCGTCGACCTGGGCCGGGGTGAGCCGGGCGTCGGCCAGCGCGGCCTTGATGACGCGGACCTGGGAGGGCCCGTTGGGCGCGGTGAGGCCGTTGGAGGCACCGTCCTGGTTGACGGCGGAGCCGCGGATCACGGCGAGGATCCGATGGCCGTTGCGTACGGCGTCGGAGAGGCGTTCGACGAGGAGGATGCCCGCGCCCTCGGAGGGTCCGAAGCCGTCGGCGGCCGCGGCGAAGGCCTTGCAGCGGCCGTCGGGTGCCAGGGCGCGCTGGCGGCTGAACTCGACGAAGCCGGCCGGGTTCGACATGACGGTGACGCCACCGGCGAGGGCGAGTGAGCATTCGCCGGTGCGCAGGGCCTGGGCGGCCATGTGCAGGGCGACGAGGGAGGAGGAGCAGGCGGTGTCGACGGTGACGGCCGGCCCCTCCAGGCCGAGGAAATAGGCGAGGCGGCCGGACAGGATGCTGGCGAGGTTGCCGGTGCCGATGTAGCCCTCGAGTTCGTCGGGGACGTCGGTCAGGCCGGTGGTGTAGTCGAGTGCGCTGAAGCCGATGAAGGTGCCGGTGGCGCTGCCGGCGAGGGTGGTGGGGTCGATGCCGGCGCGTTCGACGGCTTCCCACCCGGTCTCGAGGACGAGCCGCTGCTGGGGGTCCATGGCGAGCGCCTCGCGGGGCGAGATGCCGAAGAAGGCGGCGTCGAACCGGTCGACGTCGTGGAGGAAGGCCCCTTCGCGCACGTAGTTGGTGCCGGGGGTGTCGGGGTCGGGGTCGTAGCGGGCGTCGATGTCCCAGCCGCGGTTGCCGGGGAAGGCGCCGACGGCGTCGCCGCCGTCGGCGACCAGCCGCCACAGGGCTTCGGGGGTGTCGGCGCCGCCCGGGTAGCGACAGGCCATGCCGATGACGGCGATGGGCTCGTGGCCCGCGGCCTCCACGGCCTGCAGCCGCTTGCGGGTCTGCTGCAGGTCGGCCGTCGCCCGCTTGAGGTATTCGAGGAGTTTCGCCTCGTTGCTCTCGGTGTGCTGGCTCTGCGCCATGTCGGTGTCTCCGTGGGCTCCGTGGGGCGGTTCGCCGGCCGTGGGCCGGTGTCGGGCATGGCGGGCAGCCGCCCCCGGGGAACGGGCGTGGGCCCGGCCCCCGGGGGACGGGTCAGGAGGTGCCCAGTTCCTTGTCGAGCAGGGCGAACATGTCGTCGGCGGTGGCCGTCTCCAGGGCGTCCGTGCCCTCGGCCGTTCCGGCGCCTGGGTGCGCGTCTTCGTCGACGGTCCACAGCAGGGCCTGGAGGCGCTGCCTGAGCTTGGTGCGGGTGTCGGTGTCGGGGTCGGCGGCGGACAGCGCGCTTTCCAGGCGGTCGAGTTCGTCGAGGACCCCGCCGACGGGCGCGTCCCCGCCCGGCAGCAGGGTGGTGCGCAGGTGCGCGGCGAGCGCGGCCGGGCTGGGGTAGTCGAAGACGATGGTCGCCGGGAGCTTCAGGCCGGTGGCGGCGCCGATCCGGTCGCGCAGTTCGACGGCGGTCAGTGAGTCGAAGCCGAGGTTCTTGAACGCGCGGCCCGGTTCGACGTCATCGCCGGAGGAGTGTCCGAGGACGGTGGCGACCTTGTCGCGGACGAGGCCGAGCAGCAGGGACTCCCGCTCGGCCGGGTTCGCCGCGGCGAGCCGCCGGCCGAACTCGGCGGCCGCACCGGTGTCGCCGCCGTCCTGGTCGGGTGCCTCGGCGGCGGCCAGGGCGCGACGGGCCTCCGGCACGGTGCTGATGAGGGGGCTGGGCCGTCCGGAGGTGTAGCCGGGGACGAACCGCTCCCAGTCGACGTCGGCGACGGCGCGGAACACCTCGTCGTGCTCGACGGCCTGGAACATGGCGTCCAGGGCGAGTTCGGGGTCCATCTCCAGCACGCCGCGGCGGCGCATGTACTCCTCGACGCCGTCGCCCTCCATCATCCCGCCGCCGCCCCAGGCGCCCCAGGCGAGCGAGGTGGCGGTCAGGCCGCGGGCGCGGCGCCGGGCGGCGAACGCGTCGAGGTAGGCGTTGCCGGGTGCGTAGCCGCCGTGCCGGCCGCTGCCCCAGACGCCGGAGTTGGAGGAGAACAGCACGAACGCGTCGAGTTCGGTGTCGCCGAGGAGTTCGTCGAGGTGCCGGGCGCCGCCGGCCTTCCCCGCGTTGATCTCCCGGAACTCGTCGACGGTCATCTCCTCCACGAGGGTCGACTGGACGATCCCGACGGCGTGCACGACGGCGGTCAGGGGCGTCTCGGCCGGGATCGCGTCGAGGACCGCCCGTACCTGCTCACGGTCGGCCATGTCGCAGGCGGCGAGGGTGACTTCGGCGCCCAGCGCGCGGATCTCGTCGGCGAGACCGGCCGCTCCGGGCGCCTGCGGGCCGCGGCGGCTGGTCAGGACCAGGTGCCGGGCACCGCCGGCCGCCAGACGCCGGGCCACCCGGGCGCCGACGCCGCCGGTGCCGCCGGTGACCAGGACGGTGCCGCGCGGCTGCCAGCGCCGCACCGGCTCGCCGTCCCCGAGCGGGGCACGGGTCAGCCGCCGGGCGTAGGCGCCGCTCGTGCGCAGCGCGACCTGGTCCTCGTCGCCGAGGCCGCCCGCGAGCAGCCGGGCCAGCCGGGCGGCGGTCCGTTCGTCGAAGGTCTCCGGCAGATCGGCCAATCCGCCCCAGGTGCGCGGCTGTTCGAGCCCGACGACGCGGCCGAGCCCCCACAGCATGGCCTGCGTGGGGTCGGCGGGCGCGTCGTACCCGGTGTCGACGGCCCCCCGGGTGAGCACCCACAGCGGCGCGGTCACTCCGGCGTCGCCGAGGGCCTGGACGAGGACGAGGGTGCCGGTGACGGCGCTGTCCGGGTCGGCGGCGCCGGCCAGCAGGGACACCACCCCGGCCGTGTCGGTGCCGGTGAGCCGCGCGGCCCAGGCCGTGCGGTCGGCGGCGGCCGGGTCGAGGGGCAGGCGGTCGACGTCGGCGCCGCGGGCGGCGAGGGCGGCGACCACGGCCTCGACCTGGTCGGCGTCGGCCGGGTCGGCCGGTTCGACGACGAGCCAGCTGCCGGTCAGCCGGTCGGCGCCGCTGTCGGGCAGCAGGGTCCACTGGATGTCGTAGCGCCAGGAGTCGATGGTGGCCCGGTCGCGGCGGCCGCGGTGCCATGCGGCGAGCGCGGGCAGTTGTTCGCGCAGCGGCCGGTCGGCGTCCAGGCCAGCCGTGGCGGCGAGCCGGTCGGTGTCGCCGTCGTCGACGGCCGCCCAGAATCCCGCCTCCGCGGGGTCGGCCGTACCGGGGGCGGGGGCGGCCTCGTCGGCCCGCGCCGACTCCAGCCAGAAGCGCCGGTGCTGGAACGCGTACGTGGGCAGGTCGACCGTGCACGCGCCGCGTCCGGCGAGGACGGTGGTCCAGTCGACGGGGATGCCGCGGCTCCAGGCGGTGCCGAGCGAGGTGTAGAAACGTGCGAGGCCGCCTTCGCCGCGGCGCAGGGTGCCGAGCGCGACGGCGTCGGCGCCTGCCGCCTCGGCGGTCTCCATGACGCCGTAGGCCAGTACCGGGTGGGCACTGCATTCGATGAACGTGCTGTGGCCCTCCGCCAGCAGACGCCGCACGACCGGCTCGAACGACACCGGCCGACGGCAGTTCTC